>CAIYDK010000506.1 GCA_903924955.1 uncultured beta proteobacterium | reverse complement strand
GACGTAGCGACCGCTGGCCGAATGCATGGGCTGGTGGCCGGCGGCGGAGAGTTCCACAATAGACAAGCGTCGAAAGCCGAGCGCAATTCCGGCCTGTGCGTCGGCCCAAGCCCCCGCATCGTCCGGCCCGCGGTGCACGATGGCCTGCGCCATGCGGGTGGCGAGCTCCGTCATGGCCAGCCCCGCGCCGCCACCGGATGGCCCCGCGTCAGTGGTCAAGAATCCGGCGAATCCGCACATGATCAATAAACTTTGAGAGCATTAAGAGAGACGAAATACAAGCCTTTTCGTGCCACTGGTGATGGCTGGCAAACACGGGTGGATGCCACGCTGAAAGACTGGCTCAAAAGGTATTCAGCGGTGTAAGAAAAGGGTAGCGTCCCCTTTTCACCATGGGGTGCTGACGTTTAGCGACGCAAAGTAATTGCGAAAAAAGCCAGCATCGGTGGTCAGCAGCGCATCTGCCTGTTGGATAGCGTGTGCACCGATCAAAAAATCGGGCGCCACTCGCTCACGCGGCCCCCTATTGCGGGCGTAGCCACGCATGATGCGTGCAGCCTCAAGCGCAGACTCCATTGACAGTGGGTCGTGGTCAATTTGGCACGCCTCCAGAAATTCACGCAAGTCTTGTTCGCTGGCAAAGTAACGTCCCAACTCCGCCACCACCACCGCACAGACGCACAGACTGCCGTGAGCCAATGCGGCCTCCAACGCAGTTTGAGCCGCAGCGGCACCAGGTGCGCCTTTGACAATTTCAAACAACACACTTGAATCAACAGCTGTTTTCATGCCTTGGCATCCACAACCTGCCAAGGAACCGGGCGGCCACGCAGTTCTGACAAGGCCTCGTCGGTGGTCAAACCATCATCAATTGCCTTGCCGATCCAGGGGCTCAGATCAAGCGCCACCTTTTTTTCGATCAGCAGCCGTCCGTCTGCCATGCGAATTTGCAGCCTGGAACCGGGTTTGAGGCCCATGGCCTCACGCGCTTCTTTGGGAATCACGATCTGACCGCGTTCTGCCAGCGTTACATCCATCGTTTTCATGCGTACCCTTATTTGTAATTAATTAAGTATGCCACGAAAAGTATGAAAATGGTAACGCACCCATTTAGGGTTCGTTTGGCAAAATTGCATTTTTTAGTTGCAGCAGTTCGCCGATATAGCGAGAGAGTTGCTTTTCAAGGGTAGTTTGGTAACGCATGAGGCGGTCGGAGTCTTCACCGGGCATGGTGGTGGATGCAGCCAGCAGCGCTTTGATCTGCGGAAACTGGGTAGCAATTTCTTGGGCTTGCTGGCGGCATTGACGCATGCGCTTGAAAACGTTGAAATCATCACGCACCGCGCTCTGATAGGGGATGGCGTCACTGCGTGGGCGAGCAGCCTGGCGAATACTTTCTTTGAGTTGTTTGGCTTCAGCAATTCTTCTTATTACCTGGTCCAACTTGTCTTCTTTGGTAACCGCCACGCCCTGAACGCCGCTGCCTACGACGCGCATATGGGTCTCTAGCAAACTGGCAACCGCCCACAACCGGTGATCCATAGAGTAGGGTCCGTCAAAACCTTCGATCTCGGTGGACCGCAAGAACCTGGCGAGTTTGGGCAAGCCAGCAGCCAAGTCGGACTCGTTCTCTACCGCAGTGTCAAACACCAGTTTTTGACACTCTCGACGCGTTACGTTCACGCATGAACCAATGCTAGCACAGCTTTATGGCTGTGCCTCTTCCTGTTGCACGGCCTCTTCCTTGGCGCACGGGCGTGCGTCACAGCGTTGCTCGAACATAAAGGGGACGGCCGTTTCCTGCTTATTCGTACTCGTCTTCAAAAACGGCAACCAGGCATTCCAGCACCTCTTAATTGGAGTCTGACCCCAATTAGTTCTTTTTCAGGTACCACGGCATCGCCAGTTCCAGCCCCGCGCCGATGCGTTGAGTGGGTGCGTAGCCCAGGCGGGTGGCGGCTTTGCTGATGTCGGCCAGGCTGTGGCGCACATCGCCGGCGCGGAAGTCGCGGTACACAGGTTTGGCGCTGTCTAGTTGCGGGTAATGCGAGAGCAGTCTGATTTTTAGTTGCTTATAGAGTTCGTTGAGGGTGGTGCGATCGCCTACGGCT
>CAIYDK010000505.1 GCA_903924955.1 uncultured beta proteobacterium | reverse complement strand
TGCGCATGATTGGAACCCACACCGACATTTCCGAGCGCAAGCGCGCCGAAGAAGCGCTGCGGACCGTCAACACCGAATTGCGTGAAAACACGCTGCTGCTGCAAACCACGCTGGCCAGTATCAGCCAGGGCATTTTGCTAGTTGACGCCAATGACCGCGTGCGCATGTTCAACCCAAGGATTTGCGAGCTGCTGGAACTGCCTGAACCTCTGATGGCCAGTCGACCCCGCATGCAGGATCTTGCACGCTACCAGCTTGATCGTGGGGATTTCGATTCCGATTCAGGCTTGATGGACGCTGAGTTGCGCAAAGGCATCATCGACGTAGCCGGCGGTGCGCCGAGCGCCCTGCCTAGCCAGTACCTTCGTGTAACGCCAAAGGGGCGCACCCTGGAGATACGAAGCCAGACCTTGCCCGCCGGCGGCTTGGTGCGCACCGTTGCCGATGTAACAGCCCTCATGCAGGCCGCAGCGGCCGCACGGGATAGCGAAGACCGCTGGAAACTGGCACTGGAGAGCACGGGTGACGGGGTGTGGGACTGGCGCATACCGACCAACGAAGAGTTTTTTTCGGAACGCCTGCTGGAAATGTATGGTTACGCACGATCGGATACCGATTCGCCCGAGTACAAGCTCTACGACCGGACACACCCCGACGACAGAGAACGCATCAAACGAGACCACCAGGCCCACTTTACCGGGCAAACCGCCACCTATGCGAACGAACATCGCGTTCAATGCAAGGACGGCAGCTGGAAATGGGTCCTGAGCCGCGGCATGGTCATCAGCCGGGATGCCCAAGGCAATCCGCTGCGCATGATAGGCACCCACACCGACATCACCGACCGCAAAAATTCAGAAGCGCTGATCCGCCACCAGGCCTTTTACGATGCGCTCACGGGTCTGCCCAACCGGCGCATGCTGCGCGACCGACTGGAGCAGGAGATCCGGCGGTGCGAACGCGACAACCTGCAACTCGCGCTGCTGTTTATTGACCTGGACCACTTCAAGGAAGTCAACGACACCCTGGGGCACGATAGCGGCGACCTGCTGCTGGTGGAGGCCGGACGGCGCTTGCAAGCCTGCGTGCGCCAGTCCGACACGGTGGCGCGTATGGGCGGAGACGAATTCACCGTCATTCTGGGTGAGCTGAACGACAGCAATCACCTGGAAGGCACGTTGCAGAAAATCCTGTCTGCCTTGGCCGAGGTTTTCCAGCTCGACAACGAGCAGGTTTTTGTGTCGGCCAGCATTGGCATCACCATTTACCCGCTGGATGCGGTTCAAATCGAAGATCTCTTCAAAAATGCCGACCAGGCGCTGTATGTAGCCAAGGGCGCCGGGCGTAATCGTTTCGGGTTTTTTACCCCTGCGCTGCAAGAGGCCGCCCAGACCCGGGTGCGACTCGCTGGTGACCTGCGCACCGCCTTGGCGGAACAGCAATTTCGGGTCGTGTACCAACCCATTGTTGAGCTGGCAACAGGCGCTATTCACAAGGCTGAAGCGCTGATCCGCTGGCAGCACCCCACGCGCGGTCTGGTCAGCCCGGCTGACTTTATCCCGATTGCCGAGTCCAGCGGCCTGATTGTCGATATCGGCGAATGGGTGTTTCAACAGGCGGCCCAGCAGGTGCACGCCTGGAGGGCCGAGCTGGCATCGGATTTCCAGATCAGCGTGAACAAGTCTCCCGTGCAGTTCCACCACGTTGACTCCAGCAGACAGACCTGGTCGCAGCACCTGCAGGAGCGTGGTTTGCCGGGTGAATCCATTGTTGTTGAAATTACCGAGGGGCTTTTGCTCGACACCAGCGGCAACGTGGCCGACACCTTGCTGGCACTGCGGGATGCCGGTATCCAGGTGTCGCTGGATGATTTCGGGACCGGCTATTCGTCCCTGTCGTACCTGCAGCGGTTTGACATCGACTTCATCAAGATTGACCAGTCGTTTGTGCGCCATCTGATACCCAA
Source organism: uncultured beta proteobacterium (assembly GCA_903924955.1). Lineage (GTDB taxonomy): Bacteria > Pseudomonadota > Gammaproteobacteria > Burkholderiales > Burkholderiaceae_C > Allorhodoferax. The sequence goes on along the minus strand of CAIYDK010000505.1, from coordinate 923 downwards.
ATCCACCGACCTGGCCCTGTGCAATGCCATCATCGTGATGGCACACGCTTTGGGTATGCGGGTGATTGCCGAGGGGGTTGAGACTGCGTTGCAACGCGACCTGCTGGCCGAGGCGGGCTGTGACTATGCACAAGGCTACTTCTACTCCCGCCCTCTTTCGGCCCCGGACTTTGAGTCATTCATGGTGGGCTACAACGCGGCCACATCATCGCGTTAACCGGATTCGTGCGTTCAATCAGGCGCCTGCCAGGGCGGCGTCCAGCACTTCCACCCAATGCCTGACCGGTGTCTGCGTGCCACTTTGCAGGTGGGTAATGCAGCCAATATTGGCCGACACAATCACCTCACTGTGCAGCTCCTCCAAGGCCTCAAGTTTGCGGTCACGCAGTTGGTAAGCCATCTTGGGGTGCAACACACTGAAAGTGCCCGCCGAGCCGCAACACAGATGCGACTCGTTGTTGGCGGTTCGAATATCGAAACCCATGGCGCCCAGGTGCTGTTCCACACCACCCTTTAATTTTTGACCATGCTGCAGGCTGCACGGCGGATGAAACGCCAGCTTCGGTGCGGTTTTGGCAATGCGCTCGCGCAAGCCGGGTGCGAATGACTGCAAGGCCTGCGCCAGCATGGGGAGCAACTCGCTCAGGTCCTGGGTCAGCTCGCTGATGCGCCGGGCTTTGTCAGCGTACGCCGGGTCGTCTTGCAGGATGTGTCCGTACTCCTTGACCGTCACGCCACAGCCCGAAGCGTTCATCACAATCGCTTCCACGCCGTTTTGCACATGGGGCCACCAGGCGTCGATGTTGGCGCGCATCTCTGCCTTGCCGCCATCCTGGTCGTTCAAGTGGAACTTGACCGCACCGCAGCAACCGGCCTTGGCAGCCACCACGGTCTGAATGCCCACGGCATCGAGCACCCGCGCG
>CAIYDK010000504.1 GCA_903924955.1 uncultured beta proteobacterium | reverse complement strand
TGCGATACCGCCGATTCAGCGCTGGCTGAGCACGCTGCAGGGTGCAATCGCGCCAGCACCTACTCTTGCAGCCCCGCGGCTATATTGAAAACGAATTTCTCCGGGTCGACTAAATACTGGTGGTGTAGTTCGACACACTTCCCAACCAGCCATTGAAACGGGCGCGTGCATCGAATCGTTGCCAATAGCTGTCGCTCTAATGCGAGGTGGTTTTCAGCAACCCGCAGATTTACCACCACACCCTCGATGAAATTTCAACGGGCCACCATCTTGCCTGTGGACTCCAACGAGCTGGTCGCCGCCTGGTCCTTCAGCTCCAATGTCTCTTGCTTCACGAGGTGACTTTTAGGCTGGCGCCAACTCCAGTTTGATGCAACGGCCAACGGCCACCGCCTCACCATTACTGGCACTCTGGCGCAGCCCACTGTAATGCCCGTTTTGCAGGCATTACAGTAGCGTCTGCAGGTTGCTTACTTCCTGGTTCCGTATGGAGATTGGTTCGTCGGCTTCAATGACACGCCGACTTGGGATGCGTGCGATTGCACGGCATCTTCAGTGCGACCCATCTTCAGACCGATGACGCGCGTCGGTGTATTTGCGCTTGCAAGTTGCTGGAGTTGCTTGTCATCGCTGGGTGTCCAGCACTTGCGATGATTAACGGGTGCTTTTGCCATGATTGACTCCAAGTCAAGGTTTAAGAAAGACGCTAAGTGGCGTCAGGACTGCGACGGTTGAACTGCATCACATTTCCTGACGCATCCCCCGTTCTTGTGGCAACCCGGCGCGGACCTGCAGCCCGGAGAGTTGCTAGTTCAACCACTTCTGACGGGTTTGCAAAGAACCCCTCGCGTAGCCCTGCCAAACATTCGACATCACGTGCCGATAGGCCCAAATGCCGAGGGATTGCTACTGCTGGCATGACCCCGGAACTGATCAGCAACTCGACAGTCCGGCGCAACAGTCGTGGTTGCTCTGGTTCGCGCTTGTCATCGCCTGGCTCAGATTTCGCACCCCATCGGGAAGATCGGCGTTTAAAAAGACTTAGTTTGTCGTCGGCGTCAATGATCCCCAGAGCTTCCAGGCGCATCACCATGGCAGCAACGGACACGCCCCAGCGCTGTTTCAGGATCAGCAGACTATCGAGCGTCACCGGCACTTGAACGTCGACAGCAAACGTCTCTGCGGGCAGCAAGAAAGCGCCTGCAAACTGATGTGCTTGCTTTTCTATTTGCTTGTACCGATCGCGCTCTGTAGCCACTGGAATGTGTTGATGCAGAACGATGTGGGCCAGCTCATGTGCCAGATCAAACCGACTTCTAAACGCATTGGCCTTGTCGGCCGACAACAGGATGATGGGGCGTTGCAGCACATCACTCCAGCTGGAGAGGCCTTCAATTGAAGAGATTTCTGTTTCTTCACGTACCAGGATCACACCCGCACTTTCAACCGCCAAAGCGAGGTCTTGCACCGGACTGCGCCCAAGACGCCAGAGATCGCGGCACTCCTGCGCAGCCTGTTCAATGTCAGCAGCGCTGATCTGGTCGGGATCAGTGAAGTCTCTGGCGGGGATGTTCACAGCCGGATAGTTCGCAAACTCGCCGAGCTTCACTGCCACCTCTTGCGCCCATTCCATCCGAGCCTCCAGCTTTGAACGGGCGGAGGCGAGGGCCTGAGCGTTGCTCCGGTACTTTGGCGTGAGCCATTCCCCGAGCAGTGGTCTGGTAAACCACTCTGACGCCAGACTTAGCTTGTCGGCCAGTCGGTCCAATGCATCAGCTTCCGGTGATTGATCACCAGAGCGCCATTTGCTGACCGTGGCTGCCGACACCCCAACCAGCGTGGCAAGCTGCCCTTGTGAGAACTTCCGAGCCGCCAACGCCTGTTTGAGGCGCTCAGGCTTGAAGTCTTGCACACCCCGGCTCATGTTCCGCTCTTCTGGTCTTGACCAACCGCGATGCCTGGCTTAAGCAGGGGCACTGCCAAGTCGGGTTGCACATCTGCGATGGTCTGCGATTCATACAGGGTAAGGAACGCAGTTGTTGACATTCGGAAAAGCCATCCTTTCAGTTCGTGGTCTGGCACGGCTACATCAATGCTCATGGGCACAGCAGCAGTGTCTTGCATAGACCGATCAAATACACCAACAAAGAACACAGTAGCCTTAGTGGCGGGCTGGTAAGTGTCAAAAAGATCGGGCGTTACCAGCGGCTCAATCGACAGATTTGCCATGGCCATTTCTCTCCTGGTGCGGCTACGGCGTCCGTTGTTCCAAACGCCGTTGGAAATATTGAAACGCCCCAACGCAAAAATTCCAGCCGTAGCAATCACAACTCTGTTGCCTTTGATCTGACTCGGATTCGTGCCGGCCGCCTCCAGTGCGTCACGGAATGTCTCATTCATGTGAAAGTGCCGCATTTGCCCGACGGCGTGTGACCTATGACCTGGATTCATTACGGCGCCTGCGCTGGTGCCGCGCTGTGCTCCAATAAGCAACGCATCTTCTACGCCCATAATGAGGTCACGCGGGATGTGCTGCACCAGCAGCGAGGCGATGGTCGGTTGTTGGGTGTTAGGCATTCCTGTCTCCAAGATGAATTTTCGTATAACGCGATTTTAATCATTAAAACTTTCGTGTGCACTGTTTTTTGAGAATAAATGCTAAAAATACTCCTATTTCCTGTAATCTCCTAACTTGTGGGGTTGACCTGAAGGCCTGTTTCGGGCGATCAACACCTAATCAAGGACCTCAACATGCCCAAAGGCCCACCGTCACCAGATCACATCATTGGCCGCAAAACCACATTTTTTTCGATTGACACCAATGTCATGGAGGGAAAGGGCTTTGATTTCAATCGTGGTGCCCTTAATGTCCTGCATCGCCAGCGCCCTGCCTGGATGACACTGCGACTTTCGGACATTGTTGAACGGGAGGTACATGGCCAACCTTGACTACGGATACGACGAAGAATATGACCCAGACCAAAGCTATGGTCAGGACCAAAAAGGTCTGACAGTGTAGAAACGCTTGAATAAGTTCAACTGTGTCTACGATTGAGTTGCTGGCTTGTGAAGACCTGCAGTCTGATGACGTACCCGGCGCTCTGTGGCAGTCAAAGCATCTTTTGGATTTTGCGTTTGCTTTGGTTCAACCCATGCACCGCGGCTTGATGCCGCAGAGAGGGACCAAATCATGAGCCTGATCGTCGCTGAAGACGAATCCGTCGCCCTTGGCAAAGACCGGCATCCGTTGCCAAGATGGACGTGTCAAATCCAATATTCTCCGGCGTTCCAGGTGTCTATTTGATGACATGCACAAACGTCGGCATTGCAAAAATGACGCGTGGATTTTGCAGATCATTCGATGGTCTCCATCCCCCCAGCTCGGTCAACTTGTCAGTCGCCGAATAACGACTTCCTCGCCTAATTTGCCAGTATTGACTTGCTGCACCTCGCATTCGAAGCCAACATGGCTCCGT
>CAIYDK010000503.1 GCA_903924955.1 uncultured beta proteobacterium | reverse complement strand
GAAGACTTCGCCAACAAAGAGCGCCTGTGCAAGCTGCTGCGCTTTGCCTCCACCACCACCGATTCAGCCAGCGTGGGCTTTGCTGACTACAAGGCCCGCATGAAAGAAGGCCAGGAAGCCATTTACTACATCACCGCCGACAACCTGGCCGCTGGCAAGAACAGCCCGCAGCTTGAAGTGTTCAAGAAGAAGGGCATCGAAGTGCTGGTGATGACCGACCGCGTGGACGAGTGGGCCCTGAACTTTGTGCAAGAGTTTGATGGCACACCGCTGCAAAGCGTGGCCAAAGGCGCGGTTGACCTGGGCAGCCTGCAGGACGAAGCCGAGAAGAAAGCCGCTGAAGAGGCAGCAGAGACCTTCAAGCCGTTGCTGGCCAAGCTCAAGGAAGCCTTGAAGGACAAGGCCGAAGACGTTCGCGTAACCACCCGCTTGGTGGACAGCCCCGCCTGCCTGGTGGTCAAGGACGATGGCATGAGCACTCAACTGGCTCGTATGCTCAAGCAGGCGGGACAGGCCGCTCCCGAAGTCAAACCGGTATTGGAAGTCAACGCCGAGCATCCTCTGGTGAAAAAACTCGACGGCTCGGTGCACTTCAACGACCTGGCCCACATCCTGTTCGACCAAGCGCTGCTGGCCGAAGGCGGCATGCCGGCTGACCCGGCCGCGTATGTGAAACGCGTAAATGCACTTCTGGTCTAGGGTTTTAAGTAAAAGTAGGCTCCAGCCCCCGAATGGGTTGCGTGAGCAGCTACTAAAAATATAGCAACTCTTTCATCAGGAAGCCCCGCAGCCTACCCGGCTGACGGGGTTTTCCTTTGCCAGCACCATGGGCCAATTTGCTCTACCATAGTGGCGAGCGGCAACGTACCCAACCTATGCCGCCTGCTTCATGGGGAGATGTGCAATGAGTTCGCTGAATCAGACCTACCTGTCATCGTTCTGGTCGCTTCCCATGGTGGAAGTAAACCTGCTGATTTTCATGAATCTGGCGGGTGCGCTGGCCCTAGGTCTGCTGGTCGGTTACGAGCGCTCGTACCACGGCCGCGCAGCGGGTATGCGCACCTACGGCATCGTCTGCATGGCGTCGGCTGCGCTGACAGTCTTCGCGGGCTACCCAGGTTTCTGGTGGGGTGGCAGCATGCATTCCGCCGTACCCGTAGACCCATCGCGCGTGATCCAGGGCATTGTGACGGGCGTGGGCTTTCTGGGTGCGGGCGTCATCATGAAAGAAGGCTTGAACATCAGCGGGCTGACCACGGCGGCTTCCATCTGGGCATCATGCGCCATTGGCGTGCTGGTGGGCATTGGCTTCTTTGCAGCGGCCATTTTGCTGTCGCTGCTGTCAGCCTCGCTGATGATGTGGGGCCCCAAACTGGAGTCGCGCCTGCCCTCACGCCGCGCCATGGGGGTGGTGCTGGGTTTCGCACCGGGCTTTGAGCCCAGTGAGGCTGTACTGAAAGACACCATTAAAAAATGGGGCTACATGGTGGCCGAGGGCTCGCTCAGCATTTCGACCCAAAGCCACATGGTGTCCTGGAATTTTGTGATGGTGGCGCTCAAGAGCCGCCCTGAGCCGAATTCCCTTTTTGAATTGTCCCGCCAACTGCGCCATGTGCAGGGCGTGGACAGTCTACAAATCAGCCACGCGCGCAATTGATTGCCACCCAATTCTGAAGCGAAATTGGCATCCAGCCCTTGCGCAATAATCGTGAAGCGCTCCTTATTTTGTAGCATCTGATGCTTTTTTGAGACCGGGTTTGGGGCAGCTACGGGGCGCAAGCCAACGGCTGTCAGTGCCCGGTCCGGGTAAGCCAGTTTCATGATTTTGGGCACCAGTCAGCTGCTGATTGAGGCAGTCACGCCGGCTCGAGCTCGAGCTCTAGTCGGTAGGCCTGTCGCGCGCTGCCGCCGACCAACGATCTCAGTCGCGGCCCAGATCCATCAGCAGTCGCGTGGTCAAGTACAGCCTCGGCACAATCGAGTCGATCTCGATGTATTCGTCTCGGGCGTGGTAGCCCCAGCCGGCCAGGCCTAGGCTTTCCAGTACCGAGGGCTTGCCGGATCGACTGGCGTAGCCAGCGTCCGTGCCGCCACCTGTGCCGGGTATCAGTAGCAAAGGTCGGCCATCCAACTCGGCGTAGATGGCCTGGGCACGCTTGGCCAGCGCCAGAGTGCGTTCACCGCCGGCAAATGGCGGGCGTCCTATATCGATGACGATGGAAGTTTCAGTGTCCGGTACCTTGCGTTGCGCAGCCTGGGACTTCAGTGCAACCTCCAGCTTCTGCGCGGCATCGGCGGCAGTCAGGCGCAGATCGCCCGAAGCCATTGCCTGATCAGGGATCTGGTTGCGCACTCTGCCCGCATTGGCTTGGGTCCAGTTGAGTTGCGCACCGGGGATGCCCTTGACAATGTCGGCTGTCTGGCTGATCTGGTGGGCCAATTCGATCAGCGCATTGCGACCCTGCTCTGGCGCCGCACCGGCATGTGAGGCGCGACCGCTGACTGTCATGGTGACGGTACCCGTGCCTGCGGCCGCAAGCAGCACACCCTCGGTCTTGAACATGGCCTTGGCGGCGGTAGGCTCATAGGACAGCACTACATCGTGGGATTCAGCGATGGTGGCTATGGTCTCACCAGACCCGGCCGACTGCGACTCTTCGTCGGAATTGAACAGCACTGTCAGCTGGGCGTAGTCTTGCCAGCCTGCCGCTTTGAGGATGTCCAGTGAATGGAGAATCACGGCCACGCCACCTTTGTCATCGGCGATGCCGGGGCCGTAGAGCCTGTTGCCGTCGAGCTTTATGGGCTGCGTAGCAAGCGTACCGGGCCAGTAGATGGTGTCAAGATGGGCGATCAACATCAGTTTTCGCCGACCGCTGCCCTGGATTCGACCAATGAGAATCTCGCCCTTGGCGGTACTGGATGGCCGACGTTCGACCTGTAGGCCAAGCGCCTTGAGTCGACGCTCGGCATAGTCGGCCATGCGGCCCAGTCCGGGGAGGTCCATGGTGCCTGATTCGATGGCAACCATCTCTTTGAGCGATTCGATCACCGCGGGCTCGACCGCACGGGCGGCGGCCAGCAGCTTTTCATCGGTGGCAGCAGATGCACTGGTTGCGGCGACAATTAAAGTTGCCAGCAACGCGCGGCGAAGGGTGTGTTTCATCGGTGCGGCTCCTGTTATTGGTTGGCCCGACTCAGTTTAGCCCAGTGATCCGGCAGCCTACTGGGGTCAGTCAATTTTCTGCCAGGTTGTTCATCAAAATTGCATGTCGGGTATGGAAAAATCGCGAACCGCGAACCGCGAACCGCGAACCGCGAACCGCGAACCGCGGAACGCGGCGTTACCCGCTGCTGATCGGGAGTTGGGGGGTGCATCAGGACTTCTCAGGCGTCTCCATTGCGACAGACGTGAGGTCTTTCCCTAGTGCCGAAAAAAACACCATCGGTAATGATTACCTTTTGCCGCTCGCTCGTTAACCTGGATACACCAAGGACCATATGCATCTCCTCCGCAAAATTACAGCCGTTGCAGCTGCACTGTGCATGGCGCAAGCTGTGCTGTCACAAACCCTGCCTGCGCCGGAGACTGTAATGCTTGACAAGCTCGGCCTGATGAGCACCTTTCCGCCGACAGATGCACAGCGTGTGGACTTGAGCAACTCCCACAAATATCCCCAGATGCGCTGGTCCTTGCAACATGTGGCCGAGTTGCACCCTTCCCACAATATTCGCCATGGCAATGCACCGGTCGCCGTGCTGCCGGTGACGAACAAGCCGATTGGCAGCTTTGTCTTCGAGGACGACAAGGGCAAGAAGACCAACATCGACGAATGGTTCAATTCCAGTTACAGCGATGCCATAGTGGTGCTCCATAAAGGGCACATCGTGTATGAGCGCTACGATAACCAGATGAAGCCGTGGTCGCCACATCTGCTGTTCTCAATGACTAAGTCTTTCACCGGATTGATGGCTGCGCAACTGGCACAAGACGGCAAGATCGATCCGAACGCATTGGTCACTCAATATGTTCCCGAACTAGCCGGTAGCGCCTGGGGCGACATGAAAGTGCGCGATGTCATGGACATGACCGGTGCCGTGCGGTTCCGCGAGGTCTACACTGACCCAACGACCGAGATTTTTGGTTATAGCTGGGCCAGCGGCATGTTGCCGCTCCCGCCCGGCTACCTAGGCAAGACCAACATCTATGATTTTTTGAAGACCCTGCAGAAGGAGGGCGAACATGGTGCCGGCTTTGTTTACCGCACCGTGCATTCCGAAGTTTTGGGCTGGATCGTCTCCCGCGCCACCAACAAGCATTGGGCGGACCTGATGAGCGAAAACATTTGGCAAAAGCTCGGCATGGAGGAGGACGCATACGTCATGGTCGACTCGGTTGGTACGCCGCTGCAAGGTGCAGGCCTCAATGCAACGGCGCGTGACCTAGCACGCTTTGGCGAAATGCTGCGCAGGGGTGGTGAGTTCAATGGCAAGCGAATTTTTGACAAAGCCGTGCTCGATGACACCTTTGTCAAGGGCGGCGACCGCGAAAAATTCAAGGCAGGGGGTATGCCTTTCAGGGCCGGTTACAGCTACCGCAATCAGTGGTGGATGTTGCATAACGCTGATGGTGCCTATGAGGCTGCAGGCATCCATGGACAGATGATTCACGTAAACCCGGCGGCAGAGATGGTGGTTGTCAAACTGGCATCGCACCCGGTTGCAGGTGCTGGGTTCACACACGCCATGACTCTCAGGGCCTGGGCGGCGCTTGCACAGGCGGTAAGGCAGTAATTGTCCGCCGCGCCCCAGTACAATTTCTGAGGGACGGCGGGGCCACCGTCCAAAGCCAGCAGCTTCATTTGCCATCCGGCGAGGAGGTTCTGTCTGACCTGTTCGATCACGGCAGGGCCGCCGGCGGTATATTTGCCGTTGTCAAAGTTGGCGTCGCCGAGAAGGAGCAGGTGGGTCCAAAGGCCGCTAGAGCAAAGACCTATGCGACTTCCTCAACAGGGCAGCAAGACTGGTCGAATGTGTTGGCGACAACGGTCAAAGCATCGTTGTCGCCCGACCCAACGACAACCAGCAAATCTGGGCGACCGCTCTGCGGACAGCAGTTCCACGCGCTGTATGTCAGCTATGCGTCTGAACCGGGTCTCCGTGCTCCGGTCACAACGCGAAATTGGGATCAGAGCACACACCAGTCAACTCCGTTGCAACAAACGCACATGCATGGGCCGGGTAAACCGGGCACCCGCAGCGCTGCAATGGGGTTCAAACGCATCACGCACAGCTGCAATCTTTCTCTCATCGAGCTGATGGTCAGCATAGGTGGGGCGCATCATCCGTTGCTCGAAATCAGCAAAATCACGAAAGTGCACTGGAACGTCAAAGCGCCTCTGTGCCACTTGCTTCCAGTCATTGCCCAGCAGTGCCTGATCCAGCGCCTTTTGGGCGGCCGCCCGGACTATGCCTTCGTCATTGAAATGGCGAATGAGCGCGTTAAGGTCGCCAGCGTAGACCGGCTCTGAAACATACAAGTGACCGCCAGGGCGCACCACCCGGGCTATTTCCTCCAAGGCCTGCGCCAACAGGGCAATCGGTACGTGGTGCAACGACTTGAGCATCACCGCCAGGTCAAAACTTGCGTCCCCAAATGGAATCTCTTGGGCTCCTGCAGCCACAAACTGCAGGCGGTCCCGCGGCGCAGCCAAATTCTTGGCGTGCTGGCGCTCGTCTACTTCCAGCCCCACCCATTCGGAATCGGTGAATTGATCCAGCAACGTTCGGGCCAGACGCGCGTTGCCGCACCCCAGTTCAATAACACGTTGACTCTTTAGCGGCACCAGTGCTGAAAGCACGGTCAACTCGTCTTCAATCAACACGGCGGGTTGCTCGATCATGTCCATGTTTCCATCTCTTTCAAAACTGAAGTTATTGGAGTTTGCTGGCCAAAGCCGGGCCATTGAGCACACCCAGCGCCAAGGTACCGATGGATGGTGACATCATGGGTAGTCTGGCTTGATGCCAAAGCAAGACTGGCTCCAAACCATTGTGGAAATGCGTAAGCAGCTAGCTTTTTTATAGCGACTCTGGCTTCACAAGACGGCCAGCAACGGCTGCAAAACACTCGCGCCCAGGCGTTTGGAGCGCGCCCCGCTCCATCCCGTTGCCGCATCGGGCAACTGCGCGTTGTCCTTGAAGGGCATCTCGATCGTCAGCGCCAGGCAGCCAAACTGCTGCGCCACCCAGTTGGTAGCCAGGGTCGGATTGGCGGCTCCAGGATCGCAGCGCCCATAGTTGTACTGATCCTGAAAGTCCGGGCAACTCCCCATCCAGGCGGCCTTGAATGCGTCTTCCAAGGCAGCTATTTGCGGCGTATAGCCTGGGTTGCCCTCAGAGCCCACACAGAAGTTGTAGGGGAGGGCTTCGTCGCCATGCACATCCAGGTTCAAATCCACACCGATTTCCAGCATCTTCTGACGCACCAGGAACACCTCGGGCGAGCGCTCCATCGTGGGTGCCGCCCACTCGCGGTTCAGGTTGGCACCAGCCGCATTGGTGCGCAGGTTGCCGCGCACCGCGCCGTCCGGGTTCATGTTGGGCACCACATAAAAGATGCAGCGTTGCAGCAACACCCGGCTCACCGCATCGTCGCCATCGAGCAGGCGCTCCAGAAAACCTTCGATAAACCATTCAGCCATGGTCTCGCCCGGGTGCTGGCGGGCAATCAACCAGACCCGCTTTCTCTGCGCCAGGGGCGTGCTGGCATTGCCGTCCGTCATGCGCAGCAGCCCCATGTCGCGCCCGTCCAGGGTGCTGCCCAGACGTTCCTGCGTCACATAGGGGGATTGGGCAGCCGAGGCCAGCAGGTCCAGATGCAACTCGTAGGAGTAGGGCTCAAAATAGGCAAAGTACATGCAGTCGCATGCAGGCGCAGCGTGCGCTGTCATCACCGTGCCATCAAACGTGGTGGCAATTCGAAACCAGCTTTGCCGGTCATGACTAGCCACCACCTGGTAGCCCTCCCACCCCTTGGGATAGGCACAGGCACCCGCATTGAGAAAGCGCAGCGTGACCGCCAAGCCCGCAGCACCGTGCAGCGCGAAGTGAAACCATTGGGCAAATTCGCTGGCGTTGTCGGCGCGAATGTTTAACGCAATATTGCGGTGGTCGCTCAGGATCACCACCTCAATCGCGCCGGAGTCAAACTGGGTAGAAATGTGCAATTTGGTCATGGCGTGACTTTAACGCTTGGGGCCAGAACCGATAATCGGGTATGACCCTCAAGAACACTGCGCCAGACGCACCCCCTGTCAGTGGCTTCGCCGCACTGGCGCTCAGCCCTTCGACCCTTGCCAATCTGCAGCAGTTGGGCTACGCGGACATGACACCCATTCAGGCCGCCAGTCTGCCCATTGCCCTGGCTGGCCAGGACCTGATTGCCCAAGCACAAACAGGAAGCGGCAAGACCGCCGCCTTTGCCCTGGCGCTCCTGGCCAAACTCAACCCGCGCTGGTTTGCCGTGCAGGCCATGGTGCTGTGCCCCACACGCGAACTGGCTGATCAGGTCACGGTAGAAATTCGCCGTCTGGCGCGCGCCGAAGAAAACATCAAGGTTGTCACCCTGTGCGGCGGTATTGCCCTGCGCGGCCAGCGCGCTTCGCTGGAGCACGGCGCGCACGTCGTGGTGGGTACACCTGGACGCATCATGGACCATCTGGAGCGCGGCTACCTGACGCTCGAAGGCCTGAACACCCTGGTGCTGGACGAGGCTGACCGCATGCTGGACATGGGCTTCTTTGATGACATTGCCAAGGTGGCCAAGCAGTGCCCGGCCAACCGGCAGACCCTGCTGTTCTCTGCCACATACCCCGAGGGCATAGAAAAACTGGCCAAGCAGTTCATGCGCGATCCCAAACGCGTAGAAGTGGCCCCACCCAAGACCGCGAGCCTGATTGAGCAGCGTTTTTATGAAGTGACGCGTCAAACCCGCTTGCACGTGGTGGGGCAATTGCTGCGCCACTTCTGCCCAGTGAGCACCCTGGCTTTTTGCAACACCAAGCAGCAGTGCAAAGACTTGGTTATCCAGCTCCAGGAGGAAGGCTTTTACGCCCTGGCGCTGTACGGCGAACTTGAACAACGCGAGCGCGACCAGGTACTGGCGCAGTTTGCCAACCGCAGTTGCTCGGTGCTGGTAGCCACCGATGTGGCGTCCAGAGGCTTGGACATCAACCAGCTTGAAGCGGTGATCAATGTGGACATTACCCCCGACCCCGAGGTGCATGTGCACCGCATCGGGCGCACCGGGCGGGCTGGCGCCTCCGGGCTGGCGCTGAGCCTGGCGGCCATGAACGACATGGGGGCGGTCGGCAAGATCGAGCAGTACCAGAACAGTCCTTCTGTGTGGCACAAGTTGGATGAACTCACCCCCACCGGGCAGGGTGCACTGCTGCCACCGATGGTGACGGTGCAGATATTGGGCGGTCGCAAGGAAAAAATTCGCCCCGGCGACGTGCTGGGTGCGCTAACCAATGACGAGGGTGGCCCCGCCTATACCCGTGAGCAGATCGGCAAGATCCAGGTCACCGAGTTCTGCACCTTTGTAGCGGTGTCACGTGATGTGGCTGCTGCGGCGTGCGCCAAACTCAATGCGGGGCGCGTCAAAGGCAAGAGCGTGCGCTCGCGCATCCTCACGGTCGCAGATAGCGTGTAAGGCAAATTCCTACACGCTTTCCAGCGGATTGCTGACTCCAGTTTCGCGACACAGTGACTACAGTTGTCTCAAGCGCCAAACCATTCAACTGGCGCACAGATGCAACCGGAGAAACACCATGACAATCGCAGCACTCGCACTCAATCCCTTCAGCCTGATGATGGAGCCCGAACTGGTTTTGCAAACCATGGAACGCTCACAGCAACTGCGCGGCCTGCGCCGCCACAAGCTGCGTCCTCTGGACAAACCCCTGATTCCTTACACCCAGGAAGCGCTGGCCAGCCGTGCTGCCTTTGACGCCGCCATCGACGCCGAAGACTTTGAAGCACGCGCCGAGTCTTATCTGAACTGACAGGCCGATTTCGGTTCGGGGCCGGGTATGGGGATAATCGCCCCACCCCATTGAACAACCAAGCCCCATGCGCACGCTATACCGCAACTTTGACTCCCAAGCGCAGATTGACGCGCAGTACAACCCCAGCCTGGGATTGGATCCGTCCGACCAGCCCATGCTGCACTTTGCCGCACGCGCCGCACATGCCCGAACGTCCTTGCACTGCGAACTGGACCTGCCCTACGGCCCGACGCTGGACGAGACACTGGATATATTCCCCGCCAATGTACCCAACGCTCCGGTCTTCGTTTTTATTCACGGCGGCTACTGGCGGGCTCTTTCCAGCAAGGATTTCAGCGGCGTGTCGCTGGGTCTGCATCCGTTGGGCATCACCACCGTTGTCATCAACTACGCGCTGTGCCCCTTTGTCACCCTCGACGAGATCACCCGCCAGACCCGCGCTGCCATCGCCTGGGTTTTTCGCAATATTGCGCAGTACGGCGGTGACCCGTCGCGTGTAGCGGTAGGTGGGCACTCGGCCGGAGGGCACCTCACCGCCATGTGTTTGCAAACTGAATGGGCGCGGGACTACGGCCTGCCCCAGAACCCGCTGGCCGGCGCCATTGCATTCAGCGGCCTGTATGACCTGGAACCCCTGCGCTACAGCTACCTGCAACCCATGATCCAGTTAGACGACGGCATCATCGGGCGCAACTCGCCTGCGTTCAGGGTGCGCCCCTGCAGCACGCCGCTATGGATTACCTGGGGCGGGAACGAGAGCACCGAATTTGCCCGGCAATCGCAAACCTACCATGACGCCTGGCAAGCTGCTGGCAACACCTCAGTCTTGCAAGAGCAAACTGGTGCCAACCACTTCACAGTCATCCATGGGCTGGAGGATTCCCACAGCCCCGTTTGCCAATGGCTCGCGCAAACACTCGAAACACGCTGATCTCGCAAACTTTGCATCACTTTCTTCGGCTTTCTTCATACCTGCAGATCTGTCTGCTGGCGAGTTGTGTCATGGCAACGCAGGTGGCGGCACATGACTCGGTGCCAAAGGCAGGCAGGCCCAGACTCATCGTATTTATTGCCATTGATGGACTGCCCCAACGGCAGGTACTGGCCTACCGCAACCAACTGGCTCCCGATGGGTTTAACCGATTCTTGCAACACGGCAGCTGGTTTGCCAACGCCTACTACGGTCATGCATTTACGGTCACTGCGGCTGGGCATGCCACGATGCTCACGGGTGCCTACCCCCATCGCACCGGCATCATCGGCAACGAATGGCGGGGCAACCAGAACGGGCAGAGCGAATATTGCACGGGAGACACATCGGCAACTTATATCGGTCACACCACGAAACCACTCGATGGCACCAGTCCCAAGAACCTGCAAGTAGAAACCGTCGGCGATGTACTGCGCCGCGCCAACCCACAGTCCAAGGTCATAGCCGTTTCGGGCAAAGACCGTGGCGCCATCCTGCCAGCCGGTAAGGCCGGCACGGCCTACATCTACATGTCGTCCACCGGGCAATTTGCGTCCAGTACCTATTACATGCAAAAGCACCCGGCATGGGTGGATGCTTTCAACGCTGCACGCCCTGCTGACCGCTACTTTAAGATGGAGTGGAAAGCACTGCTGCCAGAGGGAGCCTACGCGCAATCGCTGCCCGATAACCAGCCCTGGTTTGGTCCAGCTGGAGGCGGATTGCCCGCTCGCTTCAGCGCGCCAGACGACCCGACACCCGGGCCCAACTATTACTGGTCACTCCTGCGGGGCCCCTTCGGGGACGCCCTGACGCTTGATTTTGCCCGCGCAGCGCTAAATGGCGAACAATTGGGCCAGGATGATGCGCCAGACATCCTGTCGGTCAGCCTGTCCGGGCATGACTATGTCAACCATGCCTACAGCGCGGAATCCCGCCTTTCGCACGACCACATGCTGCAACTGGACCGATTGCTGCAAGCCTTTTGGCGTGATCTGGATGCCAAGATTGGCAAGGATCAATACGTCGCAGTGCTTACCTCAGACCACGGTTTCATGCCTGCGGTGGAATACAGCGCACAGCAGGGCTTACCCACAGGGCGTATCGACAGCGCAGACATTCTTGCCCGTATCAACCTGGCCCTGGAGCCACGCTTCGGCCCGGGCAATTGGCTGATGGGTTTTTCAGGATCGTCATTGCTACTGGACAGAAAATTAGTGGCCCAAAAGGGGCATGACGGCAACGCCATGGCCGATGCTGCGCGCGCGCTTCTGCTGTCACAACCGGGGTTTGCCGCAGCCTATACCCGTGCGGAACTTCTAAGCGGTATTCGTAAGGATGCACCCTTTTTCACCCCGATGCAAAACGCGTGGCACCCGGATGTATCGGGGGATGTGCAATTCATCCTCAAGCCGAACTGGAAATTTGGTCTGCGCTCTGGCGGAACCACCCACGGCTCGCCCTACGCGTACGACACCCACGTTCCCATCCTGATGTATGGCCCGCCATGGATAGGAAAAGGGCGCGTTGACAAGCGGGTTGAAGTTATCGATATTGCGTCCACACTGGCTGATCTGCTGGGGGTAGCACCGCCCGCCGCAGCCGAAGGCCGGCGCCTGCCATTCATTGACGGCACGGTTGCGGCCAAAAACCGCTAATTGCGGCGGCACTGGCTCAACTTTCAGGCGCCATGATCCCCACATCGAACCGCTGCTCATAGCGCAGCCCGACCTTGATTGCATGCTCAATTCTGGGATTTTGCAGCCGCTGGAGCCTTGCCCGCGTTATCGAGGTGCCGGTTCCCGGTATGTCAAATACTTCATCAGCGGCAGATAGCGCACGAAGCGAAACATGCCGTGCGTCTGCACCCACAGCGCATAGGCCACATAGTCCGGGTCACGTGAGAGATGCCACTCCTCGGTCTTGGCCCGCATCGCATAGATCAGGTTAAGCCCGAGCAGCATCAGGCAATGGCGCAGCGCCTCAAAGGGGCCGCCGCTGGCCATAAAGGGAATCGAGATCATCCACCACGACAGGTTCTTCGCCACATAGGCCGGATGCTTGGTCCAGCGATAGGGGCCGCTGGTAATGATGCCGCGGTGGGTCAGGTTGGAGAAACGTGCGCCGAACACCACCGTTGCCCACACATAGATCGCCGTCAGTGCCAAAATCATCGTGCCCCAAATACCATAAAGCAGGGGTGTATTCCACAGCCAGCTTCCCCATTTCAGGTCTGATCCGTAGGACAGATACTGGCGCCCAATCAGTGACCAGAACGGCTCGTAGCACGCCAGTGCCACCGCCCAGCCCAGCATCGTCGGCTCGGCCGAGCGGAAATGCGTGTCCGTGATGCGCAGCGCCATCAGATACCCCATCGACACCAGACCCACATCGATAAAGTAAAAGCTGTCCTGCAGAAAATCGAACCAGAACTTGAAGCTGGTCAACTGAGCAAAGTCGTAGGCAAGAAACTTCGCCAAATCGTTGCACAGATAGGTAAACATCAAAGGAAGGAAAAAGCCCTTGATCAGCCAGCCCAGCAGATGCTGCCCCACAATCCGTCGGTCTACAGCCGCCCAATGGAATGACACCAGCTTGCCCATGTGCCAGTAGCCATCGCGCGGTTGCGGCATGTGCCTGTCGATGAAAAAGAAGTACGGCAAGGCCAGCAGCAGCCATGGCGGCAACACCAGACGCAGCATCTGGTAGTAGCGTTCATAGAAAGCGCCGTGGTATTCGGGAAGCAGCCAGTACAACAGGGCAACAAAGCCCAGGCTACCCATCAGCCCAGCCAGTTTGATCAGGCTGCGTCGCCACGATGGGTCATCGCGGCCGAAGTCCAGCCCGGTCGATGCGCGCAGGTGCACCTTCTGCCAGATCAGGTCGAGCAAAAAAATGGTGCCCGCCGTCACCCCAATCATGAACAGCGCCGAATGCACAACGCTGTGTTCACCATTGCCGAAAGGCCGGTCAACACGCAGCACCAGCACTGCAACAAGAAAGGCCATCAAACCGGCAAGCGCCACGCCGGCGTGTGTTGCCGAGACAGGGCGAACGCCCTCTGGTGGGTGAACTGTCACCGTCGCGGTATCTGTCATTGCCGTCATTCCTTTCCTTTGCCTGCCACTGTAGTGACGTGCAAATTCGAAAGTCTTCCTTTGCTGATGCTCGCCTACTGTTACCTACAAATGCTTACGCTTGCTGACGGAAAATGCCAGGCTTTACCCGATTTCAATGGTCACGCAGAGTTGGTAGCCGGTGCCGCGAATGGCCTTGATGGTGGGCAACGCAGTGCCTGTCACCGTCACCGACTTGGTTTGAGAAAAATTTAGTGCCGAATCTGCCAAATACCCATGTGAAATAGATGCTTGTAGCTACCAAATACATAGCAAAACTCGAATTAATGGCGAGAATAATCCACATCAGACGCACTAAGAATACATAATAGACGACACTTAATTCCTGAATCGACGAGCTCATGAGTCTGATTGAACGGCACCTTGCTGGCCCGGTTGAAGAATCGCTAAAGGACACTCCAGCGGTTTTGGTCAATGGCCCACGTCAAAGCGGCAAAACCACCCTCGTGCGCCAATTGGCGGGCGAGATGGATTACTACACCCTGGACGACTCGTCCACACTGCATGCGGCACAACAAGACCCAGTCGGGTTCGTTCGTACGCTGGACCGTGCCGTCATTGATGAAATCCAACGGGCGCCGCAACTCATGCTGGCGCTCAAGATGTCCATCGACCAGGACCGTCGCCCGGGGCGTTTCTTGCTGACCGGCTCGGCCAACATTCTGGCCTTGCCACAAATTGCGGACAGTCTTGCGGGCCGTATGGAAACGCACACTTTGCTGGCGCTTTCTCAGGCAGAGCTGCAAGCGCGGGCTTGTGATTTTTTACAGCGCGCACTGGCCCAGGATTGGCCTGCCCCGCTCCCAAGCCAGAGCCAACCGCTGCAAGAACGGGTACTGGCAGGGGGCTATCCGGAAATGCGCGAGCGGGCCACGCTGGCACGGCGCCAATCTTGGGCCAGGTCCTATATGACCCACATGATGGAGCGCGATGTACGGGACATTGCCAACATCGACCAGCTCGCGCAGATTCCGAGGTTGCTGAACCTTTTGGCCACGCAATGCGCCCAGTTGCTCAACTACGCCAAACTGGGTGGGCAACTGGGGTTCAACGCCAAGACCGCCGATAAATATATCGGCATTTTGGAGCGCCTATTTCTAGTGCAACGTCTGCCTGCATGGAGCCAGCACGAAAGCAGCCGCCTCATCAAAACCCCCAAGCTGCACTTTCTGGATGCCGGCCTGCAAGCCACCTTGACCCGGCTCACCCCAGAATTGCTGATCACCCAGCGTGAGCGCTGGGGTGCCACGCTCGAAACCTGGGTGTACGGCGAACTGCGCAAGACCCTGGCTGTCAGCGATGAGCCTTGGTACCTCTCGCACTACCGCGACAAAGACCAGGTGGAAGTGGACTTCGTGCTCGAATCGCCACTGCGCCAACTCATCGGCATAGAGGTAAAGGCCGCTGCCACCGTACAAGCGCAAGACTTTAAGGGTCTGCGAAAACTCCAGGCACAGACTGGCCCTGCATTTATCACCGGCATCGTGCTGTATGACGGTACCCATGCGCTGCCATTCGGCAACGGGCTTTGGGCTGTGCCCCTTGCTGCACTGTGAAACATTTATAGCTATTTAGCCTTCCAGCCCCCGCTGAACATGCGCAAGCAGCTATATTTTTTATAGCTACTTGCTGCCTTCACCAGCACCACGTTCACCTTGCAGTTTCCCCTTTGCCTGTGAAGTTCAGCACAACCCGCGTGGACGCCTCGTTGCCGCTGCTATCGCGGGCAGTCACGGGTACAACAAACGCGCCACGCACGGCGCTCCAGACGATGTTGTAGATTTTGTTCATGGTGCGGGTTCTTGCGAAAAAGTAACAAATTTGTTATGCTGGTGTGAATGACAGCAAATACGTTTACCGTTGAGTACTACAACGAGCGGGTGGAGGCAGACATCGAGGCCTTGCCGATGACGATTGCGGCGCGTTACATCGTTTTGATGCGACGAATGTTGGTGGTTGGTCCCAACCTTGGTGAGCCACACACAAAAGCTTTTGGTGGCGGCCTGTTCGAGATGCGACTTAAAGCTGCTGAAGGAATTGGCCGGGTATTTTTCTGCACACGCGTTGGTCGACGCATAGTGATGCTGCACAGTTTTGTGAAAAAGACCGATAAAACACCACCCCACGAACGCAAGATTGCCGAGCAACGATTGAAGGAGATTTTGAATGAGAACCCATGATGAGCTGATTGCAAAAATGCTTGAAGACCCAGCGCTCAGGGCTGAAGTGGAACGACTGGAGAGCAGCGAAGAATTTTTGTTGCTCGACATCGTGCTGGCAGCCCGACAGTCTGCCGGGCTAACACAAGCCCAGGTGGCTGAGCGCATGGGCACCATGGCCCCAGCCGTGGCGCGGCTGGAGTCGTCCATGACAACCGGCAAACACTCACCTACCCTGGCCACGCTGCGCAAATACGTAGAGGCCTGCGGCAAGCGGTTGGTGGTGTCGGTGATTTGAGGCATCACCGCTCTCACTGCGATTTTTTCGCCGAGCGCCGATCGAAGCCTTGGCAGCTGGTGCAGTCTTTTCTGCACTGAGCGGTGCCAATTCGCGCAAGAGGCTGTAGCCGCACGATTCCCTACGCTCTGCCATAGAGCGGTTCTGCGTTTGCCTCTGAACGTGG
>CAIYDK010000502.1 GCA_903924955.1 uncultured beta proteobacterium | reverse complement strand
TGGGACACCAGCGCGAGCGACCCTTTGCCAGCGAGCGGACCTGCCGCTGAGGCATTGAGTTGCAATTGCGGACGTTGAATGCCCAGCGAGTTGGGGCCCAGCAGGTGAATGCCTTCACGGCGGGCAATTTTTTTCAACTCGGCTGACAACTCTGGCCCAATTCCGCTGGAGATCACCAAGGCTGCACGACACGCCATGCGGCCTGCCAGCTCCAGAGCGGGAGCGATGTCTTTATGCTGCAGGGCAATGATCGCCAGATCAGCCTTGGTTTGCGCCAGGTCTGCCAGTGTCCCACTGGTCTGGATGTCCAGAAACTGCAGGGTTCCGCTGAAGCGCTGCGCGCGCAGCGCTTCAATCAGCGCTACCGCTTGGGCCGTCTGGGTATCTGGCTCATCGATGCGTCCAGCAAATACAACAATGGACTCCGGGGTGAAGAGTGGGGTCAGGTAGTGCTTATCCATAGTGTTTATTTAGTCGGCGCCAATCAGCACCTTCACGTGGGCAGCAACGCTGCGGGCCAGAGGGCTGAGCACGTAGCCGCCCTCCAGGCAAGAAATAACGCGCCCCTTGCAGTGGCGCCGAGCCACAGCCATGAGCTGTTGGGTAACCCATTCGTAGTCGGCTTCGACCAGGCCCAGGTTGCCCATGTCGTCTTCGCGGTGACCGTCAAAGCCGGCCGAGATATAAATCAGTTCGGGTGCAAAGGCATCCAATGCCGGCATCCAGTGGGTGGTGACGGCTTCTCGGAATTTGTCACTGCCGGAGCGCGATGGCAAGCCCACGTTGACCATATTGGTTCCGGTCGCGTTTTCGCCGGTGAAGGGGTAGATGCCTTGCTCAAATATGGAGCACATCAGCACACGATCATCACCACGAAAGATGTCTTCACTGCCGTTTCCGTGGTGTACATCAAAGTCAATCAACGCGACCCGCTGTATGCCATGCGTCGTGAGCGCGTGGCGTATGCCCACCGCAATGTTGTTGAAGAAGCAAAACCCCATGGCGGCACCGCGCTCGGCATGGTGCCCGGGCGGGCGCACGCAACAAAACGCGGTTGGTGCGTCCCCCGCCACCACCAGGTCGGTGGCGTGCACCACGGCACCGGCAGCCCGCAATGCGGCACGCACGGTGAATGGGTTCATTTCGGTATCCGGGTCTACGCGGTGGTAGCCCTCGGCGGGAGATGCGTCAATCAGTTCTGCCACGTAAAGCGATGAATGCGCATGGGCCAACTGCTCCGGCGTGGCCAGCGGTGCGTCGCACGGGTGCATGTAGTCCAACAGTCCCTTGACCAGCAGCAGGTCATTGATGGCACCCAGTCGTTCAGGGCATTCGGGATGTTGGGGCCCCATTTCGTGGCGGGCGCAATCGGCGTGGGTGATGTAGGCAGGCAGCATATCGGTCTCCAGAGTCGATTCAAGCGACTTCAGTCAAAACCTGGCGACAGTGTAGGGCGCCTTGTGCAAGGTTGTCTTGACCTAAATCAATTTAAAGTAAAAACGCCTCCAGCCCCCTAAAAATGGGCTGGAGGCGCTATTAAAAGTGCAGCGTTAAAGGCCCAAATGCCTGCTTAGATGCGCTCAAAAATGGCAGCAATGCCCTGACCGCCGCCAATGCACATGGTCACCAGCGCGTAACGACCCTGAATACGCTGGAGTTCATACAGGGCCTTCACCGTGATCAGTGCACCGGTGGCGCCAATCGGGTGTCCCAGCGAAATGCCGGAGCCATTGGGGTTGACCTTGGCTGGGTCCAGCCCCAGTTCCTGGGTCACAGCGCAAGCCTGGGCGGCGAAAGCTTCATTGGCTTCGATCACGTCCAGATCGTTCACGCTCAGGCCGGTCTTTTTCAGCACGGCCAGGGTGGCGGAAACGGGGCCCACGCCCATGATCTTGGGGTCCAGACCGGTGTGCGCGTAGCCCACCAGGCGGGCCATTGGCTTGTGGCCGCGGGCTTCGGCGGCCTTGCGGTCCATCAGCACCACGGCGGCGGCCGCGTCGTTGATGCCGGATGCGTTGCCAGCGGTTACGGTGCCGTTCTCCTTGATAAACACGGGCTTGAGCTTGGCCATGTCTGCCAGGACGCAGTTGGGGCGGAAGTGCTCGTCCGTCGCGTAGGCTACATCGCCCTTCTTGCTCTTGAGCATCACCGGCATGATCTGGTCCTTGAACAGACCGGCTTCGGTGGCGCGCTGGGCGCGGTTGTGGCTTTCGACCGCCAGCGCATCCTGCATCTCGCGGGTGATGCCGTACTTGGCGGCGACGTTTTCAGCCGTTACGCCCATGTGGATGGTGTGAAAAGGGTCGTGCAGTGCGCCGATCACCATGTCCACCATCTTGGTGTCGCCCATGCGTGCGCCCCAGCGCATGTTCAGGCTGGCGAAGGGACCGCGGCTCATGTTCTCGGCACCACCGCCAATGGCGATGTCGGTGTCGCCCAGCAAAATGCTCTGGCTGGCCGAGATGATGGCTTGGAGGCCGGAGCCGCACAGGCGGTTCACATTGAAGGCAGGCGTGCCCTCGGCGCAGCCACCGTTGACGGCTGCCACGCGTGAAAGGTACATGTCTTTGGGTTCGGTGTTCACCACATGGCCAAACACCACATGACCGACATCCTTGCCTTCGACATTGGCGCGTGCCAGTGACTCGCGCACCACTTGGGCGGCCAGTTCGGTCGGGGCAATGTCTTTCAGGCTGCCGCCAAAAGTGCCAATGGCGGTGCGCACGGCGCTAACTACAACTACTTCGCGGGTCATGGGGTCTCCTGTTGGTAAAAATGATGGGGGTGAGTGTGGACTGCTTTGTCTACAGTTGGCTGACAATGGACTCCTGCACAATCCAGTATGCCAGCCGACCACACCCAACCCGTCAACCTGCCGGGCACATTGGGCGTTAATGTTTGATCTGTATCAATTTCCTGAAAGCCTGCGCGTTGCGAACTGCAAATGGCTGGCGCAAAATGTTCGTGTGATTTATATCAACTGGGTTTGACCTTTAACACTGGAGAAATGACCACCATGAAATTAACTTCTTTGAGCGCAATATTGGGCGCAACCGCCTTCTCGCTGATCGCCTTGACATCAGCACATGCCGCGATCGATGTGGATGCGGCCAAGGCACTGTCCAAGAAGAATGACTGCACCAAATGCCACGCGCCTGACAAGGCCAAGAAGGGCCCGTCGCTCAAGAAGATCGCCGACAAATACCGCGGCAAGCCGGATGGACAGGAAAAAGCCATCAAGAACATGACAACCGGCGCTAAGGTAAAGCTCGAAGACGGCACGGAAGAAGAGCACAAGATCATCGATACCAAAGACCCCGCACAGCTGAAGAACCTGGCCGACTGGATTCTGTCTCACTGACCGGCTTCAGCCCCCTCCAGCCCGCCCTGATCGGCGGGTTTTTTTTGGTCAATTTTCAACAAAATCTGCGCATTGGATTTCGTTTGATTTAAATCAATTCATGGTGGTTTGTGGCATTTGGCAGAGGAATGCTGGGCCTCCTGACCACTCAGTCGACGAGATTTTCATCAAAACTCCTCGTTTATTTGCATTTCCTAATCCTGTTTAAGGCTGACTACAAGTAGTCGCTGATCAATTCAGTTGGGTAAATGGCGGACATACAACAGTAAAGAGCGGGTAAACCCTTCGTAAAAATTGACCTTGTCAAACCTAGGGGACAAAATGCACAGGCGATTTAAGAAAACCAGTGACTGCAA
Organism: uncultured beta proteobacterium; assembly: GCA_903924955.1. Taxonomy (GTDB): domain Bacteria; phylum Pseudomonadota; class Gammaproteobacteria; order Burkholderiales; family Burkholderiaceae_C; genus Allorhodoferax. Next base: position 2,245 of record CAIYDK010000502.1, on the reverse strand, counting down.
ACAGCAATGCCCGATTTCTCCTTATGAACAAACCTTCATTCGCTGAAATTTTGATCGTTTTGGCACCGCATCGCAGTCAGCAGGCTATCGCCCATATCACTTGGGGTGCGACCGATTTGGTTGGCACCCCCAACTCTTTCCAACTTGTATTTTTTTTTGAACCGGAGGCATTGAAATGAAATTCTTACGCTTTGCCCAGACCGCCGCGGTCTGGTGCGCAATGGCCCTTGGGGGCATGTCGGCCGCTCACGCGGCGGACGCCAAGGATTTGGTTTTGAAGGGCGATGCCGAGTGCACAGCCTGCCATGACGAAGCGGATGCTCCGGGTTTACTGGCTATTGGAAAAACTCGACATGGCGTGAAGGCTGACGGCCGTAACCCAACCTGTACCAGTTGCCATGGTGCAAGCCGGGCACACACCGAGTACAAAGGTAAGGAAAAGCCGCCAAAGCCGGATAGCGCGTTTGGTAAGACCTCAAAAACAACAGCCGAAGCCAAGAATGCAGCTTGCATGACTTGCCACCAAGCCGATGCCAAGCGTTCGCATTGGGAAGGCAGCGCCCACCAGGCCAAAGACGTGGCTTGCAGCTCTTGCCACAAGATTCACACTGCGCATGACAACGTGCGTGACAAAAAGACCCAGCCCGAAGTCTGCTTTGCCTGCCACAAAGAGCAGCGTGCGCAGGTCAACAAGCCGTCACACCACCCCATCATGGAAGGCAAGGTTGCTTGCTCCGATTGCCACAATGCACACGGTTCCGTTGGTCCCAAGCTGATGAAGCGCGACAGTGTGGTCGAGACCTGCTACACCTGCCACATGGAAAAACGCGGCCCGTTCGTGCACAACCATGAGCCAGTGAGCGATGACTGCTCCAACTGCCACAACCCACACGGCACCGTTGCCGAGAATTTGTTGAAGGTTCGTGTACCGTTCTTGTGCCATCAGTGCCATACCCCCCACGGTGGATTCATTCCCCAGTTGTTGGGTGCACAAACCCCTGCCCTGCAGAACACGGCGACCCAATCAGGCAAGAGCACCACTAATCTGACGCAAGGCCGTAGTTGTATGAACTGCCACACGCAAGTGCATGGCACCAACAACCCGTCCACCGCCAATCCAACACCCCAGTTCAACTTCCGTTGAGAAAGGTTGAGTATCATGAAATCGCATAACAATCAGTTCAGTTTCAGCAAGTCGTTGCTGGCTCTGGCGGTGATCGCTGCCTACGCTCCCGCGTTCGCTGACGAAGCCGAAGTAGCTCTTTTGACCCGCCCCACCAGCTCTATCAGCGTCGGTGTGGGCAATGTGAGTGGTGACGCCGCAGGGCGCTCCATCTTTGGCCAGTACAACGGCCTGCGCCCGGACAGCACCACGCTGCAACTGGATGTGGACATCAACAGCCGTGACGATGCCAGCGGCACAGCGCTCTACCTGAACGGTAGCAACCTGGGTCTGGACAGCCGCGATCTGTCAGTCTCGTACGAAAAGCAGGGCAGCTGGAAAGTTGGCGCCGACTACTCCGGTCTGGTACACCGCGAACTGCGCACCATTAATACCGGCTTGGTCGGTGTGGGCACCGCCACGCCTACAGTCGTGCGGTTGGCCGCACCTGGTACAGGCACCGACTACAACCTGAGCGCCAAGCGCGAAGGCATGGGCCTGTCGATGGAGACTTGGCTGTCGAAATCGATGCAGTTGGAGTTGAGCTTCAAGAACGAGAACAAGACGGGCGCTCGCTTGTTTGGAACGGGTTACGCCTGTGCGGCTTATGTTTGCACGAATGCGCAAACTGCTACCAATCAGACTTGGGCCTTCTTGATGCTGCCCGAGCCGATTGATTCGTCTACCAAGCAGATTGAAGCCAAGCTCAATTACCACGACAAAAATCTGACCGTAACGGGTGGTTACTACGGCTCGAGTTACAGCAACGCGAATGGCAGCATTCGCGCTACGGTGCCGAACCAATTGAACAATCCATTGGGTACCCCGCTTACGCTGGCACCGGCCGTTGCGGCTACAGTGATCGCCGGCGGTGGCACGAGCTTGCAAAATGTGATGCAAATGCCCGTGGCCTTGGGTTCTGACAATGAAGCGCAGCAGTTTTATGTGTCGGGCAACTACCGGTTTGCTCCTGGCACCAACGCAACATTCAAGTACGCCTACACACAGGCAAAGCAGGATGAGAATTTTGCTGCTGCCGGGTTCACCGGTGCACCCGCTGGCGTAACCAGCTTGGGCGGGGTA
>CAIYDK010000501.1 GCA_903924955.1 uncultured beta proteobacterium | reverse complement strand
GCTTCCATGGTGCGCCACCACACTTCTGCGGCATGGTTAAAACAGTACAGCACCACTTCATCGGCGCGCCCGCAAGCCTTGAGCAGGGGTTTGTCTTCGGGCTGACCGGCTTCTATCCACAACCGGGTCAGGCCGGTAAAGTCGCGCAACCAGACGTCGGGTTCATCCGGGTCGCTCAAGCCGGCACCAAAGGCCAGCGTGCCGTCACCGCCGCAGACGGTTTGCAGTTTGTGCGCCTGCAGTGCCAGTGCGACCAGCCGAATCATCATCCGCTCATCGGTCTCGCTGGGGTGGCGTGCCAGGGTTAGCGCGTGGTCAGCGTAGTAGCTGTGGTCAATGTCTGCAATTTGCAGATTGGCTTTGAAGATAGTGGATTTGATGGCCATGGTTAATCATCTAAAAGTGGATTGGCAAAGCGCTGCCAACTGATGCAGCGCACGCCTTCGCGGGTGTAGTTGTCGGTTGCGCCGTGGATCAACCAGGGCGCGGGGGCGGGTTCGTTCACAAAGCGTGCGGCACGAAGGCCTGCGCGCACCAGGTCGGGAGTGACGGTTTGGCTGGATTTGATCTCTATGCACTGAAGGCCTCGACCGGTCTCGAATACCAGGTCGGCTTCCAGGCCATTGTTGTCGCGCCAGAAATAGAGGTCTTGCGCTAAACCGCGGTTCAACCGGAATTTGCGAAACTCGCTCACCACCCAGGTCTCAAATAGGGCCCCGCGCATAGGGTGTAGCGCCAACAACTCGGGGTCGCGAATGCCGACTAGCCACGCTGCCAGTCCGGTGTCGGTGAAATACAGTTTGGGTGTTTTGACCAGGCGCTTTCCAAAGTTGCGGTGGTACGGTTGCAGCAAAAAAACCAGTTCGCTGGACTCCAGCACCGACAGCCATTGCCGGGCGGTGGTGTGGCTGATGCCAGCATCGGTGGCCAGAGATACGAGGTTAAGTAGCGTGCCGGTGCGGGCGGCGCACAGCCGCACGAAGCGTTGAAAGGTCGAGAGGTTTTGCACCTGCAGCAGTTGGCGTACGTCACGCTCGATATAGGTGGCGATATAGCTGCTAAACCAGTCGGCCGCCTCCGCAGTGCTGCGTAGTGCTTGCCAAAGCGCCGGGTAGGAGCCGCGCCACAGGTGGGTGTAAAGATCATCACTGCTGCCAAGAGCGGTCTCCGACAGGGCCAAGGGCAAAAGCCGGGAGAGGCCCACGCGTCCCGCAAGCGACTGCGTCACGCCCGCCATGAGCCCAAACTGCTGAGAGCCTGTCAGAACAAAACGACCGGGAACAGGCTCAGCATCAACCAGCCCCTGCAAATGGGAAAACAGGTCTGGCCAGCGCTGGGCCTCGTCAAAAATGGCTCCCCCGGCAAAGCGCTGCAAAAAACCCCGCGGGTCGGTTTGTGCATAGGTACGCTCGATCGGGTCTTCCAGAGAGACGTAGGGCTTGTCCCCAAATTCCCGGCGTGCCAGCGTGGTCTTTCCCGATTGTCTGGGGCCGGTGATGGCGACGACAGGAAACTGCCGCGCCAAGCGCTGCAGTGTTGGAGCCAGGTCACGGGGAAATAAATTCATACAATCTGAAGGAATAATCTGCAGATTGTATAAGAATTGCAGCGCAAGAGAGGTATTGTCCGGAAGCGGCAAAGCCGCTCAGGGGGTCACACCCTCTTCGCCAAAGTCGCTGCCATGCCGGTGTAACTTCCCGGAGTCATGGCCAGCAGACGCTGCTTTTCGGCCTCGGGGAGTTCCAGATTGGCGATAAATCCTTGCATCAGGTCCCGGGTCATGGGCTCGCCACGCGTAAACTTTTTGAGCTGCTCGTAGGGCTGGGGCAGGCCAAAGCGGCGCATCACGGTCTGGATCGGCTCGGCCAGCACTTCCCATGAACTGTCCAGATCGGCAGCAATGGCGGCTTCATTGATTTCCAGCTTGTTCAAGCCGGTTAACAGCGACTGATAGGCCAGCACAGCGTAGCCCACCGCCACGCCCATGTTGCGCAGCACGGTGGAGTCGGTCAGGTCGCGCTGCCAGCGGCTGATGGGCAGCTTTTCACTCAGGTGCTTGAGCAGTGCGTTGGCCAGGCCCAGGTTGCCTTCGGCATTTTCAAAGTCGATGGGGTTGACCTTGTGCGGCATGGTCGACGAGCCGACCTCTCCGTCCTTGAGTTTTTGCTTGAAGTAACCCAGGCTTACATAGCCCCACACGTCGCGCGACCAGTCGATCAGGATGGTGTCGGTGCGGGCAATGGCGTCAAACACCTCGGCCATGTAGTCGTGCGGTTCGATCTGGATG
>CAIYDK010000500.1 GCA_903924955.1 uncultured beta proteobacterium | reverse complement strand
GAGGAATACAGCCCGGTCATCAAGGATCGCGGTTTGTGGGTTGGCCAAACTGCAACCCGAATGTTGACTACGGGGCAGACTTTGCGCCAGGGCATGGTCAAACCGGCACAGGTTTTTCAGGCCGGAGCGCAGGTTCGCGTGGTTGCAGAAGGGGCGGGTTTCCAGGTTTCATCGGATGCGCAAGCCCTTTCTGCCGGGGTCGTGGGTCAAGTCGCAAGGGTGCGGATGGAGAACGGTCGGGTGTCCTCTGGTGTGGTACTGGATACAAAAACAGTAAAAATTGACCTTTAAACAACAAATAGGCATGGAGTCCGGTGCATATTTCACTAAAGTCAGTCATGATCCGGTCGATATCTATCGCACGAGGCCACACTTATTGTGGTTTTGGAGAATGCCATGAAAATCGGACCATCAGACAATTCACTCCAGATTCAGTCGGGAAACACCTCGGTGAATCAAAAAACGGGACAGGCTGCGCCCGCGAGCACTTCCGCGACCGCAAATGCGGCGGAAAGCTCACGTTCTGCAGGGGTTTCGGTCACGGTGTCAACGTTGGCACGTGGGCTGGAAAAGGCCGCACGCAGCGATGCGGCGGACATCGATACCCAGAAGGTCGCTTCGGTGAAAGCGGCTATTCAGGATGGGACTTACGTGGTCAATCCAGAAGCGATCGCCGACAAACTCTTATCCAACGCGCAGGAAATGCTCAATCAGACAACCAATTAGGTTGGATTGGGGCCTGTGCCACTTTTTGTAGGTTAGGGCTCTGATATGTTAAATATGCCGTTAGATCATCACCTCGACCTGCTGGAAGAGCGGTTGAATATTTTGGCCGCAGCGCTGATTGACGATAGCCCGGAAATATTTCAATCCACAAGTGCCAGTCTTCAACTTCTGGCTGTGGAATTGGTGCAAATACTTGACGCCAATGGGCGAGGTGAATTGGGGGGGGCGGTTCGAGCCCATCGAATCAGATCGTTGGCCGGGGGCTTGGCTGCGGTGCGTGAGAATTTGCTGCGTCGGTCAGCTTTTGTGGACCGAGCGCTGGAGTTGATTGTCCCTGCATCACAGCAAAAATCGACCTATGCGGGAAGCCGCACATACGGTGGCCCGGCTCGACGGTCCGGTGCGTTTAAGGTCCTGGCGGCCTAAGCACTTTGGCGGCTACCCATCCGGGCGACGCCCAGATTCAGTGAGAACGCATTTTTGCCCGCAGACGGGCGATGGACTGGCTGTGCAGCTGGCAAATTCGCGATTCGGTCACGTCTAAAACGGCTGCAATCTCTTTCAGGTTCATGTCCTGTTCGTAGTACATGCTCATGATGTATTGCTCGCGCTCTGGCAGGCCTTTGATAGCTTTCACCAGTGATTCCCGCAACCGCTGGTCGCGCAGCATATTCAGTGGATCGGCATCACTATCTGCGACGTGGCGATCCAGGAAGTTGTCATCCTCTTCATTGTTGCGTGCCATGTCTTCCAGGTACACCAATTGGGTTCCTCGGACTTTGCTGAGTAGTGACTGGTAGTCTGACAAAGTCAATCCCATCTCGGTGGCAATTTCCGACTCGATCGGGCTGCGACCCAGGCGATGCTCCAGGCGCCGCATGGTGCTTTCAATATCCTTCTGGCTCTTGCGCGAGCCGCGTGACATCCAGTCATTTCCACGCAGCTCGTCCAGCATGGCGCCGCGAATGCGCTGGGTGGCAAACGTCTCGAACTGCACACCCTGGGAGGCCTCGTAGCGGGACAGCGCGTCGGCCAACCCGATCAAGCCTACCTGTATCAGGTCGTCCACTTCTACACTGGGCGGCAACTTGGCCATCATGTAATGCGCCAACTTGCGAACCAGTGGTTGGTATTGTTTGATTAGCGCAGATCGATCCAATTGCCCCTTGACGGTATACATCAGTGGCTCCCCGCAAAATAATCCACCTGCCCGAAATACGGCATAGTTGCGTTAACTACAGGTGGGGTGCCTACCCTTTTCAACGGCAATGCATTTTCCATCAAACGTAACGCCAAGCGCTGAACGTCTTCGTTCTGAATTTCATCGTTGAGCTGCTCGACAATGTTGAGCGCTTTGACATCCTGACCCAAAAACCGCTTTGCGCAATCGCTCAAGCTCGCAAAAGTCTGTTGTTCCAGCGCGGGTGATGCCGATGATGGGTTTTGAATCATGTTGATGATGGTAGGCCTTAGTTTGCCGATGATCAACAGGCGTTTTAACGAAAGGTAGCTCGTAATCAATGAAGTGCGTGTTGGCGATACCGCAAGAATCGGTTCAACGCATGTGCCTGTGATCAAAGGTGTTAACCAGTCTACTTTACAGTAAAGAACCACCACCCCTTCTTTGGGGAATAATTGGCCTAACTGCTGCAAGCCATGGGCTTTGTGTGAGGGGCGCGCGCACAGACTCTCAACACCTTTGCCCGCCGGTAGGACTGTCCAGGAGGGTGTGTCGTTGGTCGAGTTTTCGTGCCAGTTCGCATTGTCCAGAAGTTCAGCCAGCCCAGGGTTGGAGTCCGACTCCTGGGTGGTTGCATCCAAAACGGTTACAGCATACCCAAAACCTACGAGTGCCAGGCACAGCTGCCAAAGCAGCGGCAACTCGGCCTGCTCGTCGCCGTGGCTGACGACCGCAAGCATTCGTGGACCGCTTTGCGAACCCAATCCGAGCAAGCCTGCGGCTTGATTGGCGTGGTGTTCAAGCATCGAGGTGCCCCTTAAACGTTGATTTACCAGCAGATTGACCGAAATAGAAACCCAGGTCACTGACTTTGGGGTCGTAGGCGGAAATGCCAGCGGTGCGCATGGAGGCGCGAACCAGCTTTTCGGAGTTGGCGGTTTCCCAATCTTCAGGGACCCTTTGGCCGGTCGTAATGCCACGCAATAGAAGTTGATTGCGTATGGCCGCATCAATAGCCGGTCCGAGCTTCACGGCTTCATCTGTCTTGGAGAAAATGGTCTGTTGCGCCCCCGAAGTCTTGAATGCGGAGATGGCTTCGTCCAGCGTGTCGCCATGGCTACCCGCGTTCAGGACCAGCAGACGTTTCACATTGGGTAAATCAAGCAACTCCAGCAATTCGCGTTTGCGCGGGTCCCGGGGCGCTAAGCCTGTGGTGTCGATAAGGACCATTTTTTTGTTCGATAACAGGCCCAACAAGTCTTGTAGAGCAACACGGTCGTGCGCCAGGTGCGCTACAACGCCCAGCATTTTTCCAAAGCCACGCAACTGCTCATGGGCGCCTACGCGATAGGTGTCCAGTGTGATCAAGCCGACGCTGCCCGGGCCATGGGTGCGGGCGCACAGCCCGGCGAGCTTGGCCGTGGTGGTGGTCTTGCCAACACCGGTGGCTCCGATTAGCGCGAACACACCGCCTTCCTCTTGAATCAGTGGGCCCTCCGCATCGGTCTTCAGATTTCGTTCCAGTACGTCCACAATCCATTGCACGGACTCGGCTGCATTCATCTCCTCAGGCATCCTCTCGAGGATGCTGCGCGACAGGTTGGGCGAATAGCCTGCGCGAATGAGTTTCACCATCAGGTTGGCCTGGATCGGGTTCTGTCGAGCATTTCCTAACCATGCAAGTGTGTTGAACCGATCCTCCATGAGTTCCTTCATCGCGTGCAACTCGTCCACAATGCCTTGGGGTATCCGCTCGGAAGGGATGGTTGCGGGCGGAGTCGCTTTGCGGGAGGCGAGCGGCTTGGCAATCGCTTTCTCCTTGAGTTCCTGCGACCGCTCGATAGGTGTGGGTTTTGCGCTTTCCTGCTGGGCAAGCGTCGACCGAATATCGGTTGATGCGCTGGTGCCATTTTCGTGCCGTTTGCGCAACATACGTTCGCGCACATAGTCTTGAAACGACAGAGTGCTCATTGCAAGCTGCGTGGCGTCGTCCTCGACCTTGCTGGCAACATCCTTGTAACTGGGCTTGGTGTCGCGTAGCGGGTTGTCGATCAGTTTTTGCGAAGGGGCCTCATGGCCGTGGTCCAATGCGGCCAGCGTGTCTTCTGCTGCGGCAACCACTTCAACGCCGTGCTCAGTCGGACGGTTGGACAGAATGAGGGTGTTTTCACCAAATGTCAGTCGTGCTTTGGCAAGGGCTTCGCGGGACGTAGCGGCGGTAAAACGTTGGATGTTCATGATGTGGCACCTCTGAGAATGGGACCGATGCGGATCGTGTGAGTTTCTGGAATTTCACTGTGTGAAAGAACCTGCAAACGAGGCGCTACGCGCCGTACAAGGCGGGCGATGGCACTGCGAATCTGGTCGGGTACCAGCAGACAGGCGGGTACACCCACTTCTTCTTGCTTCAAGGCAGTCTCGGCCGCGTTGCGTGTGAGCATTTCGGCGACACCCGGGTCCAGCGCCGGGCCTGACGCATTTGCCAGTGCCTGCATAAGCAGTCTTTCAAGACCTGGATCGATCGCAATCACGTTGAGTTCGCGGGTCGGTCCATAGATTTGCTGAACGATGGCAGGGGACAGAGCGACCCGCACGCGACGGGCCAGTTCTGCCGGGTCCGTTGTCGACCCTGCATGCTCGGCAATGGACTCGATGATTGTGCGGATGTCCCGAATATGCACGGACTCGTCCAGCAAAAGCTGCAAGACCTTTTGGAATACGGCGATGGAAACCATTTTCGGTACGACTTCTTCTATCAATTTGGGAGCCAGCTTTGCAACGTGTTCCACGAGTTGTTGTGTTTCGGTACGGCTAAGGAGTTTTGATGCTTGAACCTGCATCAAGTGTGACAAATGGGTGGCCATGACAGTCTCGGAATCAACCACGGTAAACCCGACCATTTGCGCCGTTTCCTTTTGCTGTTCGTCGATCCAGTGTGCGGGCAGACCAAAAGCAGGATCGGTTGTTGCGGTACCGATGAGTGGAGTGGTGATGCCGCCAGGATTGATGGCCAGGAACATTCCGGGGAACGCTTCACCTTCGCCAACGATGACGCCGCGCAAGGTAATGCGGTACGCACTGGGTTTGAGTTCCAGGTTATCGCGTACATGGACCGGGGGTGGGAGAAAACCGACTTCCTGAGCGAACTTGCGGCGAACCCCTTTGATCCGGGTGAGTAAGTCACCTTGTCGGGTTTTGTCGACCAGTGCAATCAGCCTGTAGCCCAACTCCAGTCCCAATTGATCGACGGGTTGGAGATCATCCCACGATGCCTCGCCATCGCTCGATACAGGAACGATCTGCGTTTGCGGATCAACTGGCGGTGGCTTGTTCGCCAAGACCCATGCCCCGTAGGCGAGTACGGATGCGATTGCCAAGAATACGAAGTGGGGCATATTGGGTATGACACCCAGCACAAACATGATGGCGGCAGTAATGCCCAGAACCTTGGGCGAGACAAACATCTGCCCTACGATCTGCTTGCCAATGTCGTTGTCCTTGCCAACCCTTGAGACCACCATCGCTGCTGCGACCGAGATTAGCAAGCCCGGAATCTGTGCCACCAGTGCATCACCCACTGCCAGCAGGATGTAGGTGTTGGCGGCCTGAGATGCCGTCAGGTCATGTTGCAGAATGCCAATGGCAAAGCCGCCAAAAATGTTGATTAGCAGGATCAAAATGCCTGCTACAGCATCGCCGCGGACGAATTTCGAGGCGCCGTCCATGGAACCAAAGAACTCGGCCTCTTCGCCGACCTCGGCCCGGCGGCGTTTGGCCTCTTTCTCGTCAATCAACCCGGCGTTCAAGTCGGCATCAACGGCCATTTGTTTGCCTGGCATGGCGTCCAGGGTGAAGCGGGCAGACACCTCGGCAATACGCTCGGAGCCCTTGGTAACCACCACAAAGTTGATCACCACCAGGATGGCAAAGACGATCAAACCAACGGCGAAATTGCCCCCGATCAGGAAATGCCCAAAGGCTTCGATCACGGCACCTGCGGAACCGGGACCAGTGTGGCCTTCCAGCAAAACAACCCGGGTTGAGGCCACGTTGAGTGACAGACGCATCAGGGTTGTGAGCAGCAAGACCGAGGGAAATGCCGCGAAATCCAGTGGACGAATCATGTAGGCCGCAACCATCATCACCATGAGCGCCACGGCAATGTTGATCGTGAAAAATGCGTCTAACAATATCGGCGGCAGCGGTAGCACCATCATCGCCAGTATGGCCACGACCAGCATGGGCGCGGAGGCTCCTTGCACCACGCCGGAATTATTTGCGTACCATTGCTGAAGGGCTTTGAGTTGTGTGTTCATGCAGCGACCGCCTTAATGGTTTTTGCCAATGGATCAAGTTCCGGCGGGACAAAGGGTTGTGGCAAATCACCAGGCATGGGGCCGTCACCGCGCATGGCGGCACGCAACCTGTAGACATAAGCCAAGACCTGCGCTACCGCGGTGTACAAGGCCGACGGAATATCCTGATTGAGTTCGGAGTTCGCATACAGGGCACGGGCCAGCATGGGCGACTGCAGAACCGGGATTGAGTGGTGCTTGGCTACATCACGTATTTTCATGGCCAGCAGGTCTGCACCTTTAGAGATGACCTGTGGTGCGCCCATGGTTTTCTCGTCATAGCGGATCGCAACGGCGAAGTGTGTGGGATTCATGACGACGAAATCCGCCTTGGGCACCGCATTGACACTACTTTTTTGCGCCATCTCGCGTTGCTTTTGACGCATCTTTGCCTTGATTTGAGGGTTTCCGTCAGATTCCTTTCCCTCTTGCTTCACCTCTTGGTGTGACATCTTCATCTCATCTTTGTGAAGAAATCTCTGCAGTGGGAAATCGATCATGGCGGCCGCCAAGATCACAAGCAGCAGCAAGCCCATGCCGCTGGTAATCCATTCGCACAAGCGAACAATTGACGAGATCGAAGGTTGGAGTTCCAGCAAGGAAATGCTTTGGATCCCGGATGAAAGAAAGGCGGCGGCGATCGCAAACAATATGCCGGTCATAACGGTCATTTTTGTCACCGAGAGCAACTTTTTCTTGGTGAAAAGATTGCCAAACCCCGATAGCGGACTGACGCGACTAAAGTCCGGCATGATCGGCTTCAGGCTATTGACCCACCCACCCGAAGCAACTGCTGCAAAAATGGTTGCCGAGCCTACTATTCCTGCAAATGTGGCGCAACCGGCCAGCCCGATTGTTGTGGCATCTGACAAGCGCGTGAGCATGCTGCCTGTCTGCGTGATCGACGCCGCGTTGAACGACAGTTGTTGGCTTACGCTATGTTGAAGACGATCAAAGAGGATGGGCGCCAAGACCAGCAGACTTGTGGCGCCAGTACCCAGCACGGCAAGATGCGAGAGATCTTCAGAGCGGCTGACCTGGCCGTCATCCCGTGCTTTCTTGAGCTTTCGCTCCGAAGCCGGTAAGTTGCGATCTTGACTGCCTGGTTCCATGGTGGGGCTCTATAGTTGCCACCATTGTCGTGAACGACCTTTGAAACTAAAGGGGGAAAAGAGGGGTATGTTGCCCTTAGTTAATCATCCCAGACACTACGGCGCGATCCGCCTAAAATTAGATTTTGCAAGGACAATGGAAATGGGTCGCAACTCGCTCGACGTGACATTGGTGATGATCGCAAAAAATGAAGAACGATGCATACAGAGGGCTTTAATCAGTGCAAGGCCTTTCGTAAATCGTATGATTGTTGTGGATACGGGCTCAAGTGATGCCACTGTTGAAATTGCCAGATCTTGCGGTGCAGAAGT
>CAIYDK010000499.1 GCA_903924955.1 uncultured beta proteobacterium | reverse complement strand
TGTTGAGCAGCATGACATCGGCTGCCTTGAACATGTCCGGGTACTTTAGTGGTTTGTCCTCGCCCTCTGTCACCGAGAGGATGGCGACCTTGTGGTGTTCGCCAAGGTCAAATGCGGCAGGACACACCAGGTTGCCCACGTTCTCGATCAGGAACAGAGACTCCTCAGTCGGTTTCAACCGTTCCAGTGCATGCCCGACCATGTGCGCATCGAGATGACAACCTTTGCCGGTATTGATCTGCAACGCCGCCACGCCGGTGGCACGAATGCGTTCCGCATCATTGGAGGTTTGCTGGTCCCCTTCCACCACATTGATGACCACCTGCTCCTTGAGTTTGCCGATGGTTTTCACCAGCAACGTGGTTTTCCCCGAACCGGGACTGGACACCAGATTGAGCCCAAAGATGCCACGCTCGTCGAGCCACGCGCGGTTGGCTTGTGCGTAGGTGTTGTTCTTGGAAAGAATGTCCTGCTCGATCTGCACCATGCGCGACTGGCTCAACCCTGGCGCATGGGCGTGTGCCGGACCGGCGCCAAAGTCGATATCGGCACCCACCCCGCGCTCGTGTCCGTGCGCATGCCCGTGGTGGTGGTCGTGTGTGTGTTCATGGTCGTCACTGAAACCGTGCGCATGGTGGTGCGCATGGCCATGCTCGGTACCATCGGCATGCACATGCCGGTGCTCGTGCTCCTCTCCTTCCATGCGCGTTTCACCCGCGCCGCATCCACAAACCGTGCACATTGTTTTGTCTCCTGTTGTCGTTAGTCGATTTCAATTTCCTTGACCCGCATTTCCGTTCCACTCGTCGCCTGCATCTGAAAGCTGCCGCACTGAGGGCAAGCTCCGAACAGTTCCGTCATGGGCAACGTGTCCGAACATTCCATGCACCACCCCGCTCCAGAAACGCGCACGATTTCCAGTGCGGCTCCGTTGGCAATACTACCCCGCGTGACGGCATCAAAGCAAAATTTCAATGCCTCAGGCTCAGCAGTCGACAGTTGGCCAATTTCCAGCACCACCAGTTTGACCCGCCGCGCGCTTTCACGACGGGCGGTTTCCTCCACCAATTGCAGAATCCCCTCCGCCAGGGCCATTTCATGCATCACTCAACTCCACTTCAAAGGGTACACAAGGGTCAAGCGCCAGCACGGCAAGCGCCAGAGCTGACCGGGCTTGCTGGGCTGATTCATACGTGCCATGCGCCAGCAATGCAAGCAGCGCGCTGCTGTCTGAAAAATAGATATCAGTCGGTGCCCAAACCCGGTAGGCGGTGACACGCCCGTCAACGACCTGCGCCGCGTGAGTCAGCACACCGCGCGCCGTGACTACCTGCGCCACGCCCCATCCGCTGGCGCTGGCGCTGGCGCTGGCGCTGGCAACAGGATAAGGCCTTTGCGATGCACGCGCCGACGCGGCTTCCCGCAGTTGAACGATGCGGGCCTGGTAAGCCGTCCGAACCGACGAGGGAGGTCCGAGCGTGGGCATTTGCCCGGTACCGGTGAGGCAGTGCTGCAGCCACACTTTTGGCTCCATCCAGGCCGATTGATACGCCTTGGCGTCTTCTGACAAAGGAATTCTTGCGAGGCACTGGGCGCTCAAGTCCGGCACCAATCCGTTGCACAACTGCTCGGTCAGTTCGGCGGAGGTGTCACCGTGTCGTTCGGTACGCCACGCTACAAATGCGTCCTTGGCG
>CAIYDK010000498.1 GCA_903924955.1 uncultured beta proteobacterium | reverse complement strand
TGCCTGTGCCTGTGCCCACAGGCGCCGACGCTCCTGGGCAGCATACGCAACCTCTTCAAACCAGTGACTCCAAAGCTTTGGCACCTTGGGCGCAACCGCTGAAGGCTGTGATTCCAAAAGATCCATGTACTCGGCCAATTGCAGTGCGGGACGCGCATAGCGCCGGTTCTGTACCCATGCCAAGCCCATGATGGCCAGCATGAGGGTGATTGCCATGGCAAAGTAAGGGCGCAACGCTTGAATCAAATGCTCGCGGATGGTCGTTTCGGGCACATGTATCAGCAAGGACCATTTAGTACCGCGCAGGGAAAGCATTGTCCATTCTTGGTCGTCAAGGCCACCGACAGGAAACACCATGCCTGGCATCAGTTGGTCGAGCTTGACGTTGGCCTTAGCCCCCTTTAGTGCGCCGCCACTGTCGGCAATAACCAGCCCGGTTGCATCTACGACTAGCGCACGCCCCATGAACACCGGGTGCTGCAGCAAAACAGAATCGAGCATTTGCAAGGTGACATCCGCGCCTACTGCGCCGACATAGTTGTCCTGCAGGTAAACGGGGGCCAGCAGGGTCACCATCATGCCTTTGCCAGAGGCATCCAGGTAAGGGGGCGTCCAGACCAACTTTCGCGCAGGGTTCCTCTGCGGCCCCGCATTCAGCACAGGATAGGTGCCATCCGCTTTGAAGAGTTCCTTTAGTGCGGATGGCATGTCCTTTGTGTTGGTTGATGCAAACAACTCGTTCTGCGACTGCGCCGGGTAGATCAGCCACCATCGCTCCAGCGCGTCGTAGTAATAACTCCAGGTAAACGCCTTGTGCCAGGCATGGGCTGCAACCGCAATATTCAACATGCTGCTGGCGGCGGCCAAGTCGCGCTGCAACAGAACTTCATTAAGTTTGGCCGTTGGGTCCACGTGGAATGAGCCAACCTGGCCTTGCAACGACTTGGGTAGATTGTCCAGTGGAGCCTGCGACGGAGCACCCTTGGCCCGATCACGCATCCGTGGAATCAAGGTCTGGTCTGCAAGCTCCGGGTGTGCCAAACCGCGTTCCACTGATTGGCGCAGGCCCGCAACATGTGACTGAGCGACATCCAGCGTGTCGTCAATGGAAAGTTGCAGCTGCTCAGCCTGCCCGCGCAATGCAGATTGGAGGGCAATGCGCTCGGACCGGATACTGACCCATCCGTATCCCGCAAGGGCAGTCAACAGCAAGCCGCCACCCAGGACGAGCATCACTCGGTAGCGGTGTTGCATGACTTTCGCCGAAACGTCAAGTTCTTTGCCCACGGTGATGCAAGCTCCTTAGGGTCCAATGCGGTGCAGTGCATCTTATACCGGGGCGTGCAATCGCGACACAGTGAGTACCTGTGAGTGCCCCACTGCCGACACCTATCGCGTCACCCAGCATTTTCTTGGTCCGCCGTCAGGACTCCCCAATCAAAAGCACTTCGATATAACCATACTGCGCGTGTCATTTGGTTTGGGGCTGTTGGCTTGCTGACTTGGTCGTCAATGCCGAGCCACAAATCGATGGCAGCACCGCGGTTGTCATGAAAAGTTCTCGTGCGCGTTTGGTGTCGTTTCAACCAGGCCGGTGCGACTGACCGCGCCGGCAACACCCGAGAGCGTGTTACGGGCATTGGCTGGGTGAACGACACGTATCACAAATGTGGATTATTCTCGCCAATCACGCGGTGGCTTTCCGCGTGAATCTGTAAAACCAACGATAAGGAGATCTCATGAAATCAGGCCTAAAAATTCTGACATCCATTGCATTGACTGCCTTTGGCGTCGCGTCTGCGCATGCCCAGGCAGTGCTGACTGAAAAGAATGTGTCCATGAAAATGGCGCAGATGATCATTGACGGAGCGATAGAAAACTGTGCCAAGACGGGCTACAAAGTCACTGTTGTGATTGTGGATAACGCGGGCATCGTACGCGCGTCCCTGCGCGGCGACGGCACCAATCCACACACCATGGAGTTCGCACGCAAAAAAGCCTACACCGCGCGGACCCGCAACCAGACCACGGTTGAATTCAAAACTTTAACGGAAGCACCCGCGAATGCGTATCTGCTGCAGATTCCGGACGTGGTGGCAGTGGGCGGCGGGGTTCCCATCAGGGCAGGCGGTGTAACCATTGGCGCAGTCGGGGTCTCGGGCGCACCCGGTGGTGAAAAAGACGAAGTGTGCGCACTTGCCGGTATTGCCACTGTCGCGGACCAGCTGAAATAAGTTTGATTGGAATCCTGCTGACGCTCGCAGCGCCCCCCCGACTGCGCGACGAACACGCTTCTTGGCTGCACCTGAGGTAATACACTGCTGACTTTGCTTCAGTAGTGCGCGTCAGCGTGCCCCGATATCAGGTTTGTCCATGCCCAACTTCTGCAACCCGACCCGCCGCGCCCTGCTGAGTGCCGCAGCAGTGCTGGGCGTAGCCCTGCCCACTTTGGCCCAGACCAAAGCAGTGCTGCGTATTTCCACCCCTGCCGTCCCGGACGCCTGGCACGCCAAAATGTGGACCGTGTTCAAGGACACATTGGACAAGAGTGCACCCGGCGAGTTTGATGTGCAGATCAACCTGAATGCCTCACTATTCAAGCAGGGAGCCGAGTCCGCTGCCATGGCGCGGGGCAACCTGGAGCTGACCTCGATGTCGCCAGCCGACATCGCCAAGCTGGTGCCCGAGTTTTCGGTGTTCACGGCAGGCTATATGCTGCGTGACCCGGTGCACCAGCAAAAGGTATTCAATGGCCCGGTCGGCAAAGCCCTGTTCAAGACTGTTTCCGACAAGATGGACGTGACCGTGCTTTCCACCTGCTACCTGGGCACGCGCCAGGTCAACTTGCGCGAGGCCCGTAACGTCAAAACTCCGGCTGACCTGAAGGGGATCAAGCTGCGCATGCCGGGCTCCAAGGACTGGCTGTTTCTGGGCAACGCGCTCGGGGCCACGGCCACGCCTCTGGCCTTTGGCGAGGTTTATCTGGGCTTGAAAACCGGCACCATTGATGCACAGGACAACCCGCTGCCCAGCGTGCGCGCGGCCAAGTTTTATGAAGTGACCAAACAGATCGTTTTGACCAGCCATCTGGTGGACAGCCTGTTTATTGCAATTTCCAACAAAACCTTCAACGCCCTGACCGCCGCACAGAAGCAGAAAGTCAGCGCCGCCGCGCAAGCGGCCGCCACCTACAACAACGACAACAACCTGCAGGAAGAATCCCAACTGGTGGAATTCTTCAAAAAAGAAGGCCTGCAGGTCACCACGCCGGACGTGACAGCCTTCCGCAAGGCCGTGCAGGCCACATACCAGAGCTCGGACTATGCCAAGGTCTGGCCAGCCGGCCTGGTGGACCGCATCAACGCCACGCAGTGAACGCTGTGACACGCTGGCTGCGACGCTTTGCCAATGCCATTGGTGGTGGGCTTTTTTTATCGTTGTTTGTTATCTTCATCATCCAGATTGGCGCGCGTTTTGGCTTCAACCGGCCACTACCCTGGACGGACGAAGCGGCGGTGATTCTCTACATCTGGGTCATCCTGTGGGCAGCGGCCTTTGTCGTGCCCGAGCGCGAACACGTGGTGTTTGACCTGGTGTGGAACAGCGTGGGGCCGCGCACACGCCAGGTGATGGCCATCACGGGTAACCTGCTGGTTGGCGGGCTCGCTCTGGCCGGCCTGCCTGCCACGTGGGACTATGTGCACTTCATGCAGCGCGAGGGGACCCCCGTGCTGGAAATTCCCTTGATGTGGGTGTATCTCCCGCTGGTGCTGCTGATGGCAGCGCTGGTGGCACGCAGCGCATGGGCCATCTGGCAGGCCGTGCGGGGTATTGGCCTGCAACAGAGCGACCTTCGTTTATGAATACTGCGTTGCTGGCTCTGGTCGGTGTGCTCGTGGCTGGCATGCTGCTGCGCATGCCCATTGGCTTCTCGATGCTGGTCTCGGGCTTTGCCTATCTGCTGGTCAAGCGCCAAGACCTGGGCCTGGTGGCCGAGCAGGTAGGGAACGGCCTGTACAACAGCTACGTGCTGCTGGCCGTGCCGCTGTTTGTGTTTGCCGCCAACATCATGAATGCGGGTACGGTGAGTGAACGCATTTTTGACTTTTGCCGCATTCTGGTGGGGCGCATGCGTGGCGGACTGGCGCAGGTTGACATTCTGGTCAGCGTGATCTTCTCCGGCATGAGTGGCAGCGCCATCGCCGACGCCGCTGGGCCCGGCCTGGTCACGATCCGCCAAATGCTCAAGAAGCCCGAGTATTCGCGTGGTTTTGCCGGTGCGGTGGTGGTGGCCAGCGCCACGCTGGGGCCCATCATTCCGCCCAGCATTCCGATGGTGATCTATGCACTGGTCTCCGGTGCATCGGTGGGTGCCTTGTTTCTGGGCGGTGTGGTGCCGGGCTTTCTGATGGCGGTGTTGATGATGGTCGTGGTGCACATCATCGCCACGCGGCGCAACATGCCACGCGAGGCGCCGGTGCCGCTGCGCGAGTGGCCGGCGATTCTGTTTCGTGGCGCCCTGCCCCTGTCGATGCCCATCGTGCTGCTGGGTGGCATTTACTCCGGCGCCTTCACCCCTACCGAGGCGGCGGCTGTGGCGGCATTGCATGCACTGATTCTGGCCGGCGTGGTGTACCGGGCATTGAGCTGGCGCACGTTTTGGGGCGTAGTGATGGAGTCCACCCGGGGCAGTGCCGTCATCACGCTGATTCTGGCGGGCTCCTTCATGCTGAACTACGCTTTCACCGCCGAGGGGGTGCCACAGGCGATGGCGCTGTGGGTAGACAGCATGCACTTAAGTCAAACCAAGTTTTTGCTCCTGGTGAACGTGATGTTTCTGGCGCTTGGGTGTTTTCTGGATGTATCAGTGTTGTTGCTGGTGTTTGTGCCCATGCTTTTGCCGGCCGCCAAACTGCTGGGCGTAGACCTG
>CAIYDK010000497.1 GCA_903924955.1 uncultured beta proteobacterium | reverse complement strand
CAAAAAGGGGGAGCCAGTTTCAACTTGTGTCGACCCTGGCGCGTTTGTTTATGTGCCCGCAGCAGCGGCTTCAGCGCCGATAGCCGCGAAGGTGGCAGCGTCGGCCCCGGCCCCTGCGGCAAGCAAGGCTGCCGCGCCCCAGAAAAAATAAGGGCAACGGGTTAGCAGGTCTGGCAGCGCCAGGCCAAACCCCTGTCCGGCCTGCTCCGCGCCTCTCCCATGTCCCCCCCGTTTGAACTGCCCCGTCTCAGTCAGGCCCGTGCGCCGCTGACGCGTGAAACCTTGGTTCTCAACGAATGGGGGGAAGAAGTTTTCAGCACGATTCCCTGCGAACGCGCATTGACCATTTACGTCGACAAGCGCGAACTGGTTACCCTCATGACGCTGGGTGGGTATCCGGAACTGCTGGTTTTGGGGTTTCTGCGCAACCAACGTCTGGTCACCTGCGCCGGGGACGTCGAATCGGTTACCGTGGATTGGGAAGTTGGCGCCGCGGCTGTCAAAACACGCAAGGGGATTGATCAGATTGCGCAACGCACAGCCAGGCGGGTGGTGACAACAGGATGTGGCCAAGGCAGCATCTTTGGTGGCTTGATGGATGAGCTTGAGCGCATCGAACTCCCGCCCACAATTTTTTCGCAGTCGCAACTCTACGGCATCGTCAACGCAATACGTAGCCAGGAAAGCCTATACAGGCAAGCCGGTTCAGTACACGGCTGCGCACTGTTTAAGGGTGATGAAATGCTGGTCTTCATTGAAGATGTGGGTCGCCATAACGCCATTGACAGCATCGCTGGATGGATGTCGATAAAGGGCCTTGACGGTTCCGATAAAGTAATTTACACCACGGGCCGCTTGACCAGTGAAATGGTCATCAAATCGGCCCAGATGGGAATTGCGATTGCCGTTTCACGCAGCGGGATTACCGAGATGGGCCTGGAACTGGCCCAGCGTCTGGGCCTTTGCGCCATTGGTCGCGCGACGCATAAACGGTTCCTGTGCTACAGCGCTTTTGAACGTCTGCAACTTCAGAGCGAACTCGCAGGCGCCAATTTGCGTGTAGCGGCGTGACGCGATCGACACAAGCATGATCAACTCGCTTTTTAGCTGGCGAGTGTGAAATTTTCTCATCTTCACTATGAGAATTTTTTTGGTTTTACGGTGCCAGCGACCATCGTAAGTTGCAAACTCTTCTACCAAAAGTTGAGATATTCATTCAATTCGGGTTGCTCAAAACCGGCCGGCCGTGAACTGCTCTTTGGTGTCTCGAAGCGCCGTCCGCGCCAATAAGTTCCTAACACCCAGGCCACTGGTCCTTGACTACACATACCGGCCACTCAGTGAAATCAGTTGACGGGCAACGGAGTGCCCTGAGCCGACGTTCAGCGCAGCGGCGGCAATTTCAACAGGGTAACCTGCACCAATAATCATGCAACTGGCTTACCCACAAGCGGACCGTGCCGACGGACAGGAAGCGCTGCGAACCGGGCGCCTGACTTGCTCGATATCGGCAGGTGGGTGATATGTCGTGTTACACGACAGCCGAAGGCGTTGACCCACGATAAAGGTGATCATTACACTGCGGTGTCGTGTAACACGACACTTGAGGCGGCGCATTTTTTTGATTCAGGTAAGATGGACGGATCAAAGGGATAAGTTTTAATTGCTTGCACATTTACTTGCACACCGCGTTTTGTGCCATGTAATCTGTTGATTTATAACGGAATTATTTTACACAATCGTTTCATAATCCTGAAACCTTGTTGGGCAGGGCGCCGCTGCACAAAGCGAACCGACTCTGTTCACAACCGATATTGGAGACACCATGAGCT
>CAIYDK010000496.1 GCA_903924955.1 uncultured beta proteobacterium | reverse complement strand
TACCATTGACGCCCATGTCAATCAAGGCGGTACCGCGGAATACCGAACTGCTATTGCGGATCGACAAGCCAACGTCGTAAAAGACGTGCTGGTTTCACACGGTGTTGCGGCAAACACGGTACGGACGAGAGCTTTTGCCCCCTCGGGACCCGGCTCGGTGTCCAAAGTGTTTGTATCAGCAACTTGCGGGCCCCATACGCTCTAGCTTTGCAATTTGCTGCTTGGTCAAGACACGGACAAGCCGAGCGGTTGCCCAAGGACTATCACATCTCACACCGACGTCAATACGAGAGATCACAAACGTCCCTCGTGATCTGAAGCCCTCAATCTTTTGTCCTTTCAACTGTGCAACGCTCTGGATCCCGCCGACCATTTCCAAGGCCTTGCTGGTATTGGTGATTTGAACGGTTTCAATCAAATAGGGATCAAAGTAGGGCAGCGTTGGCTTGGACTCATAGTCGTCAAGCTCGATCACGTACTCAATGTGGTCGTACTTCTTGTACGCCCTGTTGGTATCGCGAATCCACTGCGCGACAAAAGTACCTGTGACCGTGAACTCACCTCTGAACAAGGCGTGAGTGTCAAAATTTACCTCAAGCTTTTGCAGCGGTAGATCAAAGCCTTTAGGCCGGATAAACGGCACTTCCTTGCCAGCGCTGACTGTGGTCAGCATTGCCAGCATCGCCAAAGCCACCAACTTCGATCTGAAAGCGCATGCCATATTCATCCCCATCGTTAAAGCTGCATCTTGATGACCGCACTGACCCATTATGTGGTCAGTCAGGCGTCATTGTTCCGCTATAGCTGGCGGCGAATAATGTTGACGATGCTTCTGTGCCAATACGCCGATCATGGAATGGAGCCTATACGGCGGTCGGTGACACGCAAAAAGGGAAACTGAGTGGTTGAGCTTCTCCCAGTCCTTTTCGAACAAACGGGAGTGGTCAGACTTTCTTGGCAGAGGCGCGCGCTTTGCCTTTGCCGGTTTTTTTATCGAGAGCATCAAAAAGTTCTTTCGCAGAGCCGTAACGCGCCGCCGTCATTTGGCGGGCAACTTGCAACTGGTCGCTCAGCGATCGTTCACTGTTCTTGTGCCAGAATGAAATCGAACACCAACGGGAGAGCCTGTGGAACCGCCTTTCAACCACAACTTCGATGAAGTTCGAAGCCTGGATAGACTTGCTGGACCAATCGAGTTCGATCAAGTCCACAACGTGCGTGCCATCAATGTCGTCGAAGGTTTTATCCGTAATGCAGTGGTGACCGGGATCTTCGAACTTGCAACTGATCTGGTTGATCCATTTGACACCTACGCGGGTCGTCCCCGCGTTCAGGTGCAGTGCCTTTAGCATGGGCGAAAACCGAGAAACTCATGGATGCATCTGACACTTCTTGGCGAGTACGAGGTGCTTGAAAACGTAGGTGCAAGTTTGACCCTCGCAACTGCTTGTTCACTTGATCACGCAGCACTTCGTCGCCCGCAAGCAACAAATTGGGCAGTGACAAAAACGTGACGACAGACAATTTCGATGCGTAACCTGTTGATTGTTAATGATAATTTTATGTGCGCTTAACGCCAGGTACATCCACACCTCGCTGGGCCTGCGCTATCTGCTGGCGAACATGGGGGACCTGAAGGCGCAGACGGCGATGCGCG
>CAIYDK010000495.1 GCA_903924955.1 uncultured beta proteobacterium | reverse complement strand
CAGTTCCATGCTCTCCATGGCGGTGGCCCATTCCAGTCCGAAGCGTTGCTGCAGTTTTTCCTGCTTGCTCAAAGGTACGGTATCAAAGTCTTGTGGTCGGCGTTCGCTGCCACTCTCAAACACCGTCATCGCCTGGGTGCGCAGGTTGATGATGCCGCCAAACTGCTTGCCTTGGCCCACCGGCCAAGTCATGGGCACGCAGGGCATACCGAGTTCGCGTTCAATTTCATCCAAAATATCCAAAGGCTCGCGCACCTCGCGGTCCATTTTGTTCACAAAGGTAATGATGGGCGTATCGCGCTGGCGGCAGACCTCGATCAGGCGGCGGGTCTGGGCTTCCACACCATTGGCCGCATCAATCACCATCAGGGCCGAGTCAACGGCGGTCAGCACGCGGTAGGTGTCCTCACTGAAGTCTTTGTGGCCGGGCGTGTCGAGCAGGTTGATGACGTGGTCGCGGTAGACCATCTGCATCACCGACGAGGCGACCGAAATGCCGCGCTGCTTCTCGATCTCCATCCAGTCACTGGTGGCGTGCCGCGTTGCTTTTCGGGCCTTTACCGAACCGGCGATCTGGATCGCACCGGAGAACAGCAACAGCTTTTCGGTCAGCGTGGTTTTACCCGCATCCGGGTGGGAAATGATGGCAAAGGTGCGGCGGCGGCGGGTTTCGTTGGCAAAAGACACGATGAGGTTCCGGGTTCAATGTTGCAGGTGTTGCGGGATGTCAGCGGACTGGTTGGAACCCGTTCTCGGATGATGCGCGATGTGTGTTTTTGCAGTCAAAAAGGCGTCGATAAATGGCGGCGTCATGTGAGCGGCATGCTCGTCGTAGTAGGCCGCCGCTGCGTCCAAGTCGTCCAGCGCCCGCTCACGCAGTCTTACGGGCAGCATCAGGTATGTTGGGCGTGGCGTTGCTTGGATCGGGAGGCAAGGTGTTCACCGATGTCAAATTCGGCGGGAAGCAGGGGCGACTCCATGCCTTCTTCGATCAGGCGGTTGAACCGCTCCTCGCTGGCACGCTCTTCATCGCGCCGAACCAAGTCTCGCACGTACTCGCTGGCCGAGCTGTAGCCCCGCGCCTTGATGCGGCTGTCCACAAAGGCCTTCAAATCGTCGGTCAGGGAGATGTTCATGGTTACGGTGCTCATGTGGCAATTTTAGCTGCGCATGGCAAAGATTGCCAAGACGGTCGGAACTTCAGGCGGTGCCATCAAACGGATTCAAAATCTTCACCCCCAGCGTTTTGAAGTCCGCCACATTGCGGGTCACAACTGTCAAATGGTGCTGAAGCGCAGTGGCGGCAATCATTGCGTCTTCATAGAGGGTGTTCGACTTGCCGTGCATCAGTTGCGCCCAGCGTCTGAAAACGGCAGCATCCATAGGCAACACGTTATAGGCTTTGGCTACCTGGTCAAGCCAGGTTTCAATTTCCGCCGCTTTTGCAGGGTCTTGGTCGCGTGTCAGTTCAATGCCCGCCTGTATCTCTCCCAGGGTGACTGCCGACAAGTAAAGATGCTTGTCCTCCACTGCTTGTAGCCAAGCTACCACCGCGCCGTGCGGGCGCGGTTTGCGCAATTCGGAAACCACGTTGGTGTCCAATAAAAACATGGTGCTCACCCCAAAGCGTTGACTTTGCGCCGCAGCGCGCGGCCTCTGGCGGGCAGGGGGATGTCCATGCGTGCGGCATCGCTCAGCAGGAGCTGCTTGAGTGAGGGCTGTGCCACGGCCTGTAGTCTGCGCCACTCTTGAACTGGCACCAACACGGCCGCCTCAGTCCCGCGTCGGGTCACCATCTGCGCGCCCTCGGACAGACACGCGTCCAGAAACTCGCTGAATCGTGCTTTGGCATCTTGTACGGGCCATGTATGCATTGCAAACCCCTTGTTCTGACTAGTTAGGTGACCAGTTTAAGCGAAATGCGAATGGGAGACAAATTTTGGGCCGGTCGGACTACTTTTTCGGGCCTCTTTGCAGGGTCTTCTGGTGATCCCAGTCAACTGGCAATACCCAACAGGTTGGCTGCAGTCCAAGGATGGGTCAATGCACATTTCCGCCATTCAGCAAAGCACGCATTGGCCAGCGAAAAGTAGGAATGAATCGGGCTGCAGCAACGGTAGACCCCTCGCAAGGCGCTTTGTTTGTTGTAGCAATGCGGTTTGAAATTGTGTGGCTTGGCATTGGCTAAGACAGAGAAGCTCAGGTTGCAATGTAAGTCGGCACAGGGGCGCAAGCGGGTCTTGGTGAATGCCTGCTTCCTGGAAGTCCAGGCTGGATTGAACAAAGGATTCGAT
>CAIYDK010000494.1 GCA_903924955.1 uncultured beta proteobacterium | reverse complement strand
TGATTACGGTTTCGCTCGGGCGGTTGGCGCGCGGCTTCATGCGCAGGCCAAAGGCCACGTTGTCAAACACGCTCATGTGGCGAAACAGCGCATAGTGCTGGAACACAAAGCCCACATTGCGTTCGCGCACATGGACATCGGTCGTGTCTTCACCACTGAACAGGATGTTGCCTTGGTCCGCGGTCTCCAACCCGGCGATGATGCGCAGCAGTGTCGTTTTGCCGCAGCCCGATGGGCCCAGCAGTGCGACCAGTTCCCCGGACTCGATATCAAGGCTCACGTCGTTCAGTGCCTTGAAGGTGCCGAACTCTTTGCTGACGTTGCGAATGGCGATACTCATATTTTTCTCGTGTTTAGACTGTGGGGCGCTCGGGTGGCAGCTGGGCGGTTGCGATCTGGTTGCGCTCGAATTTCCATTCCACAAACGACTTGATCAGCAGTGTGACCAATGCCAGCAGCGCCAGTAACGACGCCACGGCAAACGCCGCTACGGATTGGTATTCGTTGTACAAGATCTCCACATGCAATGGCATGGTGTTGGTCTGTCCACGGATGTGGCCCGACACCACCGACACCGCGCCAAACTCGCCCATCGCGCGGGCATTGCACAAAATCACGCCGTAGACCAGTCCCCACTTGATGTTGGGCAGGGTTACATGCCAGAAGGTCTGCCAGCCAGTGGCGCCCAGCACCTGCGCTGCCTGCTCTTCTTCCGTTCCCTGTGCCTGCATCAGTGGAATGAGTTCACGGGCGATGAAGGGGAAGGTCACGAAGACGGTGGCCAGCACAATGCCTGGAACCGCGAAGATGATCTTGATGTTATGTTCTTGCAGCCAGGGTCCAAACCAGCCATGGGCGCCAAACAGCAGCACATAGATCAGCCCCGCCACCACGGGGGACACCGAAAACGGCAGGTCTACCAGCGTCGTTAAAAACGCCTTGCCCCGGAATTCGTATTTCGCAATGGCCCACGCCGCTGCTACACCAAACACCAGGTTCAGCGGCACGGCAATGGCGGCCACCAACAGGGTCAGACGGATGGCGCTCCAGGCATCGGGCTCCCGCAGCGCGTCAACGAATGCATCCGCTCCCTTGCGCAGGGCTTCGGTAAAAACAGCGGCCAGCGGCAATACCAGAAACAGGAAGATAAACCCCAACGCAATGCCAATCAGTGTGTAGCGCACCCACGCGGGTTCGGTGGTCCCGGCGCGCGCTGTGCGAATGGGTTGTGCATGGCTCATGACTGTGCTCCCGCGCGCTTGCGTTGCCAGCTTTGCAGCGCATTGATGATCAGTAGCAGCACAAACGAGAAGCCCAGCATCACCACAGCCACGGCGGTTGCGCCTGCGTAGTCATATTGCTCCAGCTTGCCGATGATGATCAGCGGAGTGATCTCTGACACCATGGGCATGTTGCCGGCGATGAAAATGACCGAGCCGTATTCACCAATGGCGCGTGCAAAGGCCATCGCAAAACCCGTCAGTAGCGCCGGGGCAATGGTGGGGAAGATCACGTGGCGAAAGGTCTGCCAGCGTGTTGCACCCAGGCACGTTGCAGCTTCTTCGAGTTCTTTCTCCGCGTCTTCCAGTACAGGCTGCACGGTGCGCACGACAAAGGGCAGGCCGATGAAGATCAGCGCAATCACAATGCCGTTTCGGTTAAACGCCAACGTGATGCCTTGGGGCTCCAGCCATTGGCCCACCCAGCCGTTACCGGCCAGGAGCGCGGTCAGGGCAATGCCGGCTACGGCTGTGGGCAGAGCAAAGGGCAGATCGACCAGCGCATCGACAACCTTTTTGCCGGGGAACGGGTAGCGCACCAGCACCCACGCCACCAGCAGTCCAAACACCACGTTGACCATGGCCGCAATCAGCGACGCACCAAAAGTCAATTGATACGACGCCACGACGCGCGGACTGGCCACCGCCGCCCAGAACTGGTCCCACGTCAGCGTGAAAGTTTTGAGTACCAGAGCCGAGAGCGGTATCAGCACAATCAGGCACAGGTAAAACAGCGTGTAGCCCAGCGTTAGTTTGAAGCCGGGTAGCACACGTTTGGGAGTGCGCTTGGCACGGGATTCAGTTGGCATGAAAAGAAATCAGTCGAGTGTCACGGTGAGGTGACGAGGCCGCGATTCTGAACACATCGACGCAAAATGCAAACTACATAGTTGTTGTTTGCATATTCCACAGTCTGCCAAGGTTGCCCGGACTTTTTACATCGTGATTTGGAGGGCCATGTACCGCCAATAACTGTATAAAATACCAGTTATTGGCACAAAGTTGCCGTGGCAACCCTATTGGGAGCAATGTTCATGAAGATTTTGCCAACTGACTTTGACGGTCAAGCCGTTCGCCGGGTGTATGACGAAGATTCTGAGACTTGGTGGTTCTCGGTGGTGGATGTGGTACAGGTGCTGACTGAAAGCAGGAGCGCCAAGCGCTACTGGTCAGACCTAAAGCGAAAGCTCGCGCAAGAAGCCGGGTCCGAGCAACCGTACGAGGAAATCGTACAGTTCAAATTGCAGGCCACTGATGGCAAGCAACGTGAAACAGATTGCGCCAAAGCCGCTACGCTGCTGCGCATCGTTCAATCCATCCCCAGCCCCAAGGCCGAACCCATCAAACTCTGGTTGGCCAAAGTCGGTTACGAGCGCATGCAGGAATTGGCCGACCCCGCACTGTCTTTGAACCGCGCCCGTGAAACCTGGCAGCAGCATGGCCGCAGCGACAAGTGGATTCAGCAGCGTATGACCGGACAGGAAACGCGCAACAAGCTAACCGACTACTGGAGCGAGCACGACATCAAGGCCGGGCAGGAGTTCGCCATCCTGACCAACATCATTCATCAGGAGTGGACGGGGTTGAGCGTCAAGGCGCACAAGCAAGCCAAAGGCTTGAGTAGCCACAACCTGCGCGACCACATGACCGAGGCCGAGTTGATTTTTACCGCGCTGGCAGAGTTGTCTACTCGCCAGATTGCCCAGAGCGTGGAGGCTACCGGCATGAAAGAGAACAAGGGTGCGGCGCAGGCAGGTGGGCGCATTGCGCGCCAGGCACGCACGCAACTGGAGGACCAGACCGGTCAAACGGTGGTGTCGGGTGTCAATTACCTTAAGCCTGCTGCGGTCAAGAAAACTGTCAAGCGCATAGGTAGAAAGTAGCCAGAGCCCTCGTCCTACGGGCGTAGAAAGCTATCAAAAACAGAGCGAATTCGATTCCTACTTGACCGTGTACAGTTTGTCGAACTGGCCACCATCGTTGAAGTGCACTTTTTGCGCTTCTGCCATCGACCCGAAAAACTCTTCCACCGTAAACAGCTGTATGGGCTTGAAGGTGGCAGCGTACTTCTTCAGGATGGCCACATTGCTGGGGCGGACTGCGTGCTGGGCTGCAATCTCCTGCGCAGCATCGGTGTAGAGGAAGTTCAAGTAGGCCTTGGCCGCTTCAGCGGTGCCTTTCTTGGCAACCGTGCGCTCCACCACCGCCACCGGGTTCTCGGCCACGATGGAAGTGCTGGGGTGAATGGCGTCGACCTTGCCGGTGCCAAACTCGCGGTCCACCGACACCACTTCAGACTCAAAGGTGATCAGCACGTCGCCAATGTTGCGTTGCAGGAAGATGTTGGTGGCGTCTCGCCCGCCCTTGGCCAGAACCGGTACATTTTTGTACAGCTTGCCGACAAAGTCTGCCGCCTGTGCATCGGTGCCACCCTTCTTGCGCACTGAGCCCCAAGCCGCCAGATAGGCCATTCGGCCATTGCCACCGGTCTTGGGGTTGACCACCACCACCTGGATGCCCGGTTTGATCAGGTCCTCCCAATCCTTGATGCCCTTGGGGTTGTTGTTGCGCACCAAAAACAGCATAGTGGAGCTGGTAGGTGCCGCGTTGTGGGGAAAGCGTTTGGCCCAGTCTTTTGCCACGACGCCGGTGCCGGCAAGAAAGTCGATGTCGGTGGTGGTGTTCATGGTCACCACATCAGCCTCCAGTCCGTCGTTCACCGCACGCGCCTGGGCGCTGGAACCGGCGTGACTCTGGTCGATCTTGATATCTTTGCCGGTAGTCTTCTTGTAGCTGGCCACAAACGCAGTGTTGATGTCCTTGTAAAACTCACGCGCCACGTCGTAGGACACATTCAGCAGGGTTGTAGTTTGCGCTGCTACCAAATTGCTAGCTGCTAGCGCAACAGCGGCGAGGGCTAGGCGTGCTTTTTGTTTAAAGTTCATGCGGTTTCCAGTGCAGGGTTTGTATGAAGTGTGGATGTCGTAGTTGGGCCAACCCAGTGCTCACCCACCAGCGATTGCAGCAGTGCCAGGCCCAGCGGCCAGGCGCCAAAGCCGGACTCGACGTTGATGTGCCCCGCGTTCTGCAGGCGCACAAATTCGCTGCCCCAGGCACGGGCGTAGGCGCCGGCAGTGCGCACCGGGCAATAGGGGTCATTGCCGCTGGCTACCACGATGCTGCGGTAGGGCAGGGCCTGGTAGGGCACGGGCGCGAAGTCGGCCAGCACGCCGCGCCGCTCGGGGTCAGCGGGTGCCACCAATAAGGCGCCCTGAATACGGGCATGCGCCTCAGCTGGCAGGTGCGCGGTGGCGATACAGCCCAGGCTGTGGGCGGCAATCACGACCGGTCCTTCTGCTTCAAGAATCTGGCGAGCAAGCGTTCCCACCCAAGCCTGGCGGCTGGGTGCAATCCAGTCATCCTGCTGTGTGCGCCGCGCACCGGGCAGGGTGTCGGCCCACAGACTTTGCCAGTGACCAGGCCCGGAGTCGCGCCAGCCAGGCACGATGATGATGGAAGTGGGAACGCGGGACATGGCAACTTGCTGTTTGGGTCGGAGTCGCATTGTCGGCAGCCATGCTTAAAACACAAACTACTGATTTTTTGTTTGTTTATATATCTTTCGCCATATGAAAGCTGTATAGCTGTATAGCTGTATAGCTG
>CAIYDK010000493.1 GCA_903924955.1 uncultured beta proteobacterium | reverse complement strand
GTCCATACTCGTTGCAAATGAGTTGGAAAGCAAACCCACCGACCTCTTCCTGCAACAACAAAGACCATCCACCCTCGGCCAGCGAGTATTTGTACCCGTCACTGCTATGCGTAGTCTTGGTGCTTGGACGCGTAAGAAAGGTCTCAAACGCACTCATCTTCGAGTGGGTCACGGTGGCACCCACATACATGCTCGTCATGAACTCCAGCTCTGCCGTGCAGAAGCCCTCGACCATATCGTAGAACTCGACGTGCAGGTCCCACGCCACATCAAAGTCTTCGTCATCACCAAAGTCATTCCAGGCATTGTGCAAAGAGGCCAATGAGTCGGCGTCCAACTCCTTGCCACTCCATGCCACGTACCGCTTTCGGGCCTCGAGCATGGGAAATAGTGCCGGCAGCGCATCGCAAAAATTGGTCGCAACTTCTTCCAGGGTTTCCTCTGATACATCGCCCAACGCAATCGTGCCGGTGAACTGCAACGAAAACTTACGTGCCCCGCACGCCAGCCAAACAAAGACACATTCATTATTCTGGCGTAGTGTCGCTTTCAGCCCGTATTCCGCCAGACATCCCAGATCGTCCTCAAATTGCTCCTGAAACCACGGGTTGTGCCTGCTAACCCGTCCAACGAAACCACTACGCTTTTGCGATGCGGAAGAATCAGAGCACTTGCTCAGATTGAAATCTGCGGCAAGCAACGCCAGAGCCCGACCACTGTCCAGCTGCAATGTGGCCAAACATGCCTTCAATACGGTAAGGGGATCACTCGAACACGATGCATGTGCTTCGTAGAGCTCACGGTCGATATTGAAGGCCGTTTTCAACTCCGTCCAGGTAAGGACCAGATAGTCGTCTTCAACTCCGGTCCAGTTGAACTCAATGCGACCACTCTTCGTACAACGTACGGCATTGAATTTGTCTTTCAGCAATTGTTGAGTTTTGTAGGCCGGAATGATTCCGATGCCTTGTTCATTGCGGTCAATAAAAATGGACCAGATGTCCCCATCCAATGTGTGCCAAAACCTTGATGGCGTACTCGGACCTTGATTCGTTGAAGGTCTTGTCATGAATGCAGCAAGCATGCTGGAAGTCGAATGACAGAATGTCGCTCCGCCATACATGGCCGTGAGTTTTTCAAGGCATTTGTACGACAGGGGCTTTTGATGTTCAAAATCCACGCACTCCATGAGCCACAACCCATCAAAGCCGGGGTCTAATTCAGCATCACTCAATTTTTCCTTAATCGAGTACTCGCCCAATGAATCCAATGAAAAGATGTCGAGGTCTACACCAGTCATGGCCATGTAGGCCTTGCGTGCATCCAGCATCGGGCGTAGCCGTGGGAATGCACCAAAGAATTCAGTGGCCAATTTGTCAATCGAATCATTGTCCTCCTCACCCCAGACAATGGTCGTTGCGTGTTGCAATGGAAAATTACGATCTCTATTGCGATCGGAATAAGTCATTCGGATGAATACAAAGTCACCATCATGTCGAATGGTTGCCTTTAATTGGTATTCCTCAAGAATTTGCAATGATTCTGCAAACTTCTTATGAAAGTACTTATCAGCTTTATTTAGTTTTGCCATGTTGTT
The DNA here is from genome assembly GCA_903924955.1 of uncultured beta proteobacterium. Taxonomy (GTDB): domain Bacteria; phylum Pseudomonadota; class Gammaproteobacteria; order Burkholderiales; family Burkholderiaceae_C; genus Allorhodoferax. Next base: position 5,486 of record CAIYDK010000493.1, on the reverse strand, counting down.
ACTCCTTGTTATGACATAAGAAGTTTATTACTTTTATTATATAAAGTCAATAGACTATTAAGAATTTATTTAATAAGATGCATTATTTATCGAATTACCTGACTCGCAAGGAATTTACATGATGACCCAATAAGGATAGAATGGCTCGTCCTCAATTCAAGGAATAAGCATGACAGCCACAGACATCACCATTAGACTGGAAAAGTTGGAAGAAGATAGGAGAAGGCTTGTTGCCGAATTGAAAGCCGTGGACGAGGAAATCAACCAAGTGATTCAAGAACAAAAGGACCGGCGAATTCAAGCGGCGAAAGCAATGATCGAAGAATTCAACTTGACCCCCACCGAATTGTTTGGCCAGGCGATGCCGCTTGCCCCGCCGGACGCGCCTCAGCGCAAACAGCGGGTGAAGTATGTGGTTCCCCGGTACATCAATGCGTCTGGTGATACGTGGATCGGCCTGGGAACCAACCCCAAGTGGATGATTGCCGCGTTGGAAGCGGGCAGGAAGAAGGAAGAGTTCTTGAACCCGAAGTGGCTCGAACTCTATGGTCCCAAGTAAGGCCTGAGAGCCAGTCAGAGTCCAACAGTTCCGTCTTACAAGCCGAACTCGCCCACGGCTTCTGCTTCCGTTTGGACTTTGCGGGCTTGCTTCTCGGCACGCTCTTTCTCTTCTGCCTCCCTGGCCGCTTGGGCTGCTTTTTTGGGATCGGCGGCAAGTTCGGCTTTTTTCCACATGGCATCAGACCAATCGAAGGCTGCCAATCGGTGCGACTGTACCGGCTTGCAAAGCGGTGTCAATATTCTGGACAGGGTCAGTCGGATAAAGGGGGCCATAGCGCGGCTCCTATATTTCCACGGCGGGTGCCGCATTGATGTTGACCATGGCCATGCCGGGTAGTTGCAACTTGAATTGAAGAATGGCGGGTGCCATGGGACCGGCTCCCACTTGGGGTGACTCCACTATGGTCAGCACATGTTTCGGGTTTGCGGGGTCTGGGATGGTCATCTGTATCGGTGCGTCATCGCCCTTGGTCACCACGTCGGCCACGGTAAAAGCGGTGTAGGTCGCAGTACTGGGGGGCGGTAGCCTTAGCCCCAACGGGGTGTGCAGCAATATTGCTGGTGGGCATTCGGCCAACACTGCCAGGTTGGGGCCATAGAAGAATGCGACATAGACTTTGCGATGCATTCCGCGTTGCGGGGCAAAGAGGTAACCGATGCGCGTAATCGGTGCGGGCGTGGTCGGTGCCACCAGATGCATGGCCCGTGCGGGGTCAGAAAAATCGGTATAGCCTTCGACCACGTTCCAAGGTGCGTATGCGAAAACGATGTTCCCCATCATCAGCATGGCGGGGTACTCGCCTTTGGGAAGTGGCAACTTGGCCAGTTGGTCCCAGAAGTATTGGTCCGGGAAGTAATGGACTTTGTAGATGAGTTGGGTCATGGGGTGGTCCTTGTGGAGTTGGGTCATGGGGTGGTCCTTGTGGATTTGTGTCGGGGTTAAAAGGTCAAGTCGGTCGTGCCCCATGTGGTGAGTTGGGTGACCATGCCGATGGAGAATTCCGGCCGCTTGCTTTGGAGCTTGCGAAGAATCCCTTCGTAGTCGGCCACCATACGTTCAAGTGCGGCAATGGTGCGTGCCGGTGTTTGCGGGTCACGTCGTGCCTGGGCCAGGGCCGTCAAAGCACTGGTGTGGGCATTGACCAAATGGGTGTAATGCAGTTCAGCTGGGGGGACGGAGTTGTCCCGCAACGCCAGATTGAGAATCACACCGATCATGGTGTGGTCCACCCGAGGGATGACGGGGCCGCAGGTGTCTGGGAATGCCAGGGGCGTGGGCCGGTGGATTGGCGGTGATGGAATGTGCGGGTCTGGGGCATCGTCTTTTCAGACTAGCGCGCCGGTGGGAAGGGGTGCAAACATTTCGCCCCATCAGGCAAGTATTTAAACAATATTTAAGTGGCGTTTTGATTGACAATGTGGAGGCAAAGGTCTACAATTGACCCTCATGAAAGCTCATCCCCTGTGCCTTGAATCGCTTCAGCAAATACCGATGGTCCTCTAGGCCATCCGCGTAACAGCATCCTTTTCCTCAGTCTTCTTGTTGTCGTGCGATTGGTCTTGATTGACTGACCTCGGTAGGTGGCGTTTGGTGGCCATTGGCACCCATCGTGGTCTTTGGCCATTTCACCAATACCGCCCAAAACTTCAAGGAACACAGCGATGACTGAAACCAGAACGATGTATGCAGACCCGTGGAACGTACCGACAGCAGTTCCACTACGTGACCACGGATTAACTCCAAAACCCATTCTCAGCATTCACGCATGCAACGAATGGCTGATTGCGACGCACAGTTCGCTCACGAATGCACTGGCCGATGTGGAAGCCCATGTCTTCTTCAAAACGATGCGATCTCCGGCAGATGCGCCCCATCTCGCACCGTTGGTCGTGATGGCCATTGCCGAGCGTTTTCGGGAAGACTGGTTGAATTGCATCTGCGAGCCCGAGGCCAATGGGTCTGTCCGAGCCGATGCGGTGAATGAAATGATGCTCGACGGCATGGTCAGTCGCTTCGTGAGCCAACTGTCTCCCATTCAACAGGTTCTTGAGGCTCGCAGCCAATACCTTGAACGCCACGATACGGACTTGCCGCATGCCTACTGCGATTTGAATGCGGATACGCCGCAGGACAAATCCTGCTGGGTTGCAGGGACGCGTTGGCTGCCTGCTCCGACGCAGTACACCGGATACTTTTCAGAACGAAAGATCAAGGCACTGGCCCACGCGTACGAAACTGCAGTCTGACCCACGGCGACTGTCCTGTCCAATCTGACGGCGGGCAGGAACTACACTATTTCAATGCCCATCGAGTCCCTTCCCACCTTCACGAAACCGGCGTTGGCCTTGTGGTCGCGCGTTTCGCCTGAGCACAAGAAACTGCTGTTGGCCAATGTGTGGTGTGGCACATGCCGCCATGCGGTCACCATCACCAACTTCACGGGGGTCGTGAAATCCGGCGACTTGCTGCTGGTTGGCAAATGTGCCGAATGCCATGGCGATGTGGCAAGGGAGATTGAGTCGGCGTGAACCGGTCCGCCCTCCCCTGTACTGACGAATTTTCAGCATGAAGCGATTCGAGTTCCGTATCGACATCACGGCGCGTCAATACCTGAGTTATTACCGGGGCTCCATCAGGCAAGTGGTGGTGCAGTGCACGACTGGCGCAACCGTTCAGTTCCCCGCGTCGTTGTTAACGCAATTCATTACCGAGTCCGGCGTCCATGGTCAGTTCGTGCTGACCTGTGATGATGACAACCGGGGGTCGGAATTGCGGCGTCTGACGCACAGGTAACGCAGCGACTCGAATGCGGTCAACACACTTGAAACTGCGTATTCATGCGATACTCTGCATCTCAAATAGGATACAACCCATGACCACTTCAACGATGGTTCACGTTCGTGTGGATGAACAAATCAAGGTACAGGCGACCGAAACACTGGCCGCGATGGGATTGACGGTGTCGGATGCCGTACGCGTGTTTTTGATGCGCGTGGTCGCCGATAAGCAAATGCCCTTTACGATTAAGGCTCCCAACGCAGAAACCCGTGCCGCCATGGTCGAGGCTGACGAGATTGCCAGCACACGCGGTGCCCGCTTCGCCAACGCTGCTGAACTTTTTGATGACCTCGAAAAGAACACCTGCAAGTAAACGAGCTGCACTACCGCGAGCGGTTGACTATTCCAAGTCTTTCTTAAAGGACTGGGAGCGCATCACACGGGCGGGTCGGTACGACATGAATCGACTCAAAGAAGTCATGCTATTGCTGGTCGCAAACGATGGCCCCCTCGGGTCGGAATGGCTCGATCATCCCTTGGGAGGTGACTGGGTTGGTCATCGCGAGTGCCATGTTGGTGGCGATTTTTTGCTTGCATACAAGGTTGATGACAGCATCAAACATGGGTTGATTGTCTTTGTACGAACCGGGACACACGCCGATTTGTTCGAATAAGCGATTGGGTCACCACCCATTCGTGAATGCTGTCCCCTCCCCAGTTGAATTCCTGTCGTCACGGTCATTGGCACCGTTACCCCATGGATGGACCGCATCCCTGTCCAGAATCGATTCGCGGGCCATCACAGCCTCGTGGCGAATACATTCTTGGTCGGCCTTGTGCGACCGCGTGCGCGAGATCGTGACATCCGCATCAACCATGTCCGGGTGCATCACACGGTGAGCGTCCAACGCCGATAGACAGGTCTTGGCCGGGTCAGGGTCGTATGCACCCAGGGGGTTGGCTGTGGGTTTGGCTGGTGGTGACTTTGCGTACCACGGCGGCATGGTTTCGAGAAACGATGCCAGAGGGGTACCCATCAAGGATGCGAGCTGCTCATCCCACCATGCACGCTGCCAACCGGAGTCCGTGCCGGACTGCCGTTGAATGTCGTGCTGAAAGTCGGACCATGAATAGGTCTTGCCCAATACCGCCATCGCGTTGCAGCGGTGATCGAAATCTGACAACTGAAAATCCGACAGCACCTGGCGAACATTGAATTCTGCTTGCATGTCCAACTGGGTCTGGTGAGGCAATGCCCTCGCTGCCATGGCGTGTCCCGCATCCACAGGCAGTGTCCCAAGAACCGATGCAATGACACTTTCAAAATGGGTGCGCTGTGCTGGTGCAATGGCATTGAGTAAGTCCGCCACTTTGTGCGGTCGCCGTTTGGCAGCGAACACCACTTCCATGATGATCAGGGCGTCCAGCAATTCGACCTGATTTTTAGGTGGACTGCTGCTACTTAGGACACGGCTAATTCGTTTTGCCATCACCACAGGCGTCAAAGGTCGGTCGATGGCAATTGCAACACTTTGGCATTGCCGGATCAGATCGGCCCTGTTGGTCACCAGGAATTCGACAGGTGCGAGTGCTTCGGTGTAGGCATTGATTTCAGGATCCGGCGGAGCATCCTGCATGGCAGTTATCGCCATCATCATCAGGCCGTCCAGCATGGGCACCCGTTCCGGCCTTGCTGTCTGAGCCCAGGCATTTGCTTTTTGCACCGCTTTGACCAAACGCTGGGGTGTTACCAGGGTCACAAATTCCGGTCCCAACTCAGGTGAGCGACTGACCACCCAGATCAACTCTTTGGCAAGGAGTGCATCCAGTATGTTGCCGGATTTATCCAAGCGTTTGTATTGCGCGAGAAAGCTGGGCCAGTTCCACTCGCGGCCCAAACCACGTTTGACCCGCCCCAGTTCGAGGTAAATCCGATCTGCGTCGGGCAATGCCGCATGCATGACGTCGCATGCCACTTGGTCTGCGGCAGACAACGTCGAGGGTTGTGGTGGTGACGGTGGTTGCGTCGGAATAGATAGCGGCACATCGGCAGGATCACTCCGCAGTGAGGTCCCAAGCTTTGCGGCACAGGCTCCGGCGGTGAGGTAGGACCGTGCATGGTGACGACGGCGCTTGCCGCGCTGGG
>CAIYDK010000492.1 GCA_903924955.1 uncultured beta proteobacterium | reverse complement strand
TCCAGACCATGACCTATTTCGGTTTCAAGCAAGAAGCACTGAGGCAATTCGTGACTTCCAACCGATTGCCAGGCGTTGATCGCGTCGTGCCTATCGGCCGGGCATTGGAGATGGGCTTTTATTGGGACGGGTTCGATATCATTTCGAGCTTGTCGCGCCAGGTTGAAATTCAATAGATTCCACGGAGCACTCATGGAAACATTTAGCCTGAATTGTATTGAGTTGCAGGAGTACCAACCCAATCGCTACCCCTTCTTGATGATCGACCACGTCGATGAGGTCTGCCCGGGTCGCTACGCTCGCGGCTACAAACACCTGACACTGAACGAGTGGTATTTTCCCGTACATTTTCCCGGCGCCCCGAACATGCCAGGTGCACTCCAACTGGAAGCCCTGGCGCAAATGCTGACGGTGGCCATCACTACTTTGCCGGGCAACCGCGGCAAGGTGACGCACGCGCTGTCACATTCGGTGCGTTTCAGGAAAGAAGTTCTCCCGGGAAAAACCTTTGTGATCCACACCGAGGTCATTTCCTGGAAACGAGGCATCTGCAAGGGAAGAGGTATCGGTTATGTTGACAACGAAATCGCCTGCGAAGCCGATATGCTCATCACCATCCCTGGAATCCTTGAGCAGTATCTTCCCAAGAAGAAGTAGCGAATGAACGTTGCTACAGACATCATCATTGTCGGATCAGGGGCCAGCGGTGCAGCTGCGGCTTGGAGTTTAAGCCAACTGTCGGGGGCAAAAATCGTTTGCCTGGAGCAAGGGGAGCATACCTTCCCCGCCAACTACCCCAGTACCTCCATCGACTGGGAATTGCGGCGGCAAGATGATTACAACGTGAGCCCAAATGTCAGAAGGTTCGCCGCAGACTACCCCATTGACGACAGTGAGTCCCCTATCGCCATCGCCAACTACAACGCGGTCGGTGGTAGCACCATTTTGTATTCCGGCCATTTTCCGCGTTTCCATCCCTCAGACTTCAAGGTCAAATCGCTAGACGGCGTTGGAGAAGACTGGCCGATCTCATACGCCGAGCTCGAGCCGTATTTTGAATGCAACGAAAGCATGATGGGTATTGCGGGGCTAGTGGGTGACCCCGCCTACCCGGATTACAAATCCCTCATGCCGCCGGTAGCCCTCGGGCCGATGGGCAATGTGATGGCGACCGCATTCAACAAGTTGGGATGGCACTGGTGGCCCTCCTACAGTGCCATCAATACGCATAGGCACAATAACAGAGGCACGTGCATCAACTTGGGGCCGTGCAATACCGGGTGCAGCCAAGGTGCCAAGTCAAGTGTCGACGTGACCTATTGGCCCCTGGCGAAACGCAATGGGGTCACACTGCTATCCGGTTGCCGCGTCAAGGAAATAACCTTAGACCACACCGGTTTGGCGGACGGAGTAATCTATCTTGACCAAGCTGGCAAGGTTAACAGATATCGCGCAAGGGTTGTGGTGGTGGCCTGCAACGGTGTTGGCACGCCACGACTTTTGCTGAACTCTACATCCGCGGCCTTTCCAGACGGTTTGGCAAATGATAGCGGCTTGGTTGGAAAGAATTTGATGCTTCATCCTCTGGGTTTTGTCGAGGCTGTCTTCGACCGGGATTTGCGCTCCAGCATCGGCCCGCATGGATGCTGCCTGCTCAGCCAGCAGTTTTATGAAACAGACCCTGACCAGGATTTTTGCAGAGGCTTCACGATGCAGGTCTTGCGCGGCTCCCCGCCGGTCGAAACAGCGTTGTCGGGGTATTTCACACGGCGGATTTCAATAGGCAAGAATCACCATAGAGATTTCCGAAAGACCTTTAATCGGACCGCCGGCATCGCCATCATTTCGGAAGACCTACCCGAGTTACACAACCGTGTCGAGTTGGACTACGCGAACAAGGATTCTTATGGCCTCCCTGGAGTCAAGGTGCATTACAAGTTGGGCAACAACGCCAAAAGAATTCTCTCACATGGCATTGAACGAAGCAAAACCATCTTTGAAGCTGCGGGTGCAAAGGTTATCTCATCTTTTGCGCCGATCAAGAACACCGGTTGGCATCTGATGGGAACAGCGCGCATGGGGGATAAAGCCACATCCTCAGTCGTTAACAAGTTTGGACAAACACACGCTGTAAAGAACTTGTTTATCGTTGACAGCAGCATTTTTGTAACCGCTGGTGCGGTCAACCCGGTTGCTACAGCACAAGCAGTGACGCTATTCACTTGCGAATACATTAAGCAGAACCTGAGGCAGTTGCTTTAGTTAACATGATCGACCTGATACTTGAAACCCTTATTCCGTCGGAGCAAGAATCTGGCATGCCTTCTGCGGCTGGGATTAACTTTGCCTCATATGCAGTGCGCTATGGCATCCAGGAGGTGGTGGCCAGATACGTCGCGCTGGTTAGCACCCTGGCTCACGAAAGAATGACACAGCCATTCAGCGCGCTCGATGGCGACTCGCAGCTTGCCATCCTCAATGCCACCCGCACAGCAGATATACTACTGTTCTCCGCATTCTTGACGCATGTATTTCGGGCCTACTATACAGACAGAGAGGTACTAGAGCGCATTGGTAGTGGATCGGTTCCGCCCTATCCCGATGGCAACCCCTGCGAACCGGATGACTGGACCATTTTGGAACCCGTATATGAGCGCGGCCAGATGTATCGAAATGTGACGGGCAGCACGTAACCATGCTTAAAGGGAAGACCGCGGTCATCACTGGGGCCAACCGTGGCATCGGGAAGGCTGTGCTGGAAACCTATGCCCTGCACGGCTGCAACATCTTCGCTTGTGCTAGGACGCTCGACACGGAGTTTGAGTCGCATGTGGAATACCTTCAGCGAAAGAGTGATGTCTTTATAAAAGCCGTTCCGCTCGATCTAGCCGACGAAGAATCTGTGAAGGCGGCTGCACGTGCAATTGTTGCTGAGGCAAAAACCATCGACGTTTTGGTGAACAACGCGGGGATCGCCAGCGGTGGCCTATTTCAAATGACGACGCTCTCTGAAATACGAAAGGTTTTCGAGATCAACGTCTTCGCACAACTACTTTTTACTCAAGGCATCGCTCGCAAAATGACGAAGCAGAAGGCGGGTTCCATCATCAACATTTCATCTACGGCATCGCACATTCCCGACTTGGGAACGACGGTGTATGGCAGCAGCAAAGCCGCATTTTCGCGCGCCACCCAAAGCTTGGCGGCTGAGCTAGGCGCATACAACATTCGAGTCAATGCCATTGCCCCAGGCATCACCCGCACGGCCATGTTCGATCAAATGGCCATATCGGCAAGACAGAGCCTGATCAACCGATCTGCATTGAAGCGGCCCGCTGAACCGGAGGACATCGCCAATGTTGCACTGTTTTTGGCATCCGATCTTTCGTCCTTTATCACCGGCCAAGTCATCCGCGTCGATGGTGGGATTACT
>CAIYDK010000491.1 GCA_903924955.1 uncultured beta proteobacterium | reverse complement strand
TCTTCCCAAGTCCGCGAGGGAAGGTACTTTCGGACATGGTCTTTACCCAGCTCCTTAGGCGCATGGGCGTACCCTACACCGTGCACGGGTTTCGAGCCGGTTTCAGAACATGGGGAAGCGAGGTCACCGAATACGCACATGAGATGCTTGAGTTCGCGCTGGCCCATTCCGTGGGCGATCAAACGGTACGAGCCTACGCCCGCAGCAGCATGGTGGAAAAGCGCCGAGAGATGATGCAGAGCTGGGCCGACTACCTGCGCGAGAACAGCAAACTGGAGCTCCAGACGACTGACAAGCTGTAGCCCCTACGCGAATATGCTGACATGCCTGGGAACATTGAGTGTTGCAGCAGAAATATATTGGCAATATAATTTCAACAGCAAAGGAGATTCCCCATGACAGCCGTTGCCAAACCTGATGCAAAGACTGCTTCTGCCGCCGTTGTGCTGACGAAAGCGGTTGCCCGCGCCGCAGAGCGACTGGGTATCAACCGCGCCCTGCTGGCCAAGGTGCTGGGCTTGAGCCCTTCGACCGTCACGCGTCTGTACGCGGGCGAGTACTTGCTGGAGCAAAACCGCAAGGAGTGGGAATTCGCACTGCTCTTCGTCAGGGCTTTCCGCTCCCTGGACTCCATCGTCGGCGAAGAAGCCACGTCCCGCAAATGGCTCGCCAGCGAAAACCGTGGGCTCAATGGCCGCCCCATCGACCTCATCAGCAACACCGAAGGGTTAGTCCGTGTCGTCCACTACCTGGATGCCTCACGCGGTCTCGTCTGAGGCCCGCCCTTGGCGAGGGCACGCATGGCGCATTGTTGAGGCGCAGCACACGGCATCGACGATGAAGATCGTCGATGACACGGTGGAGCAAGACTTGTTGGAATCGCTGCTGGAAGCCAGCAAGCCAGCACAGCCCAACGCCACTGCAGCACTTCATTACCTCTTGGCGACGCCCTTTCGCTACTCCCCCAGGAGAGGCGGCTCCCGCTTTCGCTCCGCCACCGATCCAGGTGTCTTCTACGGCGCGCAAAGTGTGCACACAGCGTGCGCGGAACTTGGCTACTGGCGATGGCGATTCCTGCAGGACTGCGTCGGCCTGGATCGCATTGAACCTGTGGCACATACGGCGTTCGAGTCAGCGATCGCAACGACAGCGGTAGATTTGCGCAGTCCCCCCTTCAGCGCCGACGCCGCGCTTTGGACACATCCCAGCGACTACAGCGCCTCCCAAGCGTTCGCTCAAACCGCACGGCAAGCGGAGTTGGGCGCCATCCTCTACCAATCCGTGCGCGACCCACAGCCGAGTTGGTGCGTTGCGGTGCTCACGCCCAACGCCTTTGCCAAGTCGAAACCTGAACCGTTGACGCAGACCTGGTGGCTTGCGGTACAACAGGACAGCGTTATTTGGCGCCGCGAACTTGCCTCCTTCACGTTCTCCGCGACAAACTGGGTTCGCTAGCGCAGGGTCACGCACGCAGGTAGGCCCAGAACGCACAAGAACAGCGTCCAAGCCGCTTTCTGTGCGGAGCAGTGCAAAGTACTGCACGCTGCAGGAAAACGGCTTGAAATTGCGAAAAACATTAGAAATCGCCTGTCTTTTGCGGAAAATCACACTATTTTCACACTGTATATACATTTTTATAGAATATAAATGCGTTTTTTAGTCTATTTACTGTATAATTAAACTAACAGCAACGCATTCGCGCAGGTTTCCCAGCGAGTCGCTGCTGTTGTGCAACAACTTGTGCGCTACTTTGCGCAACACAGTTGATGACCCGGTTCACGGGTCAAACCCTTCCCAAAGCTTTTCGCAATAACGCCCCGTCCGTCTTGGGCTGGTGCGTTTGTGCGCTTTGCTTTGCCACGCTGCGTGGTGTTGGGTTGTGCGCGGGTTGCTGCACGCCTTCCTCTCGTTCTCCCTCCCCTTCTTTAAATCCCACGCGTATCGCCGCGCAGCCTGTATTTGTGCGCGCCGACACCGCTCGTCCAACAGAAAGGATTCACTTATGTCTGATTCAACTTCCACCATGCGACCTCGCCGGTTCTCATCCGACGTGCTGGTCTCAACCCGGGGCGCACATGAACTGCTGGAACGGGCTGGCCTCTCCATATTCGATCTGACTGACCGTCACCACAGCGGCGACTGGGGTGATATCGATGCGGAGGACGCCGCCGCCAACGAACAGGCTCTGATCGAAGGTACACGCCTCCTCTCCGCCTACAAATTTCAAGCGCCAGGCGAAGACGGCTGCGGCACATTTGAAGCTGTGGTCTGGTTGATCACGGAGGCAGATCGCAGCGCCACCACAGTGTTGCTGCCGGAGGAATACTAATGGACACCCGATCAACTGTTTCTTCC
>CAIYDK010000490.1 GCA_903924955.1 uncultured beta proteobacterium | reverse complement strand
GACCATCCAGTCCAGTCCGGCGCCAATGCCCTTGAGGGCGTAGCGGTTGGGCAGACCCGGGTTGCCCACGTTCCAGTTGTCCCACAGATTCTTGTTGAGCGTGATTTCACCGTAGTCGAAGAAGAGTTTGGCGGCAACGGTTTCGCTAACGGGGTGCAAAAGATTCAGCGACAGCAGGTAGCCTTCATCGCCTGCTGCCTCGTCCACCGAGTAGGCCCGAACATTGGCTGGGCCGCCCAGCGACAGGCGTTCGCTGGAGTCGAGGTTGCGCTCGGCTACCTGACCACGCAAGTTGGCCACCACATTCCACCCGCCTGCCACGCTAACCGTTTGCCCCACGCGCCAGGCCAGTTTGGTGAACCGGCCATCGGTTCGGCGACCCTTCTGGTCCTGCGCCATGTCGGCGGCATTGGCTGTGCGGTCCACGTTACCGGCAGTGAGCTCGGCACCATAGCTGGTGATGCCGCCGATCCACGGATTGACGCTCCACCCAGAGAGCCCGACGTTGCCCACGTTGAGGTTGCGATTGCCGGTTTCGAGGTCAAAGGCGTAGTCGGTCATCCGCTTTTGCGCCAGGCTGGCGTTGACCGTCAGGCTTCGCTGGGTCAGCCGCTGCAGCGGGTAGCTGAAGTAGGCACTCAAAATGCTGGCGCTGCCGTCACCGCGCAGGGCGTCAAAGGAGGTTTCAGTAATCCGGTAGCGCAGAGATGACGCGCTGGCTCCTGCGCGCAGACCGCGCTCGCCCACAGCCAGGCTGTAGTCCGCGTTGACAAAGGTCACCCCGTCAGAGGCGTTGGCGAACAAGGTGGCTTGATCGAAATGGCCGCTGGGGTTTTGCAGGGATACGCTGGCACCGATCTGGTTTTTGCCGGTGGCCTGGGTGGCGTTGTTGTCGAGCTTGAGGCTGTAGACGGTCAACGGCGTGTCGGTGGCACTGACTACAAGGTCGATCTCACCTTCACCGGTGCCGGGTTTGAGGGAAGACCTGGTTTCAATGCCGGGTTGCTCGTTGAGGATGGTCATCGCCTGGCCAACCGCTGTCAGGGAGAAGGGCTCGCCAGGGCGCAGTCGCCCCGATATGAAGCGCTGTGCCCGTACCGCGTCGATTCGGCTGGCGTCGATCTGGGTGTCGAACTTGAGTGTGCCGAGCTTTCCTTCGATCACGGTGAAGGTCACGGCTCCGTCCGCAAAGTCCTGCGGGGCAATAAAGACTCGGGCCACATAGCCCTTTTGGGCGTAGTAGCCCACCAGGTGCAGAGCCAGACTTTGCAGTTGGCGAAAGCTGTATTCCTTGCCAACATACTCACCCAGTTGTGCAACCAGTTCACTGTTTGCAATGAGGCTTGAGCCGGTGATGCGAAATGACTTGACCAAGACCAGCGGGCCGGCGTCTTTCTCTTGGGGTGCTTGCGTCGCTCCAGGCGTGGGCGGGGTAAACGGAGCCGGTTTGGCCGCGGGGGACCTGGGCTGTTCGCGCAAGAGTGTTCCTGCATCGGGCGGTTCGGCTGCGAAGGCGCTGCCAGCTAAAAGAACAATGGGCAGGCTCAGAGCGTAAGGCTTCTTCATCGTAATTTCTTCAATGCTTCAATGGGGGGTCAAAGAGAGAAGCGCATGCACTTGCTTGCTTGCGTTCAATATTGCGCAAAACATTGTATGGACTTTATGCTGATGGACTTCTATCAATTTGAGACGTTCGCATGGGCTTAGTTGCATTGTCACAAAGTCGACCATTTGGTCGCCAGCATCTCTTTACTGGAACCGAGTCCAAAGACACTTTGAATCACACCCTTGTTTTCATCAACTCTGCGCTCAATTGCGATAGAAGACCTATCATCTATCGCAATGCATACCCTATACGACTCAGAAACCTACTCGGTCACCCACATGCTGGCCAATGCTGAAGCCAATGGCAAGATGGCCGTGGGTGCGCTCAAAACCGTTCAATACCCCGAAGGCGTGCCCGTAATGGCCCGCCACGGGTTTGAGATCGTGGACAAACGATCAGGCAAAGAGGTGTATCTGGATGGTTCGTGGGCCGAATTGTTCCAACAGCACATCATGGCCTGGCAGGTCAACACGCCCAGCCAGGAAGAGGTAGAAGACACGCTTGAAAAATATGCCGAACTGGCCCAAAACCCAGTCGTCATGCACTGAAGTTTTACGCCCACCTGACCCAGTGCGTGTAGTTGCATTGGCCCATGCTGCGACAATTGCAGCACCATGAGTCAGACCTATACCCTTACCCTGTCATGCCCGGATCGTCTGGGCCTTGTGCATGCCGTATCCGGCTTCCTGCTGGAACGCGGCGGCAACATTGAAGAAGCCGCCCAGTACAACGACCCCGACACCGGCTTGTTTTTCATGCGGGTGCAGTTCACCTGTGCACGCCTTACGCACGCGGACTTGCGCACGCAGCTCAGTTTTTTTGCCAAACCGAACAATATGCAATGGGGACTGCACCCGAGGGCGCAGCCGATGCGCACGGTGCTGCTGGTCAGCAAAGAAGGCCACTGCCTCAACGACCTGTTGTTTCGCTGGAAGAGCGGGTTGCTGGCACTCGACATCCGCGCCATCATCTCCAACCACCGTGATTTTTACCAACTGGCCGCCAGCTACAACGTGCCGTTTCACTACATTGCGGTCACCCCCGACACCAAGGCCCGGGTGGAAGAGCGGCAGTTCGAAATCATTGAATCCGAGGGCGCCGAGTTAGTGGTGCTGGCGCGCTACATGCAAATTTTGAGCGACGATTTTTGCAAAAAGCTCGCCGGACGCGCCATCAACATCCACCACTCGTTTTTACCGAGCTTCAAGGGTGCCAAGCCCTATTACCAGGCGCATGACCGGGGTGTCAAACTGATTGGCGCCACCGCCCACTATGTGACGGCAGACCTGGACGAAGGACCCATCATCGAGCAGGATGTGGCCCGTGTGGACCACAGCAAGACCGTGGAAGACTTAACGACCCAGGGCCGCGACACGGAAAGCCAGGTACTGGCCCGAGCGGTCAAGTGGCACAGCGAACACCGCGTGCTGCTCAACGGCCACAAGACCGTGATCTTCAAATAGGCCTGAGGTCGAAGCGTCCGACCAACTGGTCCAGCGCCTGGGCCTGTTCGTCAAGGGACTGAGCCGCTGCGGCGGCTTCTTCAACCAGCGCAGCATTTTGCTGGGTTGTTTCATCGATCTGGGCAATTGCACGGTTCATCTGCTCAATACCCTCGCTTTGCTCCAATGAGGCACCAGACATCTCCTCCATTACGGTGCTGACCTGCTGAACGGTTTGGGCCATGTCGGCAATGGTTTGCCCAGCCGTACGGGCCAGTTGGGTGCCCTCTTTCACTTGCTGTGTGGAATTCTCGATCAGGGCACTGATCTCCCGCGCTGCTGTGGCACTGCGCTGCGCCAGATCACGCACCTCGGACGCCACCACAGCAAACCCGCGCCCCTGCTCGCCGGCATGGGCTGCTTCCACCGCTGCATTGAGCGCCAGAATGTTGGTCTGAAAGGCAATGCTCTGAATCGCGCCAATATTGGCATGGATAGCCTGGGTGCTTTCGCTGATCTTCACCATGGTGCGCACCACGTTGGCCACCACCTCTCCGCCCTCACGCGCCGCCTGGCTGGCACTGCCCGAGAGTTGTGCGGCACGGGTAGAGCTGTCCGCGTAGCGCTTGGCAATGGCGGTCAATTGCTCCACATTGGACGTCGTCTTTTCCAATGAACTGGCCTGCTGCTCGGTGCGGTTGGACAAATCCAGGTTGCCCATGGAAATCTCACGGGATGCGTTGGCCACCTGGGCCGAGCTGTCCGCAATTTCGCCCATGGTGCGCGACAACTGGGTCTGCATGTCATGCAATGAATACAGCAAACTCTCGGTGTCGTTGACATTCAGCTTGATCTGCGCCGTCAAATCGCCGTTGGCAATGCGACTTGCAATGGACTTGGCATAGGCCGGCTCGCCGCCAAGTTGACGCGTCAGGCGTCGGATCACCCAGCTGCCAATGGCAATGGAAAGGACAATCAGCACCAGCGCAATCCCCACCACCCAGACCCGCGATGCCTCGTAAATTTGCTCGGTCTGCAGCATGGTCGCTTGCGCCGACAAACCCCTCTGGGAGACCAGGCTGTCGACAATTTTTTCGACCTTGCGTGTCTCGTTTCCCAAACCCGCATCTTCCATGGAGACATCGGGACTCATCTCCATGAACGACAGCGGCTGAGCTTTGACCAGCTTTACATACTCACGCAACCGCTTGGTCCACTTGGCAACCACGTCAACCAGTTGCTTGGAGGCATCTACCGACTCTTCACTGTCGGACAGCGCCCGGATGGTGTCCATTTTCTTGCCGATTTCGGCCAGACTGCTCTCCACATCTTTGGACAGCGTCTCGCGCTCGGCTACCGTACTGGCCGTCAGTAGCTGGGTCTGCGCACGGCTGGCGCGCAAAACATTGCTGCGAACCTGCTCGGCAGCTTGCCCGGCGGTGTACTCTTTTTCATAAATGGTGTGTGTCGATGCATTCAACCGCCCCATCTGCAACAGGGAAAACACGCCAATCACCAGTGCCCCGGCAACGACACAGGCAAACCCCAGTCGCAACGTAGCGCGTACTGAAAGACTACTTCCGGCAGAGGCTCCCGCCGGAAGCAAACGATTGAGCGCGGATTGCGCGACGCCACCCAGACTCT
>CAIYDK010000489.1 GCA_903924955.1 uncultured beta proteobacterium | reverse complement strand
GCTTTGCCCACCTCACCATTGAAGAAAATTTGCTCACAGGCTCTTACACCCGAAAAGACAAAGGCGAAATAGCGGCCAATTTAGAAAAGGTCTACAACTATTTTCCGCGCCTTAAAATGCGCCGCATGTCCCAGGCCGCTTACACCTCTGGTGGCGAGCAGCAAATGTGCGCCATTGGCCGCGCACTCATGGCCAACCCTAGCATGGTGCTGCTGGACGAGCCGTCCATGGGGCTGGCGCCGCAGATTGTGGAAGAAGTGTTTGAGATCGTGAAAGATCTCAACACCAAAGAAAAGGTCACCTTCCTGCTGGCCGAGCAGAACACCAACATGGCCCTGAAGTACGCCGACTATGGCTACATCATGGAGTCCGGACGGGTGGTAATGGATGGCGCGGCGGACTATTTGCGTACCAACGAAGACGTCAAGGAGTTCTACCTCGGCATGGGCGGTGGAGAGCGTAAGAGTTTCAAGGACGTCAAGAGCTACAAGCGGCGCAAACGCTGGCTTGCTTGATGGAACACCCCCCGGCTTGCCCGCTTCGCGTGGCCGCTTTCCCCCTTGCAGGGGGCAACACCGGTGGCCCGGCAAAGCCGGTTCCACGGTGTTTCTGGATGGGGTGGCTCGCAACGCTTTGCCACCCAAATGTCGTCGGTAAACATGGAGAAATGGGCTGTGGCTAAATATTTTGATGCAATGGAAACACGTCTCCCCGCTGATCGCGAGGCCGCGCTCATGGCGGCATTGCCGGCGCAGGTCGGGCATGCCCAAAGCCGTAGTGCTGCATTTGCCGGAATTTTGAGCGGCGTGAACGCAGCCGGCATCAGCAGTCGTGCTGCTCTGGCCACATTGCCCGTGACTCGTAAGCATGAGTTGCAGGAGATTCAGCAGGCTTCGCGTGCGCTGGGTGCCGGTGGCAATGTGTTTGGCGGCTTTAGTGCCGTGGGTTTCGGTGCCGACATGCCACGAGTGTTTGCCAGCCCTGGCCCAATTTACGAGCCCGAAGGTACCGGGCGTGACTACTGGCGCATGGCGCGCGCCATTTACGCCGCGGGTTTTCGCCCGGGTGAACTCATTCACAACAGCTTCAGCTACCACTTTGTCCCGGCTGGCTCCATGATGGAGACCGGCGCCCACGCGATGGGGTGCACTGTGTTTCCGGGTGGCACCGGTCAGACCGAGCAACAAGTGCAAGCCATGCGCGACCTGCAACCGGCGGGGTACATCGGAACGCCCAGTTTTCTGAAAATCATTGTTGAGAAAGCGCTGGAGATGGGCGTGGCCCTGCCCAGCGTAACCAAGGCCATGTTTGGTGGCGAGGCCTTTCCGCCCAGCCTGCGCGACTGGTTTCTGGCGCACGGCATTGCCGGTTACCAGTGCTATGCCACTGCCGACGTGGGGCTGATCGCCTATGAAACGTCGGCACGCGAGGGGCTTGTGCTCGATGAAAACGTTATCGTGGAAATTGTTCGTCCTGGAACGGGCGACCCGGTTGCTGAGGGCGAAGTTGGCGAACTGGTGGTTACGCCACTCAACTCCAGTTATCCCTTGATCCGTTTTGGAACCGGAGATTTGTCTGCCATTTTGCCCGGCCCATGTCCGACCGGGCGCTCCAACGTGCGCATCAAAGGCTGGATGGGTCGTGCGGACCAGACCACCAAAATTCGGGGCATGTTTGTGCACCCCAAGCAAGTGGACGACATTGTCAAACGCTTTGCCGGAGTGGCCCGAGCGCGCCTGGTCGTGAGCGGTGAAATGGCCAATGACAAAATGACGCTGCGGGTCGAGGCACAGGCGAATCCAGAGGGTCTGAGCACACGCATTGAAGAGGCCATTCGCGACGTCACCAAGTTGCGGGGGCAGGTTGAAATTGTGCCGCCTGGTAGTTTGCCAAATGACGGCAAAATTATTGAAGACGCCCGAAGCTACAAATAGCGATTTATGCCGTCTAGGTAGTTTCCACCATGGAAATTGGTTGTGTTGGCATTAGGCTGGTATGCACATCCATAAGGATTAACCCATGAAAAAACTACTAGTCGTTGCGGTGGCTGTGTCGGGTTTGTGGGCACATGCCGATACCTATCCCAGCAAGCCCATCTCCATCGTTGTGCCCTTTGCGGCGGGCGGACCCACGGACCGGTCGGCCCGTGATCTTGCGGAGGCGATACGCAAACCGCTGGGCGCAGTCACGGTGCTGGTTGACAATTCCGCTGGCGCGGGTGGCTCCATTGGGGCGAACAAGGTGGCCAAGGCTGCACCTGACGGCTACACCCTGCTGTTTCACCACATAGGCATGGCCACCATGCCCACGCTGGTGCGCAACGTGCCGTTCAAGGTCGAGAGCGATTTTGAGTACTTGGGCATGGTCAGTGACGTGCCCATGACGCTGATTGGGCGCCCATCGCTCCCAGCCAAAAACTTCAAGGAACTGGTCAACTGGATTGGGCAAAACCAGACCAAGATCAATTTGGGCAACGCCGGGGTGGGTTCTGCATCGCATTTGTGTGGTCTGTTGTTGCAAAGCGCACTCCAGGTTGATATGGTCACCATCCCCTACAAAGGGACCGGACCTGCCATGACGGACCTGATCGGCGGACAGATTGATTTGATGTGTGATCAAACGACCAACACCTCGTCGCATATTGAAGCCAAAAAGGTTATTGGTTATGCCGTCACCACCGCCAAGCCCTTGACGACACCCGCGCTCAAGGATTTGCCCACCATGCAGGATGCTGGCCTCAAAGGTTTTGAAGTCACTGTGTGGCAAGGCCTGTATGCGCCCAAAGGCACGCCGCCGGAGGTGGTCTCCAGAATCAATGCAGCGCTGAAACTGGCTTTGAAGGATCCTGATTTCATCAGAAAGCAGGAAGGCCTGGGCGCTGTGGTGGTGAGCGACAAACGCATTGAGCCTGCAGAACACAAAAAGTTTGTGGCGGCCGAGATTGCCAAATGGAGCCCCATTGTCAAAGCAGCGGGCGTCTACGCCGATTGACTGCGTGCGGCATGCCTACACCCCCCAAACAACCTCTTTCTCGGCACGTTGGCATTGTTTGAGCATGTCGATAAACGGCACCGCCCGCTGTCGCAGCGTGACGATGTCAGCGCGGGGCAGCGTTTCGCCTGCGTCGTGCGCACTTTGGCGGCGTTGTTCCAGCGCGGCCTCATCCTGCGCTATGGCGCGCTCAAGCGCCGCGATGGCGGTCGGTATATCGTGCGGCAGCAAGATGCCTTTGGCCAGACTGTCTTTACCAATGATGTTCAGAATCTGGCGCCCATTGGGCTCCAGCATGATCAGGTCACCCGTTACTTTCGATTTGAATTTGTACAGCATATTCTGGCAAACGCGTTCAGGCGTCCAAGGGGTTTTATGATGCGCTTGAGTATGAAGCAAACCCGCGCGACAAACCCACACCAAGGAGATCGGTAATGGCAGATTTACATATTCGGCGTGAACATTCCTTGAGCCTGACCGCAGCGCGAAAAGTCGCGTTTGCTTGGGCTGAGCATGTGGAGGCTGAATTTGGCATGGACTGCACCTACGAAGAAGGCGCCAAAGAGGACCGGGTCACATTCACCCGCTCAGGGGTCAACGGTGTTTTGCACGTGACCGCAGACCATTTTGATCTGGATGCCAAGCTGGGCTTTCTTCTGGGCGCTTTCAAAGGTCGCATCGAAGCGGAAATTGTCAAGAATCTGGATGACTTGCTGAAACCGAAGCCGGCCAAAAAATCGTCTCCCAAAAAACAATAACGCAAAGACGCTATTGTTTTTATAGCTGTGTACGCAGCTTCTACGGGGGCTAAAGCTATTTTTAGCTCAAAGACTCGATCAAATCCACATACTGCTGCATGGCAGCCTTGTCGCTAGTGCCTTTCAAGTTGTTCCACGCATCCCACTTGGCGCGACCGACCATGTCGACAAATCCGGGTTTTTTCTCGGTGTTATCTCCAGAACTGGCTTGCTTGTACAGGGCATAAATTTTTAACAATGTGCCGTTATCGGGCCGTTCTGTGAGGCTTTTGGAGTTGGCGACAGCGGC
>CAIYDK010000488.1 GCA_903924955.1 uncultured beta proteobacterium | reverse complement strand
TGCTCTACCAACTGAGCTAAGGTCCCGACAGAACGAAACAAATTAACTTGTCACTTCCTGCGAAGCTTTCAATTATATAGTTTTAAACCGCGACTTTACGAAGTTTCAGAAATTTTATCGAGTACCCATCCCGCTGCACACATTCCAAATGTTGCAGTCACTGCAACTACAGATCCATAGCCATGGCAATTGAGCGAATTGTCACCTTGTTCGACTTGACATGAGGCGTCAGCAGGCTTAACCGCCTCGCGACTGAATACACAGGCAACACCGATCTTTTTCCCTTCACGTGGGGCACCATGTTCCTTGCGCAATCGATACCGCATTTGAGCCAGCAATGGATCGTGGGTAGTCTCGCTGAGGTCAGCAACATCGATCTTGTGTGCATGGCGTTTCCCGCCCGCCGCGCCCACAGAGATAAAAATGGCCTTTGTACGCCTGGCCCATTCAGCCATCGCCGTTTTGGCTTGGATTTGGTCACACGCATCAATAGTCGCTCTGACATCATGTGCGATCAGAGCAGGCCAATTGCCGGGTTCAACAAAGGCATCCACACAAGTCACAGTGCATCGCGGGTTAATCAGGGCAATTCGTTCCCGCATGGCATCGATCTTTGCCTGACCAATCGTTGAACTCAGTGCGTGAATCTGGCGGTTCACGTTTGACTCCGCAACATGGTCCAAGTCAATCAACGTCAACCGCCCAACACCGCTGCGCGCCAGCGCTTCAGCCGCCCATGAACCCACACCGCCTATTCCGACAATGGCTATATGTGCTTCGCGAATTAGCCTTGCAGGATCAACGCCATACAAACGCTCCAGGCCACCAAAACGTCGGGACAGATCTGCACCAGCATCTATAACGTGAGGCGCCACAGCGGTGACCGACAGTTCTCCCAAAACAATTACCGCAAACGAGCCAAACGATCCTTGGCCGCCTGCGCAGTCTCAGTTCCTGGATAATGCGCGATCAAATCATCCAGGGTCTTGCGAGCACCTTTGCTGTCTTTCATCTCCAACTGACAATTGGCAATCGCCAATAGAGTCTCAGGCATGCGAACGTGATCTCCGCCCTGTGCTACCAGAGCACGAAAACTGGCGATCGCTTCTTTGTAGTCCCTGGTTGCATACTGGGCATTGCCAAGCCAGAAAAGCGCCGACTGTCGGTATCCAGTCTTGGGATAACGATTAAGAAACTCTACAAAAGCCAACTGCACCGGACCAAAATCTCCCTTGCGAAAGATATCCATTGCCGCGTCGTAGTCCCGCTTTTCAGACGCATCCGCCAAAAACTCTCGACCATCAACCGACACACGACTCGGTTCGAATTTGCGAACACGCTCGTCCAGGGATTGGGTCGTGTCCTTTTGCAATCGCTGCGCTTCAGATAAATCGCGCACCAACTGCTCACCTTGGCCACGCAATTTCGCAATGTCAGTTCGCGCGACATCCAGCTGGTTTTGCAGCTCAATAAGACTGCGCCGCAACTGGGCACTGTCTTCTGAAGCCCGTCGTGTTTCCTCTTCCAGCCGCAACTGCGACTCTTGCATCTTCTGGCGAAGATCAAGAATCGCCTTGCGCGCCTCCTCGTCGTCAAACAACCCTGCGCAAGCCGACCCGAAATAGCTCAACAGTACAACGCACACGGTTGCAAAACGAACAAACCGACCGATGGAGGAAAAAGAAAATGCGCTCATCGATAGGAGATTTCAGCGCGCCTGTTCTTCTCCATTGCAGCTTCAGTCGAGCCCAACACGGCGGGCTTTTCTTTACCAAAACTGACTGCTTCAATCTGACCCTCAGCGACACCCAGCAATCCCATAGCGCGACGCACTGCTTCTGCACGTTTTTGTCCTAGAGCCAAGTTGTATTCACGTCCACCACGTTCATCGGTATGCCCTTCAATAGCCACTTTTTTGCTCTTGTCGGCTTTGATGAATTTCGCATGATTCTCAATAATCGCTTGAAACTCCGGGCGAATTGCAAAACTATCGAGGTCAAAGTAAACCGTACGGTTGGTCGCCATCATTGCCGCAGATGAGTTTGCGTTGTCCAAAGCGACACCAGTCACTGCCCGCTGACCTACGCCGTCGGCTCTGCCATCAGTTTGGGAAACACTGGTCCCGGATTTATCTTCCACTGGAACGTTATCCAGCTTAACTGCCGAGCCACACGCACTCAACAACGCCGCTATCGCTGCGGCCCATATCAAACGGTTCATCCATTACTCCTATTTAAATTACCACTATTTTTGCACGGGGCCCCAATCGGGCTCCCTAATATCGCCACTTTGCCTTGCCAGACGCGCTTTGATCTTGCCATCCAGCGTTGTCGTCATCAACGCCTCACGGCCTGCCTGGTGCGTTGCATAAATGATCAGGCGGCTGTTGGGCGAAAAGCTGGGGTTTTCGTCCGCCGTCGTATCCGTAATTGCGAGGGTTGTGCCAGCCGCCAAGTCCATCACATGCAATTTAAAAACACCACTGACCCTAGAAATGTAGGCCAGCCATTTGCCGTCAGCGCTAAGCGCTGGTGAAATATTGTAAGTGCCGGTAAATGTCACCCGTTCAGCACTGCCACCGGCCGCGGGCATACGGTATATCTGCGGCGCACCACCCCTATCGCTCACAAAGTAAATAAATCGGCCATCCGACGAAAAAACGGGCTCCGTATCAATTGCACTCGATTGAGCCAGACGCCTGGGCTCGCCACCCGTTGCATCCAATAAAAACAGTTGCGAACCACCGTCGCGACTCAAGGTGACCGCCAGTGTTTTGCCATCTGCTGACCAAGCCGGAGCACTGTTGGAACCCTTGAAGTTTGCCACCAATCGGCGCTTACCCGAGGCGATATCGTGGACAAAAATTACCGGCTTGCGTGACTCAAAAGACACATACGCGAGTTGTGTGCCATTGGGCGCCCAAGACGGGGAAATAATAGGTTCGGCACTATTAAGGGCGCTTTGCGCACCTTCACCATCAGCATCAGCAACCCACAGGTTGTAGATTGCCCCAACCTTCGTCACGTAGGCAATTCGTGTGGAAAATATACCCTTGTCACCAGTCAACTTTTCGTAAACAAAATCAGCCACCCGGTGCGCGACCAAACGCAGGTCCCCAGCAACCACCGCGTAGCTCTGACCACCCATGTCCTGGCCGCGAACCACATCCCACAAGCGCATGCGCACATCGTAACGCCCGTCCGCCAAGCGGCTAATACTCCCAGTTACCAGAGCGTCGGCTCCCTTTTGTCGCCAGTTGGATGCTTCGGGCCGCGACCCTTCATCCAAGACAATTCCACCGGTATCAACAGCACGAAACTGACCGCTGCGCTCAAGATCTGCCTGCACAATACTGGCAATTTTTTGTGGCGCGGCATCATCACCACGAAATCCGGCAATAGCTACAGGAACCTGTGTCAGTCCCACACCAGACACCTCCACGCGAAATTGCGCCAAGGCGGGCAGGCAAGCTAAGGTTGCCAGAAGAATTAACAATCGTCGTTTCAACATTTCGTCATTATCCCAGTCTTGTGATGACCACATCATCGTTTGGCCGCTTTTGCGAATAGCCTAGGTCAGGTTGGATCACATTCGTCTTGGACCGATCGCTCACCCGCTTGGCGTTTTGCGATTCCTGCAGGCGCGCCGCTTCTTTGTGCCATAAATGAAAAACCTCCGTCGAGCAAAACCCGTTCTTTCGCGCAACGCCGCTGTTGTGCAGTCGCAGGACCAGGTCGGCATCTTCGTGCCCCCAACCAACGAATGACTCATCAAATCCGTCTACACGTTCAAAATCAGCCCGCCACACTCCCATGTTGCAACTGCGGATACCTTTCCAGGAAAACTCTCGGTCAAGCCGCATGGGCCAATCGGGTAGTCGCAGCAGTCCCGTAAGCTTGCTGGCGTGCCCTTGCAACCGCCGCAACATCCAATACCAAGGCGAGCGTCCGCAAATGTTCTCGGACCCGTTCAACACCCGGCGACTCAGATCCGGCGAAAGCAACACTCGGCTACCGTTTACGAAACACCCATGCTGGGCCAACAACCTGTGCCGGGCAATAAAATCCACCTCCGGAACACAATCTCCGTCCATAAAAATAATGTATTCGCCTCTGGAAACCGATACACCCCGGTTACGAATGCGTGAAGCCGTAAATCCCACATCCGGGTGCCATACGTGATTCACATTCAAACTTTGCGCTAAAGGTGACGTCAAGATGACGCTTTGCTCCCCGAAGTGCGACCCGTCGTCTGCGACCACAACTTCAAAATTGCGGTCAGTCTGCTGCGTCAACCCTTTCAAAACCGCTAACAGCGCATCGCTGCGGTTATAGGTTGTTATCACCACGGAGACGAGCTGGGAAGCATTCATTTTGAACTAGACTACGAAGCAGGCAACCCGTCGGTCACCTTCAGAAGTGGCCGAATACTACCACCCTCCGATGAGCAAAATCTCCGTCTACATCATTGCTTTCAACGAAGCCGAAAAGGTCGCAGCCACTATTGAAAGCGCCAAGTGGGCGGATGAAGTGATCCTGGTGGACTCCTGGAGCACCGACGGCACACCCGATATTGCCGCCAAGTTAGGTGCCAAAGTGGTACAGGTAGAGTTCAAAGGGTTTGGCGATCTGCGCAACCAAGCCATTGCGGCCTGCACCCACCCATGGATTTTCAGTCTGGATGCAGACGAGCGCTGCACGCCAGCGGTCGAACAGGAAATACGCTCCATCGTCAACAATACATCCGCAGCAGACGTGTACTGGATGCCGCGCCGCAATTTTTTCATGGGACGTTGGATCCAGCATTCCGGTTGGTATCCCAATTACCGCCAACCCCAGCTGTTTCGCAACGGTTGCATGTCCTATGACCTGAAGCCGGTTCATGAAGGCTATGTGCTGCACACCACGAAGCCCATTGGTCATCTACGCAACGCAATCTGGCAGTTTCCATTCAAGAACATGGCTGAAGTGATGCACAAGTCCAATCGTTACTCGACGCTTGGAGCACAAAAAATTATGCACAAGCACATCACGATGGGTGACGCATTGACGCATGGCATCTGGGCGTTTGTAAAACACTATGTATTCAAGCTAGGGTTCCTGGACGGCTGGGCCGGGTTTGTGATTGCTCTTGGTAATTTTGAGGGCACGTTCTATCGCTACGCCAAGGCCATAGAGATACAAAAGGGGGTCCAGTGGCTTGCCCCTACTGTGCCCCCCCGCGATGCATAACATGATCCGGGCACCCTGGAGCTTGCGACTGGGGATTGTTTGTCTGACGGCGGTGTCCGTCAGCCTGCCCATGGCGTGGATCAGTCTGGCCAAAGTGCTAGTGTTTGTAGGTGCATTGGTCTTTCTGGCGAGCCAGGTTTTAACGCAGCGCAGCGACCCTGCTATATCCAAGTTATGGACGCCATGGGCGGTGACGCTGATGCTGTTCTGCTCTGCATGCAGTCTTGCATGGACCGCCGCAGACTTTCCTTCTGCGTTGGGGACTCTTGTGAAGCACTCGAAACTGCTGGAAATCGTGATATTGATCAGCCTGATTCGAACTGTTGCTGAAGCTCGAATCGGCATCACTGCATTCGCCGCCGGGCAAGGCTTCATGTTGCTGAGTTCATGGTTAATGTTTGCTGGGGTCAACGTACCCTGGCACGCCCACGCTCCCACGCCCAACGTGGTCTTTTCAACCTATTTGGACCAGTCCATCATGTTTGCCACCTCGGCCAGCGTGTTCTGGCATTTGCGCGAGGAAAAGCTGTGGTCGCCAGCGGTCGGCACCATCGGCGCAGTAATGGCCATCACCAGCACGCTACTTGTTCTTGAAGGGCGAAGCGGCTATCTGGTTGCATTATCTGCAATGGCGCTTGCAATTATGTGGGCGGTGCCCAATCGCCTGCGGCTTGCGGCCTTTGTCATCGCCCCGATCATGATTTTGACAATTGCGGCACTGGGCTCTGCACAAGTGCAAGATCGAATCGGAAAAATAGTGGCCGAAAGCCAAAACTTCGCGAAAAACAGGAAAGTCGAGGAAGGCGACTCATCCGGATGGCGCCTGAACGCGTGGCACAGATCGGTGCAGGCAATGGCTGACCGACCGGTCTTGGGTCATGGCATAGGTGCATGGACATTGGCAGTCAAACGCGTAGAGGGGGCTACAGCTGCCAAAGTGTTTGGCGAAAACAACCTAAGCAACCCCCACCAAGAATTCCTGTTGTGGGGGGTTGAACTGGGTGTGATTGGCCTGTTCCTGTTCATGTCCGTCTTCGCCTGTATGGCGCGAGACGCATTGCGGTTTCCGCGGGCTGTGAAACGCACAACTTTGGCAGTGGTGTTCGCCATTGCGATCGCGTGTCTGTTCAATTCAGCCCTGTATGACGACCTGATGGGTGATTTTTTATGTGTAATCCTGGGGCTACTAATGGCACTGGGCACACGCAGCATGGCAAACTGCAACCCTCTGGCCGAGGTAAAGGCATGACAACACCTACACGCCCGCCACGGAACAGTCTGATTGCCCGCATGCGACCCTTGTGGCCCTACTTTGGCGCGTATCCCGGCACTTGGACTATTGTGGTTCTGAGTGCCATCGTAGGCGCAGCAACCGAGCCTCTGATCCCCGCCATGTTCAAGGTGTTGCTAGACCTCGGCTTTCAAAAGCACACCCTCGAACTTTGGACGGTTCCCGTAGTACTGCTTTCGATCTTTGGTGTACGCGGTCTTGCGGGCTATGTGGCACAAATCGGTCTTTCACGCATTACCAATCAGGGCCTGCTGGTTATGCGAGGGGCCATGTTCAACAAGCTGCTGGTGGCACATATGCAGTTGTTCTCTGACCAGAGTTCCAGTGCGCTATCCAACTCCATCGTCTACGAGACGCAAAATGGTGCTTCCATGCTGGTCAACTCGCTGCTAAGCCTAACGCGTAATGCGCTCACCCTGGTAGCGCTGACCGGGTATCTGCTCTACCTGAACTGGAAGCTCACACTGATCGTCATCGCCGTATTCCCTGCTGTGGCGTGGGTCATGCGCGTGCTGACCGCCAGGCTGCACAGCCTCACCAAGGCCAGCCAGGACGCCACCGACAGCCTGGCCTATGTGGTGGAGGAAAATGTGCTGGCCCACCGCGACATCCGCTTGTACTCAGCTCAGACATCGCAGGCCAAGCGCTTTGACCAACTGGGCGATTCACTGCAACGCCTGGCTATGAAGTCCACAGTGGCCGGTGCCGCCATGACGCCGATGACACAGATGCTGGCAGCCATGGCGCTGTCGACAGTGATCTCGGTGGCGCTGGTGCAAAGCGCCGCCGCCGACACCTCGGTGGGCGGGTTTGTCGCCTTTGTCACCGCCATGCTGATGATCATCGCGCCCATCCGACAGTTGTCAGAAGTCTCCGGCCCCATCACCCGTGGCCTGGCCGCGCTGGAGCGGGGCCTGAACCTGATCGAAGAGGTGCCCCGCGAGACGCAAGGCACGTTTTCCAAGCCACGCGCCAGCGGTGAAATCGAATTCAGGGACGTGGTGGTCCAGTACGGTGCGCCAGACTCTGCGCCGGTCATCAACTGCCTGAGTCTGTCCATTCATGGTGGAGAGACCGTTGCATTCGTCGGTGCATCCGGTGCAGGCAAGTCCACACTGGTCAACCTGCTGCCGCGTTTTGTCGATCTGCGCAGCGGCCAGATCCTGTTGGATGGCCACGACGTGGGCGACTGGGATCTTCACGCCCTGCGCGCGCAGTTTGCTTTTGTCAGCCAGCACGTCATTATGCTCAACGACAGCATTGCCGCGAATGTGGCTCTGGGCATGGAACTGCAGCGTGACAAAGTGCTGGCCTGCCTGAATGCAGCCAACCTGGGCGCACTGGTCACTGACCTGCCGCAAGGCATCGACACCATGGTGGGCCACAATGCCATGCAACTCTCGGGCGGACAACGACAGCGCCTTGCCATTGCGCGAGCACTCTACAAAGACGCTCCCATTCTGATTCTGGACGAAGCCACGTCAGCGCTGGACACCGAGTCCGAGCGCGCAGTGCAAGACGCCCTGCAAGGCTTGATGCACAACCGCACCACACTGGTCATTGCCCACCGCCTGTCTACCGTCATGCATGCCACGCGGATTGTGGCTATGGAGGCGGGTCAGATTGTGGAAACCGGCACACACCAGGATTTGATCCTGCGCAACGGGCATTACGCCCGCCTGTACCAGATTGGTCTGGGTTTGAGCAATACACCCGGAACATAGGCAACCGTTTACTGCAGACTCCGTTTTGTAACGGTAGCCTGCCTTGATTGCACATGTTGATCCGCACTTCACCCATGTAAAAAGCTGAACTGCCCCGGAGCCTGAATGGTGTCCACGCCCACATGGATGGTGTCCTTGGGCGCAAACTTTCCTTCGAGCAACAGCTTGGACAGCGGGTTCTCAATGCGCTGCTGAATGGCGCGTTTGAGTGGGCGCGCACCAAACACGGGGTCAAACCCAACCTTGGCGAGTTCGGCCACTGCGGCGTCAGTCACCACCAAGCCGAGATCCATTTTGGCAAGGCGGGCCGTCAACACCTGCAACTGTATCTTGGCGATATTGGCAATGTGGGTCGCATCCAGTGAGTGGAAAACCACGGTCTCGTCAATACGGTTTAAAAATTCGGGACGGAAGTGGTTCTTCAGCTCACCGGTCACTGCATCCTTCACGTCCTCGTAATCCTGGCCGACCATGGCCTGGATCATTTGCGAGCCAATGTTGCTAGTCATCACAATGATGGTGTTCTTGAAGTCCACCGTACGGCCCTGGCCGTCGGTCAGGCGCCCATCGTCAAGCACCTGTAGCAACACATTGAATACATCCGGGTGGGCTTTCTCTACCTCATCGAGCAGCAGTACGGCATAGGGTTTGCGGCGAACGGCCTCGGTCAGGTAACCGCCCTCCTCATAGCCCACATAGCCTGGAGGCGCGCCAATCAGGCGG
>CAIYDK010000487.1 GCA_903924955.1 uncultured beta proteobacterium | reverse complement strand
TCCTTGGGGCCTGGCACGTTGGAAACCAGTGTGTTGCCCATCGGTGGCATCTGGTTGCTGAGTTTGAGCATTTCTGCAATTTGCGCCACCAGGCCGGTGATGATGGTGTAGGACTCAATCGCTTCCGGTGCGACGCTGTCGACCATAGTGCGTACGTTTCGCAGGCTATAGCCAATGTTGCGTAGGCGGATGTAAGGGTCATCCGTGGGTGGGGATAGTTCCACCTGAATGATGCCGATTTTGTTGCCCGCCGTTTTTTCGCCTTCCTTGCGCAGATTCACCGGCATCTGGATGGTAATGGGGCGGCGCAGTTCCACGCCCTGATCTTTCAGGTATTTGCGCAAGGCACCGTCCAGACAGGTTAGCGCAATGTGGTTGAGTGTGGAGCGTGTGCGGGTGCGAATGGCATTGACGCGTTCCATTGAAATGCCAGCCGAGGCGAACTGGCGTCCCGACGTGACTTGCCCCGTTAAGGGGGTCTTGGCGCTGGAAACAAAGGGCAGGGCAATGGCGTTCTTGGTGAGCTTGATGCTTTCCAGAAACAGCATCGCCGCCAACCGCCCAATGCCCAAAAAACGGCGCGTGTTACCTGTGACCTCTTTCCAGGTCATCTGGAGAAGCTCATTATTGGCCTTGGCCCGGCGGGTCGCATAGCCGCCGTGCTTGAGCGTCCACACGGGCGTCAAATCCATATCGGTTGGCGAGGTGGTGTACCCCTCGGCTGTCCATCGCGACATGGTCACGCCGTCGGCATAGGCGTGGTGCATCTTTTGGTAGAGCGCAAACAAGCCTTCTGGCAAACCGTCGATGACATGCACTTCCCACAGCGGGCGACTGCGGTCCAGCATGGGCGTGTGCAACTTGGAGACAAAGTCGTACAGGGCCTTGCGATCGTTGTTGCCCTTGGGCAGTACATGGTAAAAAACGTGCTGATTCAGGTCGATGGCGTCGGCAGCCTGCCAATGGGGCAGGGCGCTCATTGACAAATTGATGATCCGGTTAAACGGCGGCTTGACATCGGTAAAGGTCAAATAATCGCGGTACAGGTTCTTGGCGAATGCCGCTGGCGATTTAGGTGGGCGCTTGAATATCAGCAAGCCGCCCACGTGTTTGGGGCTGGCGGCGGTCTCTGCGATGAAAAAGCCCAGGTCCAGTAGTGACAGTTTGCTCATGGTGTCGTAGTCGCTGTTGTTGTTTGAAGCTGCCGGTTGCCTGGCGAGTCGATAATTTGGCCTTGAAGACCTGCGCCCAATGTAGGCGATGCGCAGTCAGTGGTCAATTTGGGGCGACCCTATTTTGTGAAAATTCCAGTTTGAATTCTACGTTTCTACCTACTCCCGGCGCTATGCATCGACTGTCCGTTGCACCCATGCTCGACTGGACTGACCGCCATTGTCGGTATTTCCATCGTCTGCTGAGCCGCAAAGCACTGCTTTACACCGAGATGGTCACCACCGGCGCGCTGATCCATGGCGATGTGGCGCGGCACCTGCGTTACAACGTTGAAGAGCACCCGGTCGCCCTGCAACTCGGCGGCAGTGATGCGGCCGACCTGGCGCACTGCGCCAAGCTCGGTCAGGACTGGGGTTACGACGAAATCAACCTCAACTGCGGCTGCCCCAGTGAGCGCGTGCAACGCGG
>CAIYDK010000486.1 GCA_903924955.1 uncultured beta proteobacterium | reverse complement strand
TCCCGCCTTGCTGAAACGATGGTGGGCATTTTTTCAAAAGAGGTATTCAAATGTTCAAAACGTTCGTTCCCAGTCCGCAGCGCAAAGCGCGTGCCCAGGCCGGCTTTACGCTGGTCGAGATGTCGGTGGTGCTGCTCGTGATCGGCTTGATCCTAGGCGCCGTGTCAGTCGGCAAAGACCTTCAGCGCGATGCTGAATACGTCAAGATCAAGCAGAAGTTTGTCGACCCCTGGGCCAGTGCCTACAACAGCTACTACATGCGAGCCGGTGTGGTGTTGGCAGACAGCCAGACTGCACCCAGCTTCATGGTCAATGGTGCTACGGCGTTTGCCGGAATCTCCGCCCTTTCTGGTGACACCACTAGCGCGACTGAACCCGCCTCGGTTTGCGATTCTGCAACCATCAACCTGACAGCACGTGCGACGGCGGTTGATACTTTGTACAGTGAAATGGACCGCCACGGTGTGCGCATGCCACCCGGCCGGGCCGAGGGCAAGGAAGCGCGCTACGTCTACCTTGACAGCAACGGCAACCCCCAGGAAATACAGGTCTGCTTCCAGTGGAACAAACCCGGTACCCCATCTAACTCCGGCAATGTGATGGTGATCTCGGGCCTGACCCCCGACCTGGCGCGCGCGCTGGACCAGATGATTGACGGCAAGGCCGATGCACGAGAGGGCATGTTCCGCCAGTCAACCGTTGCCCAAGGGACTCCCGGCACCGCGGGCGTGGAATGGGCAGCCAACAACACGAATATTCAAATAGACGCACGCACAGGAGGAACCAGCGCCGCGGTCACCGATGCCAACCGCAAGGACGAAGACCAGGTACTCACCGTCATCGCTCACTACAAGATGAACCAATAAGGAGCATGACCATGGTCTCCCGTTCTCCAAAAATACATCGAAGCAAGCAGGCGGGCTACACGCTGATCGAAGTAGCCATCGTGCTGGCGGCCATTGGCCTCATTGTGGGTGGCGTCTCCATCGGCAAAGAGGTGCTGCGCGAAGCCGAATACAACCGCATCCAGACCAAGTTTGTGCAGCAGTGGAAGGTGGCTTACGACCTCTACTCCCAGCGCACCGGCACGGTGCTGGGCGACAGCCAGATTGCCCCCACCTACATGGTCAATGGCTTTGAGGCCGTTCCCAACAGCGTGAATGGCAGCCTGGCCGGCATCCCGCAAAACTACAGCAGCACCGGCTTGCGCATTTGCCAGGGCCAGGGTTATGCCAACAACACGGTTGGCATGGGCGACCCCGGCTTGGCACTGCAAAAAATGCACGACCTGTTTGACCGCGCCGGTGTGCGCATGCCACCCGGCCGGGCTGAAGGCCAGGAGGACCGCTATGTCTACGAAGACAGCAACGGCAACTCGGCTGAAATTCAGATCTGCTTCCAGTGGAACCCGGACAAGCAGACCAGCGGCTCGGGCAACGTGATGGTGATTCGCGGGCTGACCCCCGACCTGGCGCGCAAGATCGACTTCGCCGTTGACGGCAAGGCCGATGCGCTGGAGGGGCGTTTCCGCCAGCAAAATGTCGACACCAACACCACCCAACGCAGTGTGCAGACACCCGGCCATGAATGGCTGGCCAACAACACCTTTGCTGTCAATGGTGCCGACCCCACCATCATGCTCGGGCGTGGCCGCGGTGAGAGCCAGGATGAAGACCGCGTAGTGCTGATAACCGCCCACTGGCAAATGGATCAGTGATGCGCAGCCAACCACCTCGTTTTGCCCGCTGGAAGCGCCTGCCGCTTTCGTGGGGCCTGGCAGTGCTGTCGGTTGCAGCGCTACCGGGTGCATGGTACGGCTGGAGTCTTGAGCGGCAAAGTGCGCACGAGCTCCAGCAGGCCCTGCAACGCGAGGCAGTCATGGCGCCTCTTGAAAGCCAGGTGGCTGACCACCTGGCAAGTTGGAAAACGGCCCAGGCAAACGTTGCCTCGGTACGAGAAAAAATAAAGTCCATGGGCGAGATGCCCGAGCAATGGTCGCATCGCACCATCACCATGGACAACAAGCGCATGAGCCGGGTCGAGGTGGAGCGCTACCTGCGCGACCTGAGCAACGACGGACGCAATTTGCTGGTACCTACCAGCATCAACATTCAAGCGGCAAAGCCTGGCGAATCGGTATTCGCCGTCCACAAGGGACAAGACAGTGCCGACGCACTGATTGTGACCATCAAGGCCGAGCTGTACACAAGGGGCGGATCATGAACGAGGCCGTCCTGCTCGATCTCTATGGCGAGTGCCGCACGCTGAACGCTACGAACACGCACGTAGGCAGTCTGACCGAAGCATTGCAACAATGTGCAGGCAAGCCGGCGCACCTGTTGACCGATTGGGGCTCGGGCGCGCTATTTGGCATCGCCACCGTCACGGGCACTCCCAGCACCGCCGCCGCACTGCTGGAAAAGCAGTTGCGTGACCAGGGTGAAACCGACGACATCTCGCACATTCTGGTGCACCAGTCACAAGCCCGCATGGGCAGCACCGAAATTGCCTACACCGCAGTACCCGTCAAAACCTGGCGGCGCTACCAGCAACTTGCAGCGGACCACGCCCGCATGGTGCTGATGCACGATTGGGTGCGCACCATCCTGCAGTGGGCAAAAACCCACAAGCTGGCCGATGCCACGCTCATCGTATTGCACTCCAAGGGGCTTGACGTCGTGGTTCTGTCGCAGGGTCGCGTGCGGGCGCTCGAGCGGCTGCAAACGTTTCAGGAAGAAGGCAATGCCTGGGAACGCCTGGGCCAGCGGGTGGTGTCGGTGGTTGGCGAGCTTGACGACGTTGACCGCACCGGCCCGTCCATGCTGATGCAATCCGCAGTGTTGCTGGTATGCGCTGGCGTTGACAGCCATTTACTCACCATTGTTCAGGGCCTCAGCCCGATTGTGGTGACAGAGATGTGGTCTGAATTTCCCGATGCAACGCGCGCCAGTTTGCCCGACGCCTTGTGGCCGGTTCAGCAACTGGACTGGACGTCGGTTGCCCAATCGATGCCCCTGCGCCAGGCGGCCAACCCGCCACTGGACCAGGCGGCGGCCTGGGCCGACCGCTGGGTCCCCATGGTTGGCGCGGCTGCGTTTTTCCTCGCCTGCATCATCGCCCTCACAACCGGCGCGATGCACTACCGAACCCAACGCGACCTGGCAGCGATTTCGGGCGATACGGAAAAATCACAAACGACTTGGCAAACGCTCAACACCAACGTTCAGCAGGCCGAGCAACTCATCGGCGAACAAAAAGGCGTCAGCGACTGGATTTCGCAGCGCCTGGGCAATGCCAATTTACCCGACATGAGCCTGGTTCTGCTACAGGTGCGCAACGCATTGCCGCCCGGCCTGGTGATTGACGAAGTGGGACTGGTCGCCGAGAAGGGCAGCCACCTGGTGACTGTGATTGGTCACGCTGATGCGGTGGAGGATGCGCTGCGCAGTGAAGGCGCATTTGCCGAGACCCTGAAAAATGATGGTTTCTTGCTGCAAAAACGCGACCTGCTGCTGCGCAACGGCCAACCCAGTTTCAAGTTATCCATGACGTGGAGTGCATCATGAAAAAATACATGGGCTTAATTGTGCTTGCAGCCCTGGCCAGCACCAGTCTACTGGCGGTGAAGGCCGCACCGGACGGCAAGCAATCGGGGGGGCGCAAAGGCGCCGGTGCCAATGACTCGCAAATAAGCCAACTGGACAAGCGGCTCAACGATCGCATTGTTGATCAGCAAGCGCTGCTGGCAATGGTGGAGAAGCTGCTGGGCCAGTCCTCCACACAACGACCGGCGGCAGTCGCTGCGATTGAGAACGTGCTCTCCGGGCAACCCAAACCACCTCCACCGCCTGTCGTCCAGCACGCCGCGGTGGCACCCCCTGCGCTGCCCAAACCCGCTGAACCCCAGCCCTGGTGGCAGGCGTACAAGCCACAGATGGTCTACCTGTCGGGCAACGACCGCTACGCCGTGGTCAACGGTAAGATGGTCATGAGCGGCCAGGCGGTGGAAAAAGACGTATCGGTGGACCGCATTGACGACGACGCCGTAGTGCTGCGCCTGGGGACAGAGCAGCACACCTACAGCCTCAAGAAATAAGCCATGCAAACCAGATTCTGGCCACTTTCTCCATGAAACTTCTTAGCGCTATCAAGACCACACCATGGATGTCCGTGGCCGCCCTGTTACTGGCCGGTCTGCTGGGCTGGCTGGTTGCGTGGATCGTCATTCCGGTGCATGCGCCTTCTGCATTGACGGCAGACAAAGCAGCCGACTTGCCCGCACCCGGAATGAAATCATCCGGGCCGGCGGCGCCATCGACCGGGCTTGGCACAGGAGGGCGCGCTGATGCGGTGTCGCCAAGCCAAACGCTGGAGCAATTGGTTCAAAAACAGGCCA
Source organism: uncultured beta proteobacterium (assembly GCA_903924955.1). Classification (GTDB taxonomy): domain Bacteria; phylum Pseudomonadota; class Gammaproteobacteria; order Burkholderiales; family Burkholderiaceae_C; genus Allorhodoferax. Next base: position 1,735 of record CAIYDK010000486.1, on the reverse strand, counting down.
GCATCAGTGAGAGTGGTCGCGCTACCGCGCCGACCTTGCCCCCACCACCCGCAAGCGGTGCGCCGGGCGCGCCGCGCGCAGAAGCCGGCAAGCCGGTGCCGCAGGATGCCCGTGAGGCGGAACGGGCACGGAAGATGAAGGCCATGCGCGAACTGCAAACCCGCGCACTGGCCGATATTCAAGCCGTGCCACCGGGCGACACCAAGGGCCTGATCGCGGCAATGGGACGCTTTGACGCTCAGATGCAGGCAGCCGGGGCCCCCGCCATCATTGATATGGGCAAGCTGCGCAAGACCCTTGAAGGGGTTGAGCAGTTGCAACAAAAGAACCGCGAGTTGATCGCCGAAGCCGAGAAGGGCAAAGCTGCCGACCCCATCAAGGTCAAGGCGTTGTCGCAGGAAATCCAGCAACTGCAGCAAACCTTGCCGCGCCAATTCATCAAGACCGATGTGCTGCAAAAGCAGATGACACCATGACACACCAAGGCCCTGCCCGTCTAAACCGTCAGCGTGGTTTCACGTTGATGGAAGCCACTCTGGCAGTGCTTGGCATGGGTGTGGTGCTGGCCGCCGGCATGGTGGCGCGCAACCCGATGGCGACCCAATCAACGGCCGCCGAGGCGACCTTCATGGACTCCATCACCGCATCCCTGTTCAAGTACGCCAAGCGCAACAACCGCCTGCCCTGCCCTGATACCGACAACGATGGCTTTGAAAACGCCACCGCTGGGGTGTGCACGAGCACTGGCACCACCAGCGGCAAGGTGCCTTATCTGACGCTGGAGATGACGCTCTCCGGTCCGGTTGGCAGCGGCATGGAACAGCAGTTTACCTATGGGGTTTATCGCGGTGGCGGCGCTGCAACGAAAGACCTGACTTTGAATGCAGAGCGTTCGATGGCGGCAGGAGTTTCAACACCGCACGTGGCACCCAACGCCAGCTACAAGAGTCTCGATGACTTCAAGCAGGCAGTGATCAATGCCGGAACGGCTACATCGGCCAAATCAGAAATATACGTCACTGGCAACGATGCCAATTCAGGCGACTCGGATTGCAACGTCGTTGTCGCCAACATGGCCTTCATCGTTGCCTTTAGCGGTTCCCGCCAGGCCGCGGTCAATTCGGGAAATTGTTTTATCGGGCCTGGTAAGCCCTTTTCGCCCACTTATGACAACCTGGTCAGAGCGGTTGGTTTTACAGAGTTAAACGGTGTTTTGTCGCGATAGGAGCATTAAAAATGAACAAGCAGTCAACTTTTTCCAGCCCGCAAAGGTCAGCCAGAATGTGGGCCCGCCTGTCCAAGCCGGCGGTCCTGACCTTGGCTATCAGCGGCCTCATAGCGGGCTGTGGTTCGCTGGGTCCTTCGTCGCTGGACAAGCAGAAAGTGGTGGCGGTCGACCATGAGTCGCAGCAACTGCTGGCCGACCGGCTCGCCGTAGAGTCTGACAAGTTTGCCCAGATTCAGGCGGACTTGCTGAAAAAGTTCGAGCAGACCCGTGCTGCTGCGGTGCAGCCTGCCGAGCCCGTGTTCAACCCGCTGGACGCAGTCAATGTGACCCTGAAAGTGGACGACACCGATGTGCGCTTTGTCTTCAAGGCCATTGCCGACCAGGCAAAGCTCAACCTGATCCTGCCAGCCATCCTGAGCGAGAAGCCCAGGACCATCTCGCTCGCCCTGCGCAACATGCCCGCCAGCCAGGTGTTTGACCAGGTGCTGAAAAATCTGGATATGTATG
>CAIYDK010000485.1 GCA_903924955.1 uncultured beta proteobacterium | reverse complement strand
CATATGGTGGTGGGTGTTGATTAAACCCGGAGTCACGAGGTGATGGCCGGCGTCGATTTTTTCCCCACCGCAGAGTGCGTCATCCGGTAACCCGGTGGCTGGTCCGATATACGCAATGCGCTGGTCGCGGATGAAAATCGACGCTCCCAGCAGTTCCCTTGCCTGACTCGGGTTGGCGTGGTCCAGCGTCGCCACACAGCGTGCATTGCGAATTAGCAGGGTTGACATGGTTACGGGATCAAAATAGGGTTGAACGAACACCAGAATGAGGCATTTCACCATGACCCACCCGCGCTACGACACACAGCCCCGTGAATTTCTTGAAATGCTGTACCACTGTGCTGTGCGCGAGGCGCTTCCCGCGCACTGCCTCGCAGTGCATTTGCCAGATCCGCCCACCCATCCCGGTGCACGCACACTGGTGTTGGGCGCTGGCAAGGCTGGCGGAGCCATGGCGCAGGCTTTGGAGGCTGCTTGGCCCGTTGACGCTCCCTTGAGCGGACTGGTGGTGACACGCTATGGCCATGTTCCACCGCGCAGTCCGGGCGCTGTACCACCGCGGATCGAGGTGGTGGAGGCGGCACACCCGGTTCCCGACGCCGCCGGATTAGAGGCAGCACAGCGTATGCTGGCCCTGACCCAAGGTCTGACCGAACAGGACCTGGTGATTTGCCTGATCTCCGGCGGCGGCTCATCTCTTCTGACCTTGCCGGCACACTGGGCGGGCGGCGGCGTTTCGCTGGAGGAAAAACAGCGCATCAACCGGGCCCTGCTGGCCAGCGGAGCCACCATTGCCGAGATCAACTGCGTGCGCAAGCACCTGTCAGCCATCAAGGGAGGCCGTCTAGCCGCTGCGTGTGCGCCGGCCAGGGTCGTGACGCTGCTCATCAGTGATGTGCCGGGTGACGATCCGACGGTGATTGCCAGCGGACCCACGGTTCCCGACCCCACAACCTGCGAACAGGCTCTGCAGATATTGCGGCGCTATGCCATTGATGTGAGTGGTGACTTGGTGGAACGGCTGCAGAGTGGTGCCCTGGAAACGCCCAAACCCGGCGCCCCCGGTGGTGCACAAAGTACCGTGCGTTTAGTGGCTACACCGCAACAATCCCTGGTGGCAGCGGCCAACGCGGTGCGTGCGGCAGGACTGAATGCCTACATTTTGAGTGACGAAATGGAAGGTGAGTCGCGCGAGGTTGGCCGTGTGCATGCTGCGCTTGCCAGGGCGGTTGCCCTGCGGAATCATCCGTTTGCCAGGCCATGCGTGATGTTGAGTGGCGGTGAGACAACTGTCACTGTGCGCGCGCGGGCGCCCGGTGTGACCGCCGGGCGTGGGGGTCGAGCGGGGGAGTTTTGCATGGGCATGGTGCAGGCCTTGCACGGGCAGGCGGGTGTCTATGCGCTGGCGGCGGACACAGATGGCATTGATGGCGTCGAGGACAACGCTGGAGCGTGGGTGGGGCCGGACTCGCTGGTGCGGGCGCAGCATCTGGGAATGAAGCTGGATCTATTTCTGGACCGCAACAATGCCTATGAATTTTTCTTGGGGCTGGGAGATTTGTTCTTCACCGGCCCTACTTACACCAATGTGAACGATTTTCGGGCGATCTTGGTGCTTTGAGCCACCAAACTGAAGCACTAGTTCTCTGGAAGTATTCCTTACGTTTTGGTGGAGAAGTTTGATCTTGCTCAATATGGCAATGCTGTTAGAGCGGCAAAGTCCCCCGTATGCTTGCCGCTCAAACCATTCTTTCTGCCCGCTCCGCCGAGACTGCGGCGATTGGCGCGGTCTTGTTGAACCGCTCTGCGCCGACTGATTCGGTTATTTATATTGACAGTGGGCGGGTCGTACTGGGTGTGTTGGGGGTCGACGCGACACCCGGCTCGGTGGAACACCAGCTTGGGGTGGTGGATGGACCCGGTTGGCTGGAAGTGACCGCTGCCTTGCTCAATGTACCGGCTGCGGTGGATGCCGTCGCCCAGACCAACGTTCAGTTTCGACGCGTGCCGTTGGAGGAATTTCGCGCTGGTCTTGATGGCTGCGAGCCAGCGGTGCAATCCATCTTGCTTGACATAGCCAAGGCGCATCGCCAACAAACCGAGTTGACCGTGAGCCGTCTGGCAAAGGATGCAGAAGCGCGATGTGCAGAGTGGCTGTTAAGCCATGCCGAGGCTAGCGAAAAAGGGGGCTGCATGGTTCACCTGCAGCAACGTAAGCGCGCTATTGCCGCACAACTGGGCATCGCGCCTGAAACGCTGTCACGTGTGTTGCGCCACCTGCGCGAGCTCCGGCTTATCAGCGGCTCCGGCCGCATTGTCGACCTGGTGGACCCGATCGGGCTGCGAACCCTGGCCGGACCTAGTGCGCCGTGTCAGTGCGGCGCAGCGTGATCAGATAGTCTTGTAACCCATTGTCTGCGGCAACCACAGAACAATCTGTGGGAATACGGTTATGGCCACCAGCAACAGCAACAGCATGACCAGAAACGGCCAGCCCTCTTTCATCATCTCGCCAATCGGAATGCCCGTCAGAGCCTTGGTCACAAAGAGCAGCATGCCAAACGGCGGGTGAATCAGGCCGATCATCATGTTCAGCACCACCAGCACGCCAAAGTGCACCAGGTCTACGCCCAGCAGTTTGGCGGCCGGCAAAAGCATGGGCACAAACACCAGCAACAACACTG
>CAIYDK010000484.1 GCA_903924955.1 uncultured beta proteobacterium | reverse complement strand
TGGTCTCAAATGAGAGACGACCCCGGTGATTTTCCACCACTGACCGGCAGATTGCCAGCCCCATGCCCAAGCCTTCGGCCTTTGTCGTGAATAGCGGATCAAACAGTTTGTCGGCAACATTGGCTTCAATCCCGCAGCCTCGATCGGCTATGGTCAACAGTGCATAGCCATCGGCGCATGAAAGCCTGATGTCGATCTGTCGCCGATCGGGAAGGGTATCCCGCATTGATTCAGCCGCATTGCGCAAGAGGTTGAACAGCGCCTGCTCAAGCAGTACCGGATCGCCCTCGATGAGTGGTTGTGCCTGAAGGTCAAGAGTGAGCCGGATGCCCTTCTGCCGAATATTGACTTCCATCAGAGCCAGCGCAGCGTCAATGCGTTCGCCAAGCCGGATCAATTCAAAGCGATCTTCGCTATGGCGAGCAAGGCTGTAAATGCGGCGGATCACCTGTCCGGCTCGCCGTGCCTGCTCCACTGCCTTGTCGAGTGCCGGTACTACCTCTGTTGACGGGGCGTCGTTGCGCAGCAGGTTGGCTGCTCCCGTGCAGTAGCTCGAGATTGCGGCCAGCGGCTGGTTCAGCTCATGTGCAATGCTTGACGCCATTTCACCCATGGCGACAAGACGCGCAGTAGATTGAAGGCGATCCTGTTGCTGGCGCGCGCGTTCGTCCGCTTGTTTCCGCTCGGTAATATCCACCATCGACCCCATCCATCCCGACTGCTTTCCGCGAGCATCGATCAAGGGGGCTTCGTGAATCAGGACATCGATAAGCTCGCCGTTGCGGCGCTTGAGCTTCAGTTCGAAACCCTCTTCCGGTCCTTCTCCGGCGAGGACGCGATCATGAACCAGGCGGGTTTCGTCGAGATATTCATCGGCCCAGTAGGGCATCGGTGGACGGCGGCCGATCAGTTCCGCAGCGGACCAGCCCACCATGCGACAGAAGGCCGGGTTTACGTAAACGATCTCTCCATCCAGATTCCGGGCCCGCATGCCCGTGTCGAGAGAGTCTTCCATGGCCTTGCGAAAGGCGTGTTCCTGGCGCAACTGTTCCTCAACGGCCTGCCGACGTAGCACATGGCGGCGCAGAATCCAGAGGCTCCAGAGCACGATCGTCGCGAGAATGACCAGGCTGGCGGACAGAAGGATGCTGGCCAGAGGTCGCGGTGCATGGTAGGGCACGGCGTGCAGTGCGAGCCCCCACCCAGGGGGATCAAAGCCGACTTGATAGCCTTCCTCCATAACGAGAGACTCCACTTTTGAGCGTGTCCCGAGTACCTTGCCGGAGTCTCCAATGATGCTGATCCGATAGCGCTCCGCCAGCCACCACGGCACGCTGTCGCCGAGAAGATCCCGAATCCGGTACACGCCGACCGCCACGCCGACAATTCTGCCCTCACGGGATACGGGGACGTGCACCTCGAACTGCCAGTCGTTGGTGAAATACGGGTAGGCCTTGCTGTACACAGATTTCCCTAGAGAGCGAGCGAGCCGAAAGCTCTGTCGGGAGGGAATAGCTTCCCCGGCATCACCCACCAGACTTGGATCCATGGTAGTCGGATGCGCCAGTCTTACCATGCCGTCTTCACCCAGCCAGATCAGTTGCCGCAGGCCGCTTTCGAATCCGAACAAGGTACGGGCATAGGATTCGAACGCCGCTGCATTGGCTGTATGGACTCGATCAATGCGCCCGAGCAGTTCCTCGTTGCGCGTTAGATGAAAGCGGAGATTCTGTTCCAGCCACAGGATGTCGCTGATCAGCGTTGCCCGCCTTTCATCCCTGTCAGCGCGATCAGACATCCAGAGCAGCAACGCCACCCCTCCGACAAACAGGACAAAGGCCAGTCGCGGAAGTATCCATAGCCAGCGCCAGCGACTGATGCGCTCGGCGGAAGGTGACTCGGTTGGCGAACTCATGTCGTGATATTAGCGCGGCTGATCGATCAGGGCCGGTGTTTGCGGAAATCCACAATAGTCATGGCCGAACCATCCGTGGAGAATTCGCCGCACTGCAGGGCGCAAAGTGACAGCCTTGTGCACACAATATAGGAGGATTTAAAATGAAGATTCGTACCGTATTCATTGGTCTTGTGGCCGTTACGTTCTCGGCAATCGCGCTGGCTCAGACGCCTATCGTGATCAAGTTCAGTCATGTGGTTGCCGCCGATACACCCAAGGGCAAAGGCGCGGAATTCTTCGCCAAGAAGGCCGCGGAACTGACCAAGGGCAAGGCCAAGGTCGAGGTCTATCCCAACAGTGCCTTGTACAAGGACAAGGAAGAACTGGAAGCGCTGCAACTGGGCGCCGTGCAGATGCTGGCACCCTCGCTCGCAAAGTTTGGCCCGCTCGGGGTCAAGGAATTCGAGGCATTCGATTTCCCGTATATTTTTGACGACACTGCTGAACTGCACAGGATTACGCAGGGCCCCATCGGTGCGGCCCTGCTGGCCAAGCTGGAACCCAAAGGCATCAAAGGTCTGGCCTACTGGGACAATGGCTTCAAGTCTTTCTCCGCCAATACGCCGATCAAGACTCCGGCGGACCTAAAGGGCAAGAAGATGCGGATCCAGTCGTCCAAGGTAATTGAGGAACAGATGCGGAGCCTGGGATCGTTGCCGCAGGTGATCGGTTTCGGCGAAGTCTACCAAGCGCTGCAAACCGGCGTTGTGGACGGCACCGAGAATCCGCTTTCCAACCTCTATACCCAGAAGATGCACGAGGTGCAGAAGCATCTGACGCTGACCAATCACGGTTATCTCGGCTATGCCGTCATCGTCAACAAGAAGTTCTGGGAGGGTTTGCCGGCGGACGTTCGCGGCCAGCTTGAACAGGCCATGAAGGAGAGCACGGTCTATGCCAACAAGATCGCCCAGGAAGAAAACGACATTGCACTTGAGGGGGTGAAGAAGAGCGGCAAGACCACTGTCTATGTACCCACCAAGGAAGAGAAGCTGGCATTCAAGAAGGCGATGGCACCGACACACATCAAGATGGCTGATCGCGTCGGCAAGGACTTGTTGCAGTCCATCTACAAAGAGACCGGCTTCGATCCGGCCAAGCTGTAAGTTATTTCGCAGCATACCGCCGACGCGCGAGTGCGTCGGCGGCAGCTTTCCACACGCCGCAGTCCCGTTAAGCAGACGCGCCGTAAACCGGGGGAGTTCCATTCATGAAATTTCTTGACCACCTTGAGGAATGGCTGATCACCTTCCTGATCGCCGCCGCGACACTGATCATTTTCGCGGCCGTTGTC
>CAIYDK010000483.1 GCA_903924955.1 uncultured beta proteobacterium | reverse complement strand
GCCAAGGCTTACCGACGATGGTCAAGGCAGAATCGAGGATGACAATGGCGTCGCAGCTTTCACCACTCGTCTTGCAATGCCACGCCCCAACATCCCAACCGATGTAAAACCCCGGGGTCTGCGATGCGTTGCTCATGCCAGCCTGTTGGCGCGCGATCAACTTTCCCCAGTTTGACTGAGTAGCGCGCGCCGAAAATTACTCAGGGTGATTAACCTTCCTGCTCTTTTTTTAAGCAGGACAGAAGGAGATGATCACCATGAAAGATTTGGGCATTGTTCGACGCTTGTTTTACCGTGACGGGTTGTCGATTTCAGAGATTGAGCGGCGCACCGGGCTGACCCGAAAGACGATCAGCAAGTGGCTCAGCGCACCGGAGCGCACCGAGCCGAAGTACCCTCGGCGTATCGCCGAAGACACCAAGATTGCCCCGTTTGCTTCGCAACTCACCAAGGCGCTGGAAGTGGATTCGCGTCGCCCCAAGCGGGACCGGCGCACAGCGCTGAGGTTATTCAAGGAAATCCAGACGTTGGGATTTGACGGCGACTACAGCCGTGTCACTGAGTTTGTACGCAGATGGCGAGAGGCTGGTGGGCAATCGGTGGTCAAGGCGTTTGTTCCATTACGGTTTGAACTCGGGGAGGCGTTCCAGTTCGATTGGAGCGAAGAGCGACTCCTCGTGGGCGGTGTGTGGCGCAAGATTCTGGCGGCACACCTGAAGCTGTGCGCCAGTCGTGCCTTCGTGTTGCAGGCGTACCCCACCCAGAGCCACGAGATGCTGTTCGATGCACATACCCGCTCATTCATGGCATTGGGTGGCATTCCCAGGCGGGGCATTTACGACAACATGCGCACAGCCGTGGACAAGGTCAACAAGGGCAAGAGCCGAGTCGTCAACACACGCTTTGCAGCGATGACCTCGCACTATCTGTTTGATCCGGACTTCTGCAATGTGGCCAGTGGTTGGGAGAAAGGGGTGGTGGAGAAGAACGTGCAGGACAGTCGGTTGCGGATTTGGCAGGACGCGGCCAAAGAGCGGTTTGGCTCCTTCACCGAGCTCAACCTGTGGCTGCTGGCGAAATGCCGTTCTCTCTGGCATGAATTGCGCCACCCGGAATTCACTGAGCACACCATTGCAGAGATGCTCGAGCACGAGCAATCCAGCCTCATGCCCATGGTGGCGCCGTTTGACGGCTATGTCGAAACGCTGGGCAAAGTCAGCAGTACCTGTCTGGTGATTTATGACCGCTGCCGCTACTCTGTGCCGTGTGAGTTGGTGGGTCAAATCGTGAGCGTGCGGGTGTATCCGGAGCACCTCGACTTCGTCGCGCATGATGCTGTGGTGGCCAGCCATATGCGCTGCTTTGAGCGCAAGCAAACCCGCTACGACTGGCAGCACTACATCCCGCTCGTTGAGAGAAAGCCAGGGGCGTTACGCAATGGAGCGCCCTTTGCTGATATGCCGCAGCCGTTCATGCGTTTGCGTGCCTTGCTGCTCAAGCACGATGGTGGCGACCGGGTGATGGCCAAGGTATTGGCCGCAGTTCCTAAATCCGGGCTGGAGGCGGTATTGGTTGCGGTGGAATTAGTGCTGGAATCTGGCAATCCGAGTGCTGAGCACATCGAGAATGTTCTGAATCGACTGAAGGCGGAGTCACCACCAGAATCCATTGAAACGCACCTGGAAGTGAGCGAGGAGCCGATTGCCGATGCAGGTCGCTATGACAGCTTGCGCACGGAGGTGGACCATGCGTGAAGTTGCCACAGAACTCAAGGACTTGCGTCTTTACGGCATGTCCAG
>CAIYDK010000482.1 GCA_903924955.1 uncultured beta proteobacterium | reverse complement strand
CACTACTGTCCGGTTAATTGGTCCACGCCGAGCCAGAGAACAAGCACTGGTGCGGCTTGCGGGCCGATTTTGTTTGGTGCCGACTTGAATTTTCCTCTCCGAAAACCGAGTACTTTCCGGGGATTGACTTTTCCGGGGAATTGGTATGTACGTTGGCAAGACGCTGTTCGCCCAGGTCATGGAGTTCGTGCCGTGGACGAGCTTCACACGCATCGTGGATCGGTATCAAGGCAACTCGGGCGTGCGCACACTGACGTGCGCCGAGCAGTTTCGTGCGATGGCCTTCGCGCAGCTGACTTGGCGCGAGAGCCTGCGCGACATCGAGGTCAGCCTGTCGGCCAACGCGCCCAAGCTCTACGCGATGGGGTTTCGCTCGCCGCTCAAGCGCTCCACTCTGGCCGACGCCAACGAGTTGCGCGACTGGCGCATCTGGTTCGATCTGGCCACGTTGCTGATCCGCCGGGCCCGCAAGCTCTACGCAAGCGATTCGCTCGGTGTGGAGTTGGACAACACGGTCTATGCCTTGGACTCCAGCACCATCGATCTGTGCTTGAGCCTGTTCGACTGGGCGCCGTTCCGATCTACCAAGGCCGCCATCAAACTGCATACGCTGCTGGACCTGCGTGGCTCGATTCCGGCCTTCATCCACATCAGCGACGGCAAGCTGCACGATGTCAACGTGCTCGACATGCTGACCTTCGAGCCCGGTGCCTTCTACGTGATGGATCGAGGCTACGTGGATTTCTCGCGTTTGTATGCGCTGCATCAGGCCGGCGCCTTCTTCGTCACGCGGGCCAAGTCGCCGATGGACGCACGGCGCGTGTACTCGGCAGGCGCAGACCGTGGCGCTGGCGTAATCTGCGATCAACGCGTCATGCTCAATGGTCATTACTCGGCCAAGAAGTATCCCGAGCATCTGCGGCGCATTCGCTTCAAGGACCCAGAGTCCGGCAAGACGCTGATCTTTCTGACCAACAACACGGTGCTGCCTGCGTTGACGATCAGCGCGCTGTACAAGAGTCGCTGGCAGGTCGAGCTGTTCTTCAAGTGGATCAAGCAGCACTTGCGCATCAAGAAGTTTCTCGGCACCAGCGAGAACGCAGTGAAGACGCAGGTCTGGTGCGCAGTGGCCACCTACGTGCTGATCGCCATCGTCAAAAAGGAGCTTCAACTCAATGCCTCGCTCTACACTTGTCTACAGATATTGTCTGTCTCAGTTTTCGAGAAAACCCAGCTTTCATGCGCCTTGCAGCCCGATGTGCCTCTAATCGAAACAGCAGCCGACGCCAACCAATTGATTTTGTTCAACATTTAACCGGACAGTAGTGAACTGTCAATTTGATTGAGGGACTTATGAAAACTCTTGCTCTCTACTTACTCATAGTCTTCTGTGGTCATGCAGCGGCTGCCGATCTTTTTCATGGCACCAGACCACGTAATTGCAAATTGACTGATCCACTCGAACTGAATGCAACTGTTGGTGGCTAACGATGATGAAATTGTCTCGTGCACGCACCTTGACACTTAAACTACTACTGATTTCTGCTAGTGTTGCGGCGGCTTGTTCCGCTAATGCCGCCCCGGATTCACTCACCGTCATTCGATCAATACTCAATGCATCGCCGTTGGATGTCCAACTCAAGCTTGGTAAGCCTGACAACGGGGTTGTCCAATCAGTTGACTGTGATCACCTGCCTAGCTGCACGAAAGCAACATACCAAAAAGGGAAGTTTGAGGCGCTGTTCTACAAAGACAGCTTAAAGTGGCTTGAGATCAAGGGAAACGACCTGTTTGACAAGAACGCTCCTGAGGTGATCGGCTTTCCCAACCTGCCTCCAACATTTTCAAATGGTTTCACGCGGTCCTGGCGCAGCGCCATACGAAAGGGAACTGCAACTGGGCCTCTGATTCGGATACCCGGCATTGACGAAATTGTCGTCTTTCCTCCGACAAAGGCAAACAACAATTCCGGCTACATGTTGATCACGATTAAGGTCAAATATGACAATATGTTTTTACATTAGCGCTGATGGCCGAAGTGGCGGAAGCGCCGTTCGAATTGGCCTGGCCAGGTCAATCTGCGTCAACAACCGACACGTAGTTCAGCGTTTGTTCTGATCCAAACGGAATGACCTTTCTTACGATCAATCGTTGACAGTGGCTCCTACTACGCTTGGCACAAACAGCCACTAGGTGTTCTTGAGAGGGCCGTAATTGCCAGAAACGCCAACTAGATGGTTCATCTTCTAACTCCTTGTCAATGAGGAGTTGTGCACTACCCGTTTGGCAAAAATTGAAGCCGAACTTGTTAAGTGGGATCGCCAGACCGCAACCCCGAGCTTTGATATACGACTCCTTCAGAGTCCAATATTGAAAAAACCTTTCAACCTTCAACTCCTCTGGAAGTAACGCTATGGCCTGCTTTTCGATGATGGAAAAATACTCATTGGCGATATTTAGTAGTGCCGGACCACCATCTATTCGTTCAATATCGACACCCAAAGCCCCGCCACGTCTTACGCCACAAACGATCAAACCCTCAGTGTGAGAAATATTAAACTCAATTTTCTGAGCCACGGGGATGCTATTGCCGATCACGGGCTTGCCAAACGAGTCTTGCACAAAGAACCAACTCTCCGGCGCCATTTGTGTGTAGCGCGACAATACAGTACGCACTAATGATCGAGTAACCAAATATCGGTGTCGATCAGCTTGAAAGTGAAAGCCCTTCTCTTTTTGTCGTTCTTCTTTAGTCAAAAGGGAGCGGTACCGCCTTAACAGTCCATCATCATGGACTTCATCGACAAAGGTGAGCCATAGATGGATTTCGTCGGGCCTAAGCTCAAGCATCAAAAGGCCCACTCAAAGTGGATCCGTCATCCCGATTGCTCTGCCCCCCGACGATCGGCATCGGGATACCCCTAACTTCCCAATTTACGAAAAATTAGACTTGCGTTGGTTCCACCAAAGCCGAAGCTGTTTGACATGACGCTCTCGATTCGACGATCAATAGTATGCATAAGAATTGGCAAACCGGCACAAGCAGGGTCCATCTCAGTTACGTGGGCACAACCGGCGAGGAATTGATTCTCAAGCATCAGAAGCGAGTACACGGCTTCGTGCGCCGCTGCAGCGCCAATTGGATGCCCGGTAAGTCCCTTGGTTGATGAAATTGCAGGCACATCACACTCGATCTTCTTAAACACGTCGCGAATCGCATCGAGTTCGCAGACATCCCCGATGCGCGTCGAAGTGGCATGAGTGTTAATGTAGTCGACCGTACCGCCAGCTTCGTTCAGAGCCATGTGCATAGCACGTGCTGCGCCATCCGCAGAAGGGGTCACCATGTCGAGACCATCGGAACAGGCCCCGTATCCGACCAGTTCGGCATACATGTGTGCCCCACGACTGCGAGCATGTTCGAGTTCTTCCAGAACCAGGATGCCAGCTCCACCCGCAATCACAAAACCGTCACGACTTACATCGTAGGGACGAGATGCGGTGCTGTTGTTATACGTCGTTGACAAAGCACCCATCGCGTCAAACTGCATGGTTGAAGTCCAACATACCTCTTCCGCCCCACCTGCGATAACGATGTCTTGCTTCCCAAACTGAATGAGTTCTGCACCGTGCCCAATGCAGTGCGCAGAAGTAGCGCATGCAGACGTGATCGAGTAGCTGGCACCTTGGATGCCAAAGGCCGTCGACAGGCATGCAGAAGCGGTGCTTCCCATAATTTTTGGCACACCGTAAGGCAAGACTTTGTTGATACCCTTACTTCGAAGGGTATCGACTGCCAGCGAGTGTTCAAACAGTGATCCGACACCCGATCCAACAATTAGCCCGGTACGCGGTGTGGAAATACTTGTACGACTAAGCTCCGCATCAATCAGGGCACGGCGCATCGCATGATACGCATAGAGCGCCGCATCGCCCATGAAACGGCGAATCTTTCGATCAACTGGTGGTTCGTCGCCGATTTCGGGAACGCCAGCGACACAACTCCGCAAGCCTACGCCCGCATATTCCGGAATGTAACGTACACCCGGCCGACCCTCGCGCAACGCGAGTTCCACCGTATCTAAATCATTGCCAATGCAGGAAATGACTCCGAGACCAGTAACGACAACCCGGCGCAAGGGATGGGATCCCAACGCTTGGCTCAGAGCCTAAGCAGCTGAATACGGATAGCATCGCGCAAGTCTTGGACCCACTTGTTGTAATTGGGGTGAATGACAGCTCGGCTGTCAATGCCGCTTTGGGTTTGGGCCTGCGCTTGACCTTGCCCTTGAGATTGAACTTGGTTGTAGCTGTTCTGGGACCGCGTCAAATTAAGTTGATGATCTGGCTGGTAGTGCATGTTGACGCTGTCCCTGTAATGCAACGAATAACTGCTGGCGGTATAGGAGATCTCAACAACAATCGTGTGCTTGCCACGCACCGTCAAGGAGGCAAGCATCTTACCGTCAGCTTGATGGGCCACTGACCAGCCTTTGCTCCCGGCGGCCACTAGAACAGCGGTTTTCACCTGTTCCGCCTGCAATGTGTTACCACTATTGGTCGCAACGATTACATTCTCGTAATTCACTATTGGCACCGATGTTCGTGCAATTGCCGGGCTCATAAACGACATAGATGCCGCGATAAATACAGAAATAGTAATGGCTTTCATGACTTAGGGTTCCCTTTCGTATTGGTCAATCAGTTTAGTGCTACCCAAAAAATTGTCGTAAATTCTGTCGTTGATATTCGCCGAGCAAGACTCTTGCCTCACTTCTACTTTCATTCAGATCGCCTAAGAACAATTGAAGTATTGATACCGCCAAAGGCAAAATTGTTGCTCATGACATATTCGACGTCCATCTTACGTCCTGCCTTGCTCAGATGATCAAGTTCTGCACATAGGGGATCTGGTTTTTCGAGGTTGAGTGTCGGAGCGAACCATTGTCGGCGCATCATTTCCACCGCCCACCAAGCTTCGATGGCACCGCAGGCTCCTAAAGTATGTCCAAGATAGCTCTTCATCGAACTGATCGGCGTACCACACCCGAGCACTCGAACGGTAGCGTGGCTTTCGGCAATGTCCCCTCGGTCAGTTCCCGTGCCATGAGCACTGACGTATCCGACAGACGAAGGCGGTAAGCCAGCATCGTCAAGCGCTTGCTGCATAGCGACAGCCATGGTTTCCGCTTCCGGTTGAGTGATATGACTACCATCCGAATTGCTGCCGAACCCGACAATCTCTGCGTAAATTCTCGCACCTCGTGCCTTGGCTGATTCATATTCTTCGAGTACGAGTGTGGCAGCACCCTCGCCGACGACGAGACCGTCGCGATCAATGTCGAAAGGACGCGGCGTCTCGCTTGGTCTATCGTTTCTAGTACTGGTAGCAAACAAAGTATCGAAAACTGCCGCACCCGGTGCAGAAATCTCTTCGGCACCCCCAGCCAACATCATTACCTGTCTACCAAAACGGATCGCTTCGTAGGCATATCCGATACCTTGGCTGCCTGACGTACATGCACTTGAAGTGGGGATAACGCGGCCTTTGAGTCCAAAGAAGACTCCTATGTTGACCGCCGTAGTGTGCGGCATCATCTGTATATAGCTAGTCGATGTAACGCCCTGCATGGAGCCGGTGTCGAGCATCTTACCGAACACCCGCACAGGCTCTACGCTGCCTGCTGAGGACCCATAAGAGATCCCCATGCGCCCATCGCGGATCGCAGGGTCGTCTAGCAGACCGGCGTCAATTAGTGCGAGTTCACTGGCTCGCACTGCGAATAGCGATACGCGGCCCATCGAGCGAATCATCTTTCGCGGGTAGTGGGGAGGTATCAAAAAGTTCTCAATCGGGGCGCCCAACCGAGTATTCAGCGATGTAAAGTAATCCCATTCTGGCATCCGTCGGACAGCGTTACGGCGCGCACGCAGTTCCACTTCAATTTGTTGCCAACAATCGCCAAGTGCGGTGATGCCAGCCATGCCAGTAATGACAACTCTTTTCATCAGATAATCCCGCCATTCACACCCAGCACTTGACGTGTAACGTACGATGCTCCGTCGGACATAAAAAAAGCGACGGCGCTCGCAACTTCATGCGCTTGACCGATACGGTTCATTGGAACCATCTTTAGCGCTTCATCTAGTGGAAGACCATTGGTCATGTCGGTTTCGATAAGACCAGGCGCGATGCAATTGACAGTGATTTTTCGGTTGGCCAGCTCGACAGCCAACGCCTTGGTCGCACCAATTAGACCCGCTTTAGCAGCACTGTAGTTGACCTGGCCCCGGTTACCCATGATGCCAGAAACAGAGGCCACGGTGACGATACGCCCGCCCTTCTTCGCACGGACCATTGGCATTGTCAAGGGCTGAACCACGTTGAAGAAACCATCAAGACTCGTGTCGAGAACTAAGTCCCAGTCCTCGTTCGAAAGTGCCGGGAATGCGTTATCACGTGTAATCCCTGCGTTGCAGACGATACCGTAGTAGGCTCCGTGGCTGATTGCATCGGCGCTAAGGATTGTCTGGCAGGCTTCGCGATCACAAACATCGAACTGCAATACGCAAGCCATACCTCCCTCCGCGAGTATTTGTGCCGCCACCTGGTCCGCGTCGAGACGACTATTGCGGCAGTGAATAGTTACGGCGAAACCATCATGTGCAAGACGCAGCGCGATGGCGCGGCCAATGCCACGGCTCGATCCGGTGATCAGGACTCGTCGTAGATTCATCAAAGACTCGCTTGCAAGAAAGTTTGAAAATCATCAGGCTCGAAAACCTTCAGTGTGGCACTCGCAACTTCCTGGTCGGCAACAGTAATGCAGCATTCGTACGCGCTGAAGCCGCTGGCCTCGCAGTAAATCACCTTGGCTTTGATGCGCAAAGGCACACCAGCCGCAAAGGCGCATCGGGTCGCGGCATAACGTTGTGAACCAAGCAGTGCGCCCTGCTTAGGCGGAGCGCCCTGAATAAGTTTGAGCAAACCAACGTGCGCGGCAATCGTCTGCGCCATTAGCTCGATACCGATCCACGACGGCATGTCGCCGTTGACGTCGGCGTACCACGCATTGGCGCGCGGTGCACATTCAACTGTCGCAGTCGTTGCGTCGGCAAAAAGCAGACGGTCAATCATCAGCATGGTGCCACGATGTGGCAATACGTCTTGAATGGGAGGCAGTTGCATGGCAATTGTCATCGTGTGTCACCGATCAGCAGACTCGCGTTACTGCCACCGAAAGCGAAAGAATTGCTCATGCATATACGCGCGGTCGAACGGGAAAATTGGCGTCCGCAATCGACCAAGTCTAGATGAGGTAATCTGGCATCCACCTCGCCATCCCAAACATGGGGTGGCAGTTTTCCATAGCGCAGGGCCAGCCAGCAGAATGCCAGTTCAGTCGCTCCTGCAGCGCCCAGCGTGTGACCGGTAAGCGGCTTGGTGCCGCTACACGCCACACCCTCAGGAAAAACGCGGACCACAGCACGACTTTCCATTTCGTCGTTCTTTGGCGTTGCTGTGGCGTGCAAATTGATGTAGTCCACGTCATTTCCCAAAAGACCGGCATCGGTCAACGCTGCACGCATGGCCGCCTCAGCGCCAAGCCCGTCTGGATGTGGAGCAGTCATGTGATAGGCATCACTCGTTTCGCCAACACCAAACAGCTCAATGTCCGATTCTTCAAAACTCATCAGAAAGATTGCTGCCCCCTCCCCAATGTTGATACCTCTCCGATTGCGGCTCATTGGGTTAGTTAGCTCTGTGGTGGTCGAGTCGAGCGAGGTAAAACCGTTAACCGTAAGTCGACAAAGCGAATCAACGCCGCCAACCAGTACAGCATCACAAAAACCCTGCCGCATCAGGTTGCGCGCAGAAGCAAACGCTTTCGCGCTTGACGTGCAGGCAGTGCATATCGTGTAGGCGGGTCCCGCGAGGCCAAGATACTTAGCCAAAAAGGGGGCAGGCATCCCGATTTCCTGTTGCTGGTAACGATATCCGGTCGGTAATGCGCCGTTCGCCCGCACAGCGGCGATGGCAACCTCCCCTTCTGCCATGCCTGTAGTGCTAGAACCCAACACCACACCAATGCGTTCCGGCCCGTAACGCGCAATGACACCAGCTACAGATCGTTCAATTTGGCCCAGCGCACTAAGAAGCAACCTATTATTTCGACAATCGAAATCAGCGAATGAACTTGGGACATCAGACAGTGGAGCCTGGGCACGGCCGAGACGAACGAAACTTTCGGGCGCTGCTGGCAACCATCCATCTTCGAGAATCATCCCGGCGGTGTTGCCGCGAAACAGGCCATCCGCCACCGAATTGATGCCGCAGCCCAAGGCATTGACAATGCCTAAGTCACTGAGATAAACATGATCCTCCATGGCCAATATTCTTAATGTTCAGTGTGCCACTAATGAGACTTTTCGAAACGCAACAGCGAATGGCAAATGCCAAGACCGTCCACCAATTCAGCCGGATGCAGACCATTGGCCTGCGCACAGGCAACGATCGCACTGGATTCGTACATCTTACTGTTGCCACTGGCGATAGCGGTAAAGTATGGTGACGTATTCATAAGGCAATAAGTACCTATAGCGTATTTCTGGCGGTCCCAAAACGTATCCAATACCCAGACCGATCCGCCAGGCGCCAGACAATTGGCTGCTCGTCGGAAAATGTGGCCGATTGCCACGATGCTAAAACATGTCAAGAACTGACTCATCCAGACGGCATCCATACCATCAGGAAAGGATGCCGAATAATCTAGCATGTCAATTGGATGCAGGCTGGCACGCCCAAGCAGTCCCGCCCCTTCCAAAGCGGCGTGCGCTTGTACCAATTGGATCGGCAGATCAAGCAGCGTCACGTGCAACTGCGGATCATGACGCAAGCAAAGTAGCGCCAAAATTCCAGTATTTGCACCGATATCCATTAGTCGGTGCGGTTTACGCTTGAAGACATGCTTCAGCGCATGGTCGAAGGCTGAGTTCGAATAATAGTGATCGAAGCTAAACCAGCTACTGCGCGCAGGCTCAGGTAGTTCTGACAGTCCTTCATAAATTGAGTCCCAGTGCCCCAGTGCTCTGAGCCCTCGCGGCTTTTCATCACGCAGACTCGCGTCCAACAAAAACAGACCTTGATAGCAGACGTCGTGAATGTAGTCGATATTAATTTGGGTCAACTCGTCATGCAAAATGTTGACGCCTATACGTGTAAGGCTGTAGCGACCCCCTTTGCGTCGCACCGCGCCAGCGGACAGCAATGTTTCCAAAAGGACTGATATGGCATAGGCTGAAAGGTTACTTTCTGCCGCCAGTTGTTCGACGGTCGCGCCTGCCTGATCAGTCTGCATAATTTGCGCAAGAAGTCCACTTTTCCATGCCACCCGAGCACATTGAAAAACCACTGGACCAAAAGCAATCTTCTGCGCTTCAAAACGCGCAGGCATGCCACGTAGACGAGCAGAGTCAAACTCAACGTCTTCAACAGTTTTTCCAAGTGTATGGCTCATAGGCGATTTCGACTCTTTGCAAATGTGTGTTCAAAAACGTGGGCAAGCAAGACAAGCCTCAGGTGGATCTTCTCCAAGCATTCGCTGACGATGGTCCATCATGGCTGGACCGTTCCACCAGGCAGTTAAGGGTTGGCGGTGGATATTGCCGATCACAATGCTGGGCTGGCAGTCGCACAGAGTCAGATTGCCATCGACGCGGACGGGGATACTTTGCCATGGCGCATCGCAGTGACTACGTCGGTTTGCACGCTGCACAAGCTGGTCTCCGCGCAATATCAAAAAATCCATGTACCGGACATCCAGCGCCAATTCTTCCAGACCCCAGACTGAAAGCACTGGCAGGCGGCGGGCAATTGCTCTCTTGATTGCTTTCCGAAAAATTCGCGCATTCTCCGATGAATAAGAACTGCGCACAGATTTGGACTTGTTGGCAACAAAATTCAAATCCGTGACCATCAACGCATCCAGTTCGTGATCAGCAACGAAATCGACAATTTCCTCAAATTGATTGACCGTCTCTCCCCTTAAGGCTGTGAAAACTGAAATTCCCAATTTAATGCCCAATCTGCGACTAACTTGAGTCAGGGTATGTATGTTGTCGCTGATCTTCTCCATGTCGCTGCCCACGCGCACACGATCTGCCGTAGCCTGATTTACCGCATCGATACTAAAAGTGATGCCGGCCAAACCTGCTTCGCAGAGTGCCTGTGCCATTTCGCTATTAAGCAACATCCCGTTGGTCACAAGACCTACCCGGCGCCCATCTGCAACCGCATATTTGACGAAGTTGATGACTTCCGGATGCATCAGCGGCTCGCCGAGGCCAACCAGGACAATCCGTGATGCATGCGGTAGATGCGCCAACACCTGGCAAAAACTCTCTTTACTCATAAAACCAGAACGTGGCTTAAGTTGCGTCCGCGCACAAGCCGGGCAGCCCAAATTGCAGCGGGTGGTGATTTCAATATTAGCCAGAGTTGGCTCGCTATTTGCCTTGCTCTCAAACTGAAATTCTTGTGCAACAGCATGACGTCCCGCTGGACTGTTTTTCACATGTCTCTCGGAATCCGGCCAAGCTGCGAAAAACGGCTCCAAACCTGGCATCAGGTCGTACAAGCTTCGTGGGACCTGGTACCCGTGAACGGAGGAGCAGCGTTGTATCGCATCTTGAATTGCACGCACAACAACATCAACAGCTATTGCGGCGCCTTCTCCGAGGAACAATTGGTGTCCAGCCCCTGCTATACGAACCTGCCGTTGCGCAGCGATGAGCCGGCCGTTGAGCCATTGATCAGCATCCCCAACCGGCACCAATTCATCTGCATCGCCATGCACAACCAGTACCGGGGCCGGTATCCGCAGAGGCTTACGTCGAGCGAGCCGGTTGACCGTTGCAATGAATCCCCCCATATCCTCGTGTGTCATTTCCCCGACCACCACATGGCTGGCCCACCGCTGAACATATGAAGGATCAATGCGCGGGGGTGTAGAGCAAAGCACCAGCAACTGCAAAGCATCCAGACTGGCCGGATCATCAGCAAGGCGCTGCGCGATTTGGGTGAGAATAAGACTACCCCCCGTCGAGTGGCCGAGCAGAATGATGCGGCGACCATTGGCGCGCTGCTTGTCAATTGCAGCGGCGACAACCGTGAGAAAGGCAGTCTCGTCGAATGATGGTGACCGGCCAACGCCATGACCGGGCAGACAGATGTTTTCAATCGACTGCGGCCCGTACTGTGCAACAAACAAGCGCACCAGCGGGGCCCAGTCGGTCGGCATCCCGCGGTAACCGTGAACCATGATGATGCCAACGGGAGTGTTTTCCCCTTTGCGACTCGTCATGGGTTTTCCAATAGTGTTGCCAAGTCAGCTGCGCCGTTGTATCGGCTGATGTTTCTGGAAGCAAGTTCAAGTTGCAGGGGCACTTGTTCATTGGCTAGACATTTTGTAATCTGCACCGCCACTTCATGAATAGGCCGCTCTAAGAATGCAGTCTCGTAGCTGTCCGCTTGGCCTTCGAAAACTACACGTCGTAGCAACCGTTCGCCGCAACCCATGCGCTCGACACAAACACCGTTCTGTGCCTGTTCCGGTTGCATGGGCAAGACGAAAATGGGTAAACGCTGACGCAAGGCCTCAAATACCAGCCCCTGTCCCCCGTGGCAAATGAGCAATTTAGCATGAGCGAAGGCGATTTCAACAGGCAAGAATTCGAAGACCGCCAGGCGCTCTGGCGCATGCGGCAAACCAACAGCAGGTTGACCACCTAGTGCCAATGCCACTGAATACCCCATAGACCAAAGCACATTGATCAGATGTTTCAGCAAGCTCGCGGGCACGCTACCAGTACCGAAAGAGACAAATGCGATTGAGCCGCGCAGTTTTTCCAGGCCCGTGGCGTCAACTTCCTGCCGTGGCCATTGCGCCCAGTGTATCGGGCCAACATGGTAATAACCGGGGGTAATCGGCAACGGCTGGAATTCTGGATAATCCCACAGAAAGGTGCGGCGACCAACCAAGAGTTCCCAGGCATCATCAACCGGCAGGAGCCCCAGCGCAGCAATAGCAGGTCTCATGCGGTGGGCGCAAGCGCGGCGAAACGACCGCATTGCGTCAGCCTGATCCTCCGCTCCAAATTCATTCGCGTCGAACCCAAGCACGTCACGAAAGGCCGGGGTCATTGAACCGCAAATCAAGGAGTCGTAAGGCACATTCGCCAAAGCTGCGGAGAGTGGGCCAGTGAAGCGGAATACGCCTAACACTGCGTCAGGCTGCAGTTGTTTCATCAAGGCCACCTCTGCGCTTACGCAGGCCTGGATACGCTCCGGGCGGAACCACGCAAATCCAGGCAATGGTGCAGCATCGGCTTCCTGTATATCCGGCAACACAAAATATCTATCTTGACCCAACCGATCTAGAAATTGCGCGCGACTTGCTGACACCGCAAGAAACACCTCGTGGCCTCTCTCTTCCAGAACTTGGCGCAAAGCAAGCGCTTTGGCAACATGAGACAAGGTGTTGTTGCAAGGCAAGAGCAAGAATCGACTCATCACACAGACATCCGTGGGAATATCGATCAAATTTGTCGGGGTTGCTGTTGGTTGGCAATCAATGCGGCCAGACTGCTCACATTGAAAAAGTGTTCCTTCACCGACGGATCCTTTATATCTAGGTCAAGTCCAAAGTGCTTCTTCAGGGCAATCCCCAGTTCCAGTGCATCGATCGAATCCAAGCCCAAACCATCACCGAAAAGCGGTGCGTCAGCATCGATGTCTTCTGGGCGAATATCGTCAAGATGCAGCGTGTTAACAATAAGCGTCTTAATCGTTAATTGAAGATAATTCATTTGGTTCCAGACCTTTCGAGATGTCAAGCGCAGGAGGGGGCTAGAGTGTTTCCACATCGATTTCTACATCCTCGGAATGGATGTACATCTGAATGCGACGGTAAGGCAACTGATTACCAGTGTAGTTTATTGTCACCGCAACTTTGTCGCGGTTGACAATGCGACGCTGACCATAGACCTCTTCAAGCCTCATCGGCGACACCAATCCGTCGCGTAAGACATCGCCTGGCCACAAAGCAACCTGCAACAATGCGACCATCAGTTCGGCAGGCAAGCGGGAATTGTGCGGCAGGGTCGCCGTTGTCTTAACGTTATCGTCATTCAAGCGCAACAGCGTTTGACCAAACGGCGTTAGCCCGACGAGTCGGATGCCTGCAGCGTCAGCCTCAACTTCGATGATCATCGTTTCCTGCCGTCCACGAAATCGAATTTCCACTTTCTGACGCGCATCGAACGGGGTGACGGCGGTGCTCGGCTGTAGGCAATATCTACCCCCACCAATCAAGGCAGGACAACGGGAGTCACGCTCTTCGACACTGCAGGCGGCCAAGCCAATCATTGTCAGCACACACACATAGAGGCTTTGTTGCCAGCGTTTCATTTGCAGCCAATGTCGGGAAAACTAAGAACTAGCGGAGCAAGCAGAACCGCAAAACCGACACCTAGGAGCAAAGTCAAGCCAAAGCCCGAAAGCGCCGGCATCGAACTGAAGGCGAGTAGCCCAAAGGAAAGCAGCGTAGTACCAGCCGATAGCAGTACGCCAGCCAGTGTCGCCGCTGCATACATGCCACCTTCCCGCAAGAAGATGGCGTAATTGACGCCGACACCAAGCACCAGCATCAGAGCCATCAGATTGAATAGGGTGAGTTGCTGACCAAGGTAACCGAATGTGCCAAACGCGACAGCGATGGCGAGTAGTGTCGGAGCCAGAGTAACGGCTGCTTGATACGGGCGATAACGCACGCAAAGAACCGCATATACAAGCGCACAGGCACCAAGCAGCCAGCACGCACCCCACTGCCGGTAGTCACGGAACAAGCGGCTAACACTACCTGCCTTGTCCACCAGTGTGACGCCAGAAAGGTTAGCTGTCGCATTGGTAAGGCGTATCGTATCCCGGACCCCCTGCGGCAGCACGACGGCGGCGTAGCCCGCTGCCGTGCGGCCCAACCAAAGATGACGTAAGGGAACAGACAGTGGCGTTTGCAGCCAACTATCCAAAGTTAGCGGTTGACCTGTCGATGATCTAAAGGCTGCGATTTGGTTGGTGGCAATGTCATCGCGAAGTCCATTCTGAGCGAACAGCGCCTTTAGCGTGGCGTCATCGGCAAAGACTGATTCCTTCCATATTCGCCGGTTTTCAGTTTGCCGGGCGATGGATGGGACAAAAGAAGAGAGACATTGATAACCGGTAATCACACCCTGCGAAGCGAGCGTATTCAAGCGAACGACAAGTTGCTCCTCAAGGGCCAATACGGCGTCTGGCGTTTCACCTTCGATCAGGAAAAACTGACTACTTACGCCGTACCCTGTTAGTTCTCTGATTTTTTCTTCCTGCGCGGCTAGGGAGGGTGGTCTGGCGACAAGCATATGCACATCATCGTTGCCAGACAGACGGACCCAACCTGGCGCGGCGAACACGAGTAGAAAGATTACCAAGACTGTGCATCGACCCTGTGTCATGTGGGACTGCCACCATAACAACAGACGCTGAACACGAACCAAGGCCACCACCGGATCGCGCCGACTCGGACGACTGAGGAACGCCGGCAACAACAGGAACACAGTGAGCCAGGCAGCACTGAGACCAACAAAAGCGAACAAAGCGATTTGCGAAAGGGCCGGGAACGGTGCCAGCATCAGCGCACCATAGCCCAACAGGCTGGTTGCGAGCGCAAGGGTCAACCCCGGCGCGATCCGTCGTAGGCCGACCATTGGCTCCCAGCTTTGACCAGCACCAAGGTGGGCGGCGAAATACTGAACTGCGTAGTCGATCGCCTCGCCAATCAGGCTGGCACCAAAAACAATCGTAATTAGATGCATTTCGCCATAGAGCCAGACTGTTACAACTACTGCTGTGGCGATTCCAAAACCGACGGAAAGCAGCCCCAGCGCCAGCGGTCGCAGTGAACGAAAAACCAAATACAGCAGTGCCAGCATACCAATCAACGAACCAGCGCCGATCAGATCGACCTCCTTCTCGGCGCTAACACGTGCGGCCGCTGCGTAAAACACGGCACCACTGCGCAACACTTGTGCGCTGGGGTCAACCCTTTGCAACGCGCTTTCCGCATCCGCCACGGTTCGGGTTACACGTCGTTGAGTATCGTTTTGGTAGACGGAGCCTAGTACTTCAGCAGAAACGAAGACCCAGGCTTGGTCAGTTGTGTGACTGACCAACAGCCCATCTTCCGGCTCAAGTTTCAGATTATTCAGTGGCAAACCGGCAAGCCAAGCATCAGTTAAGCCAAGCGGGTCATCGACCGTTGAAAGTGTCAGACCAAAACGGAAAGGGGCGTAAAGCTTACGCTCCACACGGGCTTGCAAATCAACTTCACCAGCACTCAGTGCGCGACGATCTGCATCGGCAAGAAAATTGAAACGGTTCTGCAGATAGACACTGGTCAGTTGCTTTGGTTTGAAGGGCGGTATTTCTACGATCACCTCGCGGAAATCCCCGGACTCGCTCAACTGCTTTGCAAAGCTGCGCGCAGCAACTGCGGCGATTTCCGGTGTACCCCGTCCAACAAGGAAAATGACCCTGTTGCCAGCAGCATCGGCAAGTCTGCCGACGGCCTCCTCTGCGAGCGGGTTGCGTTCGGTAGGCGGTAGCAGTGCGAACAAATTGGTTTGTAGCGGCACACGTCCAGAACCGGCGAACTGTACAGCGCATGCGAGCACGACACCTAAGGCGAGCAGGAGCCAGAGTCCGGCTCGAAGTCGCATCCCACTCATGGCTTGCTAAGTTTTGGGGATGTCGCCGATGCTTCACCATTAAAGAGCAGCAATTCCGCGGCGCTTGGCACTGTTGCCCCTTGTGAGTTGTAAAAACGAATTTGTGTCACATCTCCACCAGCTTCGTTGATGCGCAGAATGTCGACAAAATCACTACCAGACAGTTGCAATCCCGTTAAAAACTGCGCAAGTTGCGGTTGCCGCGGTGTTAAATCGATCTCCCATCGACCCGCCTCACCGCGCACCGTCGCCTCAAAATACTCGCGCAAAGCGTTGCTATTCGCACCAAGCAGCGCACGAAAAACACGACCCACCTGAATAAGCCCTGGGACCTCACGCAAACTGCGTTCACGGCGTATGCCATCAGAACCGATTTCCACAATCTTGTCCTCCCCAAGTACATAGCTCATGCGGAACGGCTCTTCAATCTGCCATAGCACCCCATGCTTACGCGAGAAGACCAAACGACCTGCTGTTACAAGAGGTCTTTTCATCGCAGTCATCTGTTTGGTTTGGGTGAAATCAGCGCGGACTACTTGGTACTGCTGAATCCGCATGCCAATGCGCTCAAGCGCATGCCCCTCCGCGGCATGCAACGACCCCAACCAACTGATCGTAGCGATTAGCAGCAAGCGGGAGATGAGGCCTAACAAGCGCATGCACGCTCCAAATTGGCCAGTACGATGGGCGGGGACAAAAACTGCAATTCACGCGTCTTCGCATCAATCGCCACTTGGGTTGTATAGCCCTTGGTCAACCGCTCACCCGTAATGCAGTCAGAAATCAGATAGGCAATCTTGATGCGGTTTTCGTACTCCAACAACCTCGCTTCAACCCGTAGCTTCTGACTGTAAAGTGCTGGGCGAACATACTTCAGATGGCACTCGACAATTGGCCATAAATAACCGGAAGTCTGCATCTGCGGATAGTCGTAATCGAAACGACGAAGTAATGCGCAGCGGGCTAGTTCAAAGTACTTGACATAGTGCCCGTGCCAAGCAACGCTCATGGCATCGACATCGTGAAAAGGCACCTCGACATCAATGGTTGCACTAAGCTTAAACATGGGTATTCACCGTCCTGGTGTATGACAACCTACAAGTTTTAACGACGGTGTCATTTTGGGTTCCGTTCTGTGCGTAATGGATCGGAAAACTGGTTGTCATGCTTGTAGCCTCGAAACGGCCGTTGAAGAATCCTGTCGCCAAAAATCATAGAAATTAAACCATTGAAAAGGCGCTTTCAAACAATGAGCCTCCAATCGTCGCGCGTACTGTTCAAGATACACCTGCAACCTCTCCTGGCGTTCGGCTCGCGGCAACACAACACGTTCTGCGAAAGGTTCCAAATAGACTCGGTAACGCTCCCCCTCGCGTAAACAGAAGAAAAGATAAACAGGGCAATCAAGCAAGCTGGCCAGAATAAGCGGACCGTGACCGAATTGCGCCTTCTTCCCCAAGAAATCAACCCCACTGCTGCGGCGACTACTTCCTCCCTCGGTGGGAGGTGTCCGGTCACCAACGATAACCAGCAACTCTCCTCGATCAATCTTGCCTTTAAGCATGATCGCAGTTTCAGGGCCAAAATGCGAAACCTGAATCAGATTTGCGCTGAAACTTGGATTGGCCTGCGTCAATATTTGATTGAAGCGCTGTGCGTGTTTAGTGTAAACAACGGCGTTGATGATTGCCCGGCGCTCAGTAGTGGCTAGAGCTCGCGTCATTTCAACATTGCCCAAATGTGAGCCTATCAGGACAGCGCCGCGCCCGGATGAAATCAGGCGATCCAACTCGACCCGATCCGGGAAGTCGACACGGTGGCTGTCAAAACCGCCCATCCATGCGGTCAACTTGTCGAGGGCAGACTGTGCGAAGGCCTGCATATGCTGGAAACTTTCGCGCCAACCGGGGGTGGACAGAGTGGCTTCGCCAATTGCAGCCCTATGCGCATTGAGCCGATGCAAGTACGCCAGGGATGCCGAACGTGACTTGCTTCCGGTAAGAAAAAAGTACCCAACAATTGGCAGGAGGAGCAGTCTCGCGGCGCGCTCGCCAAGCAAGCGGTAACAAAGGAACACAATGCGCACACCCACGCCACTTCCACGTTCCGCAAGCTTTGACCAATGCGTGCCACTTTCGCCGGAAGGTATGAATTTGCGCCATATCAGCATCGGAAGACGAAGCAGCATGCCGCAGGTCAGACTGGTGTGCATCTTGGTGATAAGAAAATTATCCTGCAGCATATTGAAGTGCGACAAACCATTTATTGGATAAACAACACGCGTTGGGATGTTTTCAAACTTGGCGCCGGACCACGAAAGGCGGACCAGGATTGCCGGATCAAAATCCATGCGCTTCGGCAACTGCACTCTTCCAATCAGTGCGCATACCGATGCCAGCGGATACAGTCGAAAGCCGCACATCGAATCACCGATCGCGTACGATAAAGTTTCAATTCGTATCCAGAAGTGAGTGATGTAGCGCCCGTATAGCCGCCCCTTTGGAACAGACGCATCAAAGATCGGCTTGCCGCAGATTACAGCATCCGGTTTGGCTTCACCACTCTCCAGAAAGCGAGGAATATCAGCGGAATCGTGCTGGCCATCTGCGTCAATCTGCAGCGCGTGGCTGAACCCCGCTTTGCGAGCTTCGCGCATGCCGTGCATTACGGCCGCGCCCTTGCCACTGTTTTGCGGCAAACCGAGCAACCGGACAACTGAGTAGTCTAATGCGATCATCGCGAGCGTGTGTTTAGTCGCTTCATCACTGCCATCATCAACGATGAGGATGGGTAAGCAATGGCCCGCCAACCGTTCCACAGTACTGCGAATGCTGTCCTTGTGGTTGTAAATCGGAATGAGAAGACAGGGATTGAAATTCATGGCCCTCCCCCGAAGATTACTCGGCCGCTGGAATACTTACGCAAACTGGTTGAGAATGAAAACTCAAGCCGCCATTTCTCTGGAATCCAAGTCAGAGTGAGTACAACACGCGCATCTGGCAAGATCAACGCCTGAAATTTGATATTTTCCATTTGAGTGAACTGGCCATCGATCGGAAGATGCAAGCGCGCCAAGCGCACCGCCCAGTCGATTTGAACAACGCCTGGCAAGATTGCCAAACCGGGAAAGTGGCCAGGGAAATGGACAATATCAGTCGGGATATACAGATCGATGAAAATCTGGCCGTCGATGGCAGTGCCGCGTCGAACGGACAACACTTCAGGGAGTTGACGAGGCATATTCGGCACTCAATAGGAGCTCGGTGACCGCCAAGTTGGTTAGTTTTCCACGGTCGTTGAACGGCAATTGTTCCGGAAAACGCCAACGACGGGGAAGCAGCACGGTATCGAAATGCTCCGCAAGATGGCGACGAAGCGCCAGACAAACTGCTCGACGGGATTGGGTAACTAATTGCTGGCGGCCCAAAGTATTCAGGACAACAACCGCCCCAATAGTCTGCCTACGACCGGGCAACGCCACCGCTGCAGCAGTTGCAACCCATGGATGCTTAGCAAGCCTACCTTCCATATCAGGAAGCGAAAGTCTCTTTTCCTCGATTTTTACGATTCGGTCCAATCGACCGCGCAAATAAAAGCACTCTTCACTTAAGATTTCGACGGCATCATCCATACGCCATAGCTCTGTGCCGAGAATATAAGGTGAGAGCAACAAAAGAGCGCCGTCGACCCCGCTTTCAATGTGTATACCGGGCATTACCGTCCATATGTCATCGTTTTCCTGACACCTCCAGGCAATGCCCCCTGTTTCCGTGCTGCCAAAAACTTCGGTTGGCGCCGTCCCAAGTTGGCGATGAAACTCGCGGGCTACAGTTCTAGGCAATGGGCCACCGGAAGAAAAAATAATGCGAGGTTGCGGCTGAAGAGAATCCAAGGGGACTAACTCAGGCAGGCGCGAAAGCAATGCCGGGCTGGAAACCAGGACAACGTCTCTGAGTAACCGGAGGCGCCCTGCAAGAACGTCCGGATGGAGACAAGTAACAGTGTCGAACGGGCGCCCAGCGGCAAGCGGCCAGAACAAGCGAAACAGCAAGCCATAGAAGTGGTAATGCGGGGCCGATGCAACAATCGTTGCCTGCCCAAGCGTGGAACCCCACAGTGATTCCAACACTATGATCTCAGCCTCGAACTGCGCCAACGTCTTGCGTATTTGCTTGGGCTCACCCGTGCTGCCCGAAGTGTAGATGTCGATGATCGCCGTATGGGGGTTAATCGGCGCCAGAGATCCCGGGGAATTTTTCGAAACAGGCCACGCTTGCCCATCGACGACTGCGTCGAAGACGTTGTCCAACTGCGCTATCGTGCCTGCCTGTGAATTGGGAGGGATAACCACCTGCTTGCCAGCATGCAGCAACGCGAGCAAGCTAGTGCAAAAATCCTTCGGGTCGTTGCTAGCAAGAAGCCAGCGGGACTCCGAACGATCCTGCAACGAGGCAACTCGAGCTTCAACATCACACGCGAACTCATGCCAGTTGACAAAGCGAGAACCATCATGGCACACCGGATGTGCAGTATCGCGGCCACTCGAAAAAAGAAGGTGAAGCGGTTTGAACATACTCATCCAAGCCTACGTGATGCAAAGCGCCGGCGGACCAGCCACTCACCCGCGAACAAAGCACCCATCAGTAGGTACGAGATCATCCCGTTATAAAGCGACCAGATCTCGCGGCTCGAATAAATCGCTGTATAGGCTGCAATCGCCCCATTTGCGATAAAGAAAATGCACCAGACTTGAGTGACATGTCGCGTGTAATGCACCGCGCTGGTGGTGAGGTCGGGTTGATTCACTCGGGCGAAGCGTTCCACCATGGACGGCGGCGTTTTTAGTGAAAGTCCGAAAAGCAGCAGCATGCACAGGCTAACTGCGACTGGATAAAGGCGCAACAAAATCTCACTATTGGTCACTACAGTAAAGACGGCCAAAGATAACAGGGCGATTAGACCAGCGAAGTCAGCGGCGGATAGCCCGTTGAGTAGTCGGCGAGCAGCACTGCGTCGACGCAGAAGCAGTGTTAGCCCCAGCAGTCCAGCGACATAACGCGGCTCCAATACCTGCAAGCCGAAGAAAATAATCATCGGGTAGCTGAGCCATAGGAGTGATTGCAAAACACGCCGCCCAATCAACGCCGTCTGCACGATATTCAGACTTTAGGCCGCAAGCAACGAACGCACAGTAACAATGACGTCACCAACGGTTCGAACATTCTTGAAGTCTTCCGGCTTAATGCGTTTGCCGGTCAACTCTTGCAGCTTGATAGCCAAATCAACGGCGTCAATGCTGTCTAGATCGAGGTCGTCGAAAAGATTGGTCTCGACCTGGACACGCTCCGGGTCGATCTCGAAAGATTCGGCCAGGATGGTCTTCAGTTTTTCCAGGATTTGTTCATCATTCATTCATGACTCCATGTGGACGCGGTTTGGTTTGGTTTCGATTGAAATTTCATTTAACTGCGGCGCGCGCCAGTAACAAACGCGCAAGACTGCTTACTGATCGGAAATGTTCCCGGTTCTCACTGTCGTTGGCTTCAAGTTGCAGTTGATATTTTTTCCGCAATGCAATCCCAAGTTCCAGTGCATCGATCGAATCAAGCGCCAGCCCGGCATCACCAAATAGCTGTTCCTCGTCACCAATATCGTCAGGCGAAGTATCTTCGAGGGTAAGGGCATCAATAATTAGACATTTGATTTCATGCATGAGCATGTTCAGTTTTTCAGTGTCATTCATTACGTTCTAGTTCCTTGGTGAAATAGGCTTCAAGCGCCTGTGTCAGTTTACGGGCAGAAATCGATTGCGCCACCCCACTCTGCCCCCAACCACGAGTGCTGATCGGCTGCATCACTTCAATGCGCAAATGAAAACGGCGGTTGGGAATTTGCCACCACCTTTCCTGTTTAGTTAACGTCGTTGGACGGCATACGATAACTACCGGCAGAATAGGCATGCCACTCTTCAACGCAATGTGGGCAGGTCCACGAAGGAAGTGCAGTGGCTTGCCCGGCAGTGTTCGCGTGCCTTCAGGAAAAATGAGCATTGGATTGCCGGCAGCAAGATCACTGGCGCAATCGTCGATCAAAGTTTCTGGCTCTGAGTTTCTGACGTAACCCGCGGCGCGTACAACGCCACCAAGAAAAGGGTTCTTCCACAGTGCCCGCTTCACCACGCAACTTGCTTCTGGCATCAGCGAAACCAGTGCGACGACATCAATCAGGGTTGGATGATTAGCCAAGACCAGGGTGTTCCGACACGTGAGTAATCGATCACCGCCGATCACTTCAAGACGCATGATGCCTACTCTTTCCATCAGAGTCATGAAGAGGCCAAAGGATTTATGAATTACCCAGCGCGCCTGCCGTGCGCGTGTGCTGGCAGGGGCCAACAGCAACAACGGGAAAACAAACAACGACAAGACCAATCCACCAATACCGAACACCGCAAAACAGCCACCAGTCGCGACCAGTCGCCAGTAATAATTAACACTCGCATTCATGGTCTGCACTTATTCCAGTTCCAATGCGAGTGTCCCTCTTCAAGACAGCGAAAAAAAGCACGAGAATCAGGTTCTGTATTCAGCCCGTCTGTAGATAAGCAGGTGCGACAGTCGACCTGTACTGTCGCACCGGTTTGCAACAGCAAGCCGACAGCGTGCGGCTTGAAATCACTCATCTCGGCTTCGCCATACACGTCCGGTAGCGCTTCGTCGGCATAAACCAGCAAAACCGGCTGTTCCGGTTTTGCCTTGAGTTGTAGACAAGCTTCAAGCAATCCGTATCCAAAACTATCAAGGCCAGCGGAAATGGCCGTTGACGGTGCTGTGTTCTTCTGAAAAATTGAAAACAGCCCCGGGGTAGCACTAAGGACTGACATGCTGAATGCCGTGGGCGACAGGGCCTCGTTGTTGGCCAGATCGTTGAGCATGGCCGTGGTACGGGCGAGTTCGCCATGGCGTGACGCATAGACGAAGCGCACGCCAATTTGATCATAAGCACATTGATGTGCCACAAAAAGTGCCATCTTCGCTTGCCGACTGAGACGGCGCCGCAGCATGGGATCAATAAAGGCAAGCTCGACCGATGAGGGTGCGTCGCTTCCCCCTGCAGAAGCCTCCCACAGCACCCATCGGGACACCGGTGCTATCCAACTTGAACCAAGCATGAGCAAACCAACATTCCTCGCTTATGGTAGGCACCCTTCTGCCGAATCTGGCCAGGGAGCCAGAGTGACTTACCTAGTCCTGAATTTACAGCGCGCCATTTCTACGATTGGCAGGAGAAAGACGACCGCCTGTGGATACCAAAATTGTAACCAACGCGGATCACTGGAATGACGATCGATACGTCGCTGAGGCACCAAGTGAGCTACGGTTTTGGTGCCATCAATTCTCCTGAAACCTTATTGATTTCTCGACCACCGCCGCCTGTTCCTGAGACATTGGCTGTAAACGATTCCGGTAGGGATGAAGCACCTTTAAACACACCAAACCACCTTCCCACCAGGACGTGGCGACCATAAGATGTTTCTACCAAATAGGACACTTTCGCTTGTATCTTGACCTTACCTTCGCCTGAGTCAACCGCGTTCCAAGTTAACTTGCCCGGTGCCTTGTAACTCACGTCGACGCGTCTAATGTTTGCGACCCCGGATGTACCTGCTCTGATCGGAATAGTCCAGAGTGATCCTGACACAACCTGTACCACCGCCTCACCAATCCTGACCTGCTGCACCTCGCCGTCGCTGTTGATCACATCTCCGGAAGAATAAACAGTCTTCCCCGCGTCCACTGATTGAATAGTCACCTCCATATTTCGTGCTTGCCGAGACAGGGAGTCTCTTATCACGAAAGTTCCCATCGGTCCGCCAGCGACAGACACTTGTCGCGTAGCGACGGTTGGAATTTGGTCAGGTACTTGTCGCGAAGTTTTAATATCGTCGATTCTTCCTCTAGCTAGCGCTGCGAACGCTCCAGAAGGAAACTGCGCTAAATACGCTTCCAGTTCAGACACTCGTCGACTATTTCTAACGCTTTCCCAAAAGACGATGTCAAGAGACGAGTTGTCCTTTGACGGGGATACTGGGGCAGTGTCTGCGTAGGTGATTTGAGTATGCAGGCTCAAGATCAGGCAGATTACAAGAAAGGAATAGTTAGAAGCTCTCATAGTCGGATTCTAATTTGAAATTGTGGTCAAAAAAGCCACTGTCAGGGCTGAATCAAGCTACCAAGAAACGCACTAGCCTCGCTCGAACCAAAGCCACCACGATGCCGCAGCCGTGTCAAACGCGTGACCGCAGATTCACTGCCCAACGATATTCAGAGTCATGCCACTCGCTGCCACCAACATCTCAAATCGAGTGAGACTTGGCACGCCCGCGCTCGAAATCGTGAAGGTACTGGCTCCTGATCCCGCGAGTTGGTTTGAGGTGTCGTAGATATTGGTGATCATCTGGACGTCCAGCGTATTTGCAGCACTACCAGCCGCGGTGACATATGACATCACTTGTGTTCCTGTTCCAACAGTCTTTGCACTGCTTGTATAGCAGGCATACGTAGCGACGCAGCCTGTCTGACCAGCTGTTGCACTCGCCGGGTAGGGCCCTGCAGTACCGGCAACACAGTACGAGCCCGTATTGCTGGAACCAATCGGGCCGTAATTCGAGCTCAAATATCTCTCCGAGATTGTCGTGATGTTTTACTATCCAAATCGCCAAGTGTCTATCCCCCATTTTGGGGGTATTCCTTCATGACCAATCTGTGTCAACACAGCGCACCAACAAGTCACAGACGCAAAAAACCCCACCACGTTGCCGCAGCGGGGTCTTAGACGTTAGGTCTTTAACTGACTTGCGTCAGCGCCAGATTAGAACGTGTGCTTGATACCCAGATCAAAGCCGGTGGAGGAACCGTTGGCCGGAGTCACAGCACCGTTCAGAGCTTGGGCAGCGCCGCCGGAGTTGGACAGGCTGGCGAACGTGCCATACACGGAAGTGCGCTTGCTGAAGTCATAGACATAACCCAGAGCGAACTTGTCGGTCTTGGCGGTGCCGTTGTCAGAGTTGGAGAACGAAACGCGGACAGTGCCAGGGCCGGCAGGAATCAAAGCGCCCAGAGTGTAGCCAGTCACGTCAGCCACGCCGGTGTTGGCATCCTTGTTCCAGAAACCCATCAGTTGTGCAACGCCGAGGTTGTACGAACCGGCCACATTGGTGGTTTGCACGTCGGTGCTGGCACTCGTGGTGGTCTTGGCATAGGCCAGAGCCAGGCTCAGAGGACCATTGTCATAGGTCAGACGGACAGCGCTACCGTCACCAGCTTGCGAAGCTGCGGTCGAGAGGTTTTCACCAAAGTACGTCTGAGCCCAGACAGCGAAACCGCTGACGGTGGGTGACAGGTAAGCGATGCTGTTGGAAGCACGAACGATGGTCTGACCGCCGCCGCTGCTGTTCAAAGCTTGTGTCGTGCCAACGCCGTTGGTACCAAACGGGTCAAACACGGTGAAGCTCCAGAATTGGGGCGTGTAGTCACGACCCAGGCGGATTTCGCCCATGCCGCCCATCAGGCTGACGACCGACTTGCGGTTGAAAGTCAGACCTTGTGTGCGCCCAATGGTGGTGCTCACAGCGGCTTGATTGTTGTCGTTGGTGGCAGCGCCTGCGCCGTTGTCATTGTTAACGCCAGCTTCAAGGTGGAAGGAAGCCTTCAGGCCACCGCCGAGGTCTTCAACGCCACGCACACCAAAACGGCTGCTGTTGTAGCCGGAATTGGTCAGTTGGGTCTTGTTGGCGGTGTCGCCATTACCGAAGGCCAAAGTGGCGTCAACCACGCCGAACATCGTTACGGAAGATTGTGCGGAAGCGGCGCCGACAACTGCCAGGGCAGCCAGAGCAATGAGGGATCTTTTCATATTGAGTTACTCCAAGGTTAAACATAGGGCACCGGATTGATACTTTCGGACCCCGGGCCAACCTCCTATTTCAGGAAGTTGGCTCGATTGAACCAGAGGCCGAAGGGCTTGGCAAAGGAAAAGCCCGTAAACTTTGGCAAAGCTGGCGCTTTCGTTGTTGACTTGCAACAAGTTGATGCAGGCACGCATCGACACCAATACGCCCGGCAGCCAAGTAGCCGTTATTCAGTACATGTTTAGAATGCTGTACATGAACGACTCTCTGGAAACTATCGGCAAAGCCCTTCGGTCCTTGCGGCTTTCAAAGGGTATGTCGCAGCAAGCACTGGCGGCAGCTGCGGGCATCAGCCGCACGACGCTGATCCAGATGGAGAAGGGCAAGGATGCTCAGGTATCAAGCTTCGAACTGGCAGGCCGGGTGCTCGGGGTTGAATTTGGATTGATGCCGGAGAGCCCGCACATGGCCAGGCGCCGCCAGGCGCGGGCCGATCACCAAGCCAAACTGGCAGCTTCACGGGAAAAGCATTTGAAGCTGGCTGTGAAATTTGCCTTGGGAGGCGCTGAGGCCCTGGCGCTCAAGGAAGACGCTCTGCGCATGGTCCAACTCTGGAAGGAGAAGGATCTGTGCAGCCCGGTTTACATCGAACGCTGGCTCGAAATCCTGAATGCAGAACCCAAGCAGGTCGCCAGGAAGTTGCTGGCGATGGACGATGAATGGGGTCCGGCATTGCGTCAGAACACCCCTTTTGCGCTCAGCGTGTCATGAAAGTCGAAGACATCGACCGCGTCCTGAGCGCGATCCGGAGCAGCAGCGGACTGGACGAGTTCGTCGTAATCGGAAGCTTGTCAGCGCTTGGCGTCAGCGGCGACAAGCTGCCACCACGGATGACCCAGTCGATGGAGGTCCACGCCTACCCCGAACGAGACCCGAATCGGGCGCAAGAGTTCTCAAAAGAATTCGGCGAGGACAGCGCCTTCCACCAGGAGCACGGTTACTACTTCGATGCGGTCAGCCCAGACCTTCCCACCTTGCCGGATGGCTGGCAGACCAGGATGGTCCGCCAGGTGCTTGCCTCCGGTGTGAAAGTGAAATACCTCGATTCCAACGACTGTGCCATCTCCAAATACGCACGCTCTGAGCCAAAAGACAGGCAGTGGATACGCGCCGGTATCGAAGCAGGTATTTTGTCCTTGCCAACGATCGAATATCGAATGCGTGAGACACTCTTCCTGGACGATGAAGAGCAGCAAAAGGCCAAGACATCCCTGGTCGAAGACAAACTTTGGTTTGAGTCACTGCGCGCACGCCCCTACTGATCAAACCATTTATCGAACAGGAACCCACGGATGGACCTCTTGCTAAGCACCGCCGACGCCGCCTTGCGCACCCTGTTTGCCACCCCCCGCGCCAGCCATGCCTGCCCGACACTCGCAGGCCAGGAAACGGTGCTGACTGACGCGGAGAAGGCCCACTCGGGCGCCCTGATGCGGGTCAACCATGTGGGCGAGGTGTGCGCCCAGGCGCTCTACACGGCGCAGGCTTTTGCCACCAGCAATGCCGGCCTGCGTTCCCATTTTCTTCGCGCGAGCGCCGAGGAGACCGACCATCTGGCCTGGACCGAGCAGCGT
>CAIYDK010000481.1 GCA_903924955.1 uncultured beta proteobacterium | reverse complement strand
GACCAAACACTGAGAGCCTGGGAGCCTGTGCGGCAGAGCGCTCTGCTCCGTGTCCCCCGCCCGCTGCGCGGTCTCCTCCTTGACCTGCGCAGAACACTCTGCCGCACAGGCTCCCAGGCTCGATGCCGGGTTATGCCTAAGTAGGCAGAGTCGTGAGTCGGTGTAAGCTGAATCCCTCTTAAACGCCATTGCTGAGCCACCCGTATGAACCCCATTCGCCTCAATCCGCTAGACGCCGCCTGGATCGTTACCGAGACCCGGGCCACACCCAACCACGTGGGCGGTTTGTTGCAATTCAAGCTGCCGGACGATGCGCCCAAAGACTTCATGCGCAAGACGATGGCGGCGTATCGCAGCCACCGCGAGTTCAAGGCGCCCTGGAACCAGCGCCTGAAGCAGTCGTTCAGCATGAATCCGGTGCGGGTCTGGGTGGAAGACACCAATATTGACCTCGAATACCACGTGCGCCACGCGGCGCTGCCCTGGCCGGGTGGCGAGCGTGAGCTCGGTGAGCTGGTGGGGCGCCTGCAAAGCACGCCGCTGGATTTGTCACGCCCGCCATGGGAGTGCACCCTGATCGAGGGGCTGGAGGGCAACCGGTTTGCGCTCTTCATCAAGATGCACCACTCGCTGATCGACGGCATCAGCGGAGTCAAACTGTTACAGCAGGGAATGTCATTTGATCGGGCCGAGAGCCTGCATATGCCACCCTTCTGGGCCACGGGCAAGGCCGCGCATACCGCCAAGACCCGCAAGAGCCATGAAGCGTTGTTGCCCACGGTGACCCACGCCATCGCCGGCGCGGTGCAAGAGCTTCGTGTTCAGGCCACCACGGTGCCCCAGTTGGTGGCGGCGTTTGGCAAGCTGGTCAAACACGCCATGGAGCCGGGCGACAGCATGGCCCTGCCGTTTGTCGCACCGCGCTCGGTGCTCAACGGGCGAGTGCGCGAGAAGCGCCGTTTTGCGACGCAGCAGTTTTCTCTGGAGCGTATGCGCCAGTTGGCAGCGG
Source organism: uncultured beta proteobacterium (assembly GCA_903924955.1). GTDB lineage: Bacteria > Pseudomonadota > Gammaproteobacteria > Burkholderiales > Burkholderiaceae_C > Allorhodoferax. Next base: position 13,096 of record CAIYDK010000481.1, on the reverse strand, counting down.
CCGCCGACTGCACACTCAACGACATCGTGCTGGCCGTTTGCGGGGGCGCCCTGCGGCGCTTTCTGGAAGAGTCGAACAACTTGCCTGACAAGCCCCTCACGGCCGGTATTCCGGTTTCGGTGCGCCCCAAGGACGACACGGGCAATGGCAACGCCATTACCTTCATCGTCTCCACGCTGGGCACCAACCTGTCCGATGTGCGTGAGCGGCTGACTGCCATCCGCCAGTCTGTCAAGCAGGCCAAGGAGCATGTGCAGAGCTTGCCGCGTCAGGCCATGATGCAGTACACCGTGCTGTTGATGGCGCCCACCATCCTCACGCTACTCACCGGCATTGGCGGGCGCATTCGGCCCATGTTCAACATCACCATATCCAACGTGCCCGGCCCCGACAAGCCGCTGTATCTGCGGGGTGCGGAAATGGTGGCGACCTATCCTGCGTCCATCGTGACGCACGGGCAGGCGCTCAACATCACCTGCCAGAGCTACGCCGGTTTCATGAATTTCGGTTTCACCGGCTGCCACTCGTCCATGCCCAGCATGCAGCGCCTGGCGGTGTACACGGCCGATGCATTGGCCGAGTTGGAGGCGGCATTTCTGCCCAAACCAGCGGCCGGTAAAAAGCCGGCGGTGGCCAAGCCAACTGCCAAGCCCGTCAGCAAGCCGCGGGCTAACCCAGGCGCAGCGCACTCAGCTCGCTGATCTGTGCCTCGCCCGCCAGCCCGATGCGACCCTGGGTGATCAGGCTGCGCACCAGCTCCATGTCGGGCGCCAGGCTGCGGTCCACCATCATGGCGGGCGACACCGAACGCACCAGCGCCAGGATGCCTTCGAGCACCGCAGAACTCCTGAGCGGGCGCAAGAATTCGATGCCCTGTGCGGCCGCCAGCAGTTCGATGGCCACGATGTATTCGGTGTTGCGCAGCATGTTTTGCAGGCGCCGCGCGGCGAAGGTGGCCATGCTCACATGGTCTTCCTGATTGGCCGAGGTCGGCAGACTGTCCACACTGGCGGGGTGGGCCAGCGATTTGTTTTCTGATGCCAGTGACGCAGCCGTCACGTGCACGATCATGAAGCCCGAGTTCAGACCGGGCTCGGGCGTCAGGAACGCGGGCAGGCGCGACACCACGGTGTCCACCAGCATGGCAATGCGCCGCTCGGTGATGGCGCCGATCTCGGCGATCACAATCGCCAGCGCGTCGGCGGCCAGTGCCACTGGCTCAGCGTGAAAATTCCCACCTGATAACAGCGTCCCGGTGTCGGCAAACACCAGCGGGTTGTCGGTGACGGCATTGGCCTCAATCAGCAGTACGTCCGCGGCATAGCGCATCTGGTCCAGGCAGGCGCCCATGACCTGGGGCTGGCAGCGCAGGCAATAGGGGTCTTGCACGCGGTCGTCACCTTCCAGGTGCGACTTGCGGATGGCGCTGCCACTGGTAAGCGCACGGTAGGCCGAGGCGCAGGCGATCTGGCCGGGCTGGCCGCGCACGGCGTGGATGCGCGCATCAAACGGGCCGTCGCTGCCGCGCACCGCGTCCAGCGTGACGGCGCCAGAGATCACCGCTGCTTCAAACAGGCGCTCGGTTGCAAACAAGGCGTCAATCGCCAGCGCCGTTGATACCTGTGTGCCGTTGATCAGGGCCAGGCCTTCCTTGGCCGACAGCTTGATCGGCTCCAGCTTGGCCATGTGCAGGGCTTTGGCGGCGGGCATGCGGGTGCTGCCGTAAAACACTTCGCCTTCGCCAATCAGCGGCAGGCACAAGTGGGCCAGCGGGGCCAGGTCGCCCGATGCGCCGACGGAGCCCTGGCACGGAATGACGGGGGTGATGCCGAGGTTGTAAAACGCAAACAGCCGGTCGATGACCAGTTCGCGAATGCCCGAATAGCCACGCGCCAGGCTGGCCGCCTTCATCAACAAAATCAGGCGCACCACGGGCTCCGACATGGGCTCGCCCACGCCGACGGCATGCGAGCGCAGCAGGTTGAGTTGCAATGTTTCGAGGTCAGCCTGCGCAATGCGCTGATTGGCCAGTTTGCCAAAGCCGGTGTTGACACCATAGACGGCAGCACCGCCCTGTGCCGCCTTGTGCACCAGGTCGGCGGCCGCTTGGATGCCGGGCCGGGCTGCGGCGTCCAGCGTCAGGGGTGTGATGTGGGTGTGCAGGGCGCGCAGTTGCGCCAGCGTGAGTTGGCCGGGTTGGATGTTCATGTCGGGTTTTATGTGCGTTGAAATAGGTGAGATCAGGCTGCTGGTTGCGTCAGCATCGGCAAATTCAGGCCGTTGTCTTTGGCGCATTGCAGGGCGATGTCGTAGCCCGCGTCGGCGTGGCGCATGACGCCGGTGGCCGGGTCGTTGAACAGCACGCGCCCCAGCTTGTCAGAAGCCTCTGGCGTGCCGTCCGCCACGATGACCACGCCGCTGTGTTGCGAGTAGCCCATGCCAACACCGCCGCCGTGGTGCAGGCTGACCCAGGTGGCACCGCTGGCGGTGTTGAGAAGGGCGTTGAGCAGGGGCCAGTCGCTGACGGCATCGCTGCCGTCCATCATGGCTTCGGTCTCGCGGTTGGGCGATGCGACCGAGCCGCTGTCGAGGTGGTCGCGGCCAATGACGATGGGGCCTTTGAGCTCGCCGCTCTTGACCATCTCATTGAACGCCAGGCCGGCCAGATGGCGCTCGCCCAGCCCGATCCAGCAAATGCGTGCGGGCAGCCCCTGGAAAGCGATGCGCTCCTGTGCCATGTCCAGCCAGCGGTGCAGGCCGGCGTTGTTGGGGAACAGTTCCTTCATCTTGGCGTCGGTCTTGCGGATGTCTTCGGGGTCGCCACTCAGTGCCACCCAGCGGAAGGGGCCGACGCCGCGGCAGAACAGCGGGCGCACATAGGCCGGTACGAAGCCGGGATAGTCAAACGCATTGGCCACACCGTAGTCTTTGGCCACCTGGCGCAGGTTGTTGCCGTAGTCCACGGTGGGGATGCCCATGGCGTGGAAGTCCAGCATGGCCTGCACGTGCACGGCGCAGGATTCGCCTGCGGCTTGGGTCAGCGCCGCGTGTTGGGTGGAGTCCTTTTGCGCGGCCTTCCATTTTGCGACGCTCCAGCCGGATGGCAGGTAGCCGTTGATGATGTCGTGGGCCGAGGTCTGGTCAGTCACGATGTCGGGGCGAATGCCGCCGGCCTTGGCACGCTTCACGAGCTCGGGCACGATGTCGGCCGCGTTGCCGCACAGGGCGATGGATACCGCTTTCTTCTCGGCGGTGTATTGGGCAATACGGGCCAGGGCGTCGTCCAGGTCCGAAGCCTGTTCGTCGACATAGCGGGTGCGCAGGCGGAAGTCGATGCTGGTCTGCTGGCATTCAATGTTGAGCGAGCAGGCGCCGGCAAAAGTAGCGGCCAAAGGCTGCGCGCCACCCATGCCGCCCAAACCGGCGGTGAGCACCCAACGGCCCGTCAGGTCGCCATTGAAGTGCTGGCGACCGGCTTCGACAAAGGTCTCATAAGTACCCTGTACGATGCCCTGCGAGCCGATGTAGATCCAGCTCCCGGCGGTCATCTGGCCGTACATCATCAGCCCCTTGCGGTCGAGTTCGTTGAAGTGCTCCCAGGTCGCCCACTTGGGCACCAGGTTGGAGTTGGCAATCAGCACACGCGGTGCGCCCTCGTGGGTGCGGAACACGCCTACCGGCTTACCCGACTGCACCATGAGTGTCTCGTTGGGTTTGAGCTTGCGCAGGCTGTCCAGAATGGCATCAAACGCGGGCCAGTTGCGCGCCGCCTTGCCAATGCCGCCGTAGACCACCAGTTCATCGGGGTTCTCGGCGACTTCGGGGTCCAGGTTGTTTTGCAGCATGCGGTAGGCTGCTTCAATTTGCCAGTTGGCGCAGCTCAGCTCGGGGCCACGGGGTGCTCGTACGGGGCGGGCTTTGCTATCCAGAAAATTGGCGTTGGAGAGATCGGACATGGGTAGCTCCTCAAATTTATTTAGTGGCGGATTATTACTTGTCTATACAACTTGTGTCAACCGCGTTAGAATTTGATTCATGACACCCGCTTACTTACAGGTCAAAGCCTTCGTGCAGCAGCACATCAGCTCCGGCGAGTGGCGCCCGGGCGACCCGGTGCCCAGCGAGGCCACGTTGATGCAGCAGTTTGGCATCAGTCGCATGACGGTCAACCGCGCCTTGCGCGAACTCACCGCCGAGGGCATGGTCACGCGCATACAGGGCTCCGGCACCTTTGTGGCCGAGCTGCACCGTATTGCGTCGAACCTGACCATTCGCGACATTCAGGAAGAGGTGGTGGAGCGTGGCCATGTGCATGGCGCACGCGTACTGCTCAGCGCGGCCGAGAAGGCGGGTGCCGACCTGGCGCAGTCGCTACGCTTGCGATCCGGGGCCAAAGTGTTTCATACGGTGCTGGTTCATTTGGAAAACGGCGTGCCCATTCAGTATGAGGACCGTTATGTCAACCCGGCTGCCGCGCCCGATTATTTGAAGACCGATTTCACCCAGACGACGCCCACCCGCCATTTGTTGATCGAGGCACCATTGACCGAAGCCAGCTATTCCATAGAGGCCTGTCTGCCCACTCCCGAGCAGGCGCTGCAGCTGAATATTCCGCCGCACGAGGCTTGCCTGGCCATGGTGCGGCGCACTGTAAGCGGCGGGCATGTCGCCAGTGTGGTGCGCCTGGTGTACCCCGGATCACGCTATAGCTTTGCGGGGAAGTTTCAGGCATGAACTGGCACACCATCCATCTGGCCGACGTGCAGGCAGCGCCCTGGCGCAACGGCGGCGGCGTCACCCGCGAGCTCGCAGCCTGGCCCGCGCAGGGCGAGTGGGTCTGGCGCATGTCGGTGGCCGAGGTGGCCGCCAGCGGGCCGTTCTCTCGCTTTGAAGGCATCACGCGCTGGTTTGCGGTTTTGCAGGGGGCTGGCGTGCTGCTGAACGTGCGCACGCCGTCGGACAGTGGCGCGGCAGGTGCGGGCGAGCACCGCCTGACGGTGACCGACCCACCCCTGTGTTTTGACGGTGGTCTGGCCACCGATTGCCAGTTGATCAACGGCCCCACGCAAGATTTCAACCTGATGGCGCAGGGCAGCAGCCTGCCGGCGCGCATGGTGCGCATCCAAGGGGATTTTCAAGCCGCGGTGCCTGCTACTAAAACAGTAGCTGTCTACGCAATCAATTCGGGGGCTAGCGTGCGATTTGATGCTGAAGACCTGTATGTCCCACCGGCCACGCTGGTCTGGCGCACGGTGACAACGTCTGCCACGGTGCAGGTCCGCGCGGCCCACGCGCTGTGGATGGAGATGTCGGTATGAGCCTTCAACTCTGGACCCATTGCCGTGCCGCCACCATGGTGCCCGACGCGCCTTGCGACTATGGGCTGGTCGAAGATGCCGCGCTGGTCGTCGCTGGTGACACGCTGGCCTGGGGTGGCCTGCGCGCCGAGTTGCCCCCTGATCTTTTGGCGCGTTGCACGGTGCAGCACGATGCGGGTGGTGCCCTCATCACGCCCGGGCTGATCGACTGCCACACGCACCTGGTGTACGGCGGCGACCGAGCCCACGAATTTGAGCTGCGCCTGAACGGTGCCAGCTACGAGGATATTGCCCGTGCCGGCGGCGGCATTGCCTCCACCGTGCAGGCCACCCGCGCCGCCAGCGCGCAAGAGTTGCAAGCGGGTAGTGCCCGGCGCTTGCAACAGTTGGTGGGAGAGGGAGTGACCACCCTCGAAATCAAGTCCGGCTACGGCCTGGCCTTGGACCACGAACGCAAGTGCCTGCAAGTCGCCCGTGCCTTGGGCCAGACGCACGCCGTGGATGTGCGCACCACGTTTCTGGGTGCCCACGCGGTGCCGCCGGAGTATGCCGGGCGTACGGACGACTATGTAGACTCGGTTTTGCAGATGCTGCCTATCCTGCACGCCGAGGGACTTGTCGACGCGGTCGACGGCTTTTGCGAACGCATCGCCTTCAGCGCGGCACAGATCGAACGCGTGTTTGCGCTAGCGCAGGCTTTGGGTTTGCCGGTCAAGCTGCATGCCGAACAGCTCAGCGACAGCGGCGGCGCGCAACTCGCTGCGCGTTTTCATGCGCTGAGTTGCGACCATCTGGAATGGCTTTCGGTCGAGGGCGCGCAGGCTATGGCCGAGGCGGGGACGGTGGCCGTGCTGCTGCCCGGGGCCTTCTACTTTTTGCGTGAAACCAGGTTGCCGCCGATTGCCCTGCTGCGTGAGCACGGTGTGCCCATGGCCCTCTCCACCGACAGCAACCCGGGCAGTTCACCCTGCACCTCGCTGCTGCTGATGCTCAACATGGCCTGCACCCTGTTTCGTCTAACGCCCGAGGAAGCGCTGGCCGGTGTCACGCGCAATGCGGCAGCGGCCCTGGGCCTGGCGGACCGTGGTGTGCTGGCGACTGGCAAGCGTGCCGACTTTGTGTTGTGGGACGTGCAGCGTCCGGCTGAACTGGCCTACGCGTTGGGCGCCAACCCGCGATTGAAAACGATTTTCAAGGGGCAAGTGGTATGAACACCAATGCGATCTACACGCTCACGCAGGGCAGCGTGCCCCTGCTGATCAGCATGCCGCACATCGGCACCCACATCCCCGCCGAACTGCGTGCCCACTATGTGCCGCGCGCGTTGGAGGTGGAAGACACCGACTGGCATCTGGCGCGGCTCTACAACTTTCTGGAGACGTTGGGCGCCAGTGTATTAATGCCAAAAACCTCGCGCTATGTGATCGACCTGAATCGCCCGCCCGACGATGCGCCCATGTACCCCGGCGCCTCCAACACCGAGTTGTGCCCCACGCGCTTCTTCACCGGCGAGCCGCTGTACCTGAGCGGGCAGGAGCCTGATGCAGCCGAGCGTGCACGGCGGCGCGACGTGGTTTGGCAGCCCTACCACTCGGCGTTGGCCAGTGAACTCGCCCGCCTCAAGGCACTGCATGGCTACGCGCTGCTGTGGGATGCGCACAGCATCCGCTCAGAAATCCCGTGGCTGTTTGAAGGCCGCTTGCCGGACCTGAACATCGGTACGGCCAGCGGTGCCAGCGCCAGCGATGCTATCACTGCAGCCGTGGTGCAGGCCTTTAGTGCACAGACCCAGTTCAGCACGGCAGTCAATGGCCGCTTCAAGGGTGGTTACATCACACGCCACTACGGCCAGCCGGATCATCACATTCATGCTATCCAGCTGGAGATGTGCCAGAGCCTGTACATGCAGGAAGTGCCACCCTTTGCGTACGACGAGGCGTTGGCCTCCCGCATCCAGCCCTTGTTGAAGGAAATGGTCGCCAGCCCCCTGGAAACCTGCCGGAGGTGCTATGAAAAGTGAAGCAAAAAAATTCTTCGCAGCGCAGGCTTTGGTTGCCGGTGCCTGGGTTTATGACGTGTTGCTGGGTGTCGCGGCAGACGGTACCTGGAGCCAGATCGAGCCGAACGCCAGCGCGGCGCAACACGTGGCTGCCACGCGGCTGAATGGCCCCGTGCTGCCCGGTGTGGTCAACGCCCACAGCCACGCCTTCCAGCGTGCCATCGTCGGCCTGACCGAGCGGCGCAGCAGTGGGGCTGGCGCGGCGGACGACTTCTGGAGTTGGCGCGACCGCATGTACTCGGCGGCGAATTGCGTCACGCCCGAGCAGCTGGAAACCATCGCCAGCCAACTGTATGCCGAGCTGCTGGCCGGTGGCTACACGCAGGTCTGCGAGTTTCATTACTTGCACAATGCCATGGCCGGGGCGCCCTATGCCAGCCCGGCCGAGATGTCACTGGCTCTGGTGCGCGCAGCCCAGCGCACCGGCATGGGTCTGACGCTGCTGCCCACGCTCTACATGCGCTCGGGCTTTGCCGCCACGGGTTTGCGTGACGACCAGCGCCGTTTTGCATCCACGCCCGACAGCATCGTTCGCATCGTCGAAGACGTACAGCGCCACACGGCGGGGGACGCCCGCATCAACGTGGGCGTGGCCATTCATTCTCTGCGTGCAGTGAATCCTGCTGCACTCAAGGAGTTGACGGCCTACGCGCACACCGCTGGATTGCCCGTGCATATCCACATTGCCGAGCAAACGCAGGAGGTGGACGACTGCCTGGTCCACACCGGCCAGCGCCCCATCGAATGGCTGCTCAACCATGCCGACGTGAATGCACGCTGGAATCTGGTGCACGCCACACATACGACTCCCGCTGAATTGGCAGGCGTGCAGGCGCGGGGCGCGTCTATCGTTATTTGCCCGGCCACCGAGGCCAATCTGGGCGATGGCGTGTTTGATTTGCCGGGCTATGCGGCCGTGAAAGGCCAGTGTTCCATAGGGTCGGACAGTCACGTCACCCGCCGCTGGAGCGAAGAACTGCGTCTGCTGGAATACGCGCAGCGCCTGACCCACCGCAAACGCAATATGGCCGCCCAGGTGATGGGGCAGCAAAGCAGCGCTGCAGCCCTGTTTGAAGCCGCACTGGCTGGCGGCCGGGCGGCGAGTGGTCAGGCCCTTGGCGGAATTGCCATAGGCCAACGCGCTGACTTTTGCGTGTTGGATGCACAGTCCCCCGCGCTGTTGGGCATTCCGGCTGAGCACATGCTCGATGCCCTGGTTTTTTCCAGCCCCGACGCTCGCTTTGACGCCGTGTACGTGGCGGGGCAGGCCGCGCGTGTTGACAGTGATGCCCGATTTGCCGGGACTATGCACGCACTATGGGGCGGTTGACGGATCAGGGGACAATAAAGGCCTTATGACATCGACATCCGATCCGACCCCAGTGCCTGAACCGGTCAAGACTCAGGCCCGCAACCCCCTGCATGGCAAGACGCTGGAAGCTATCGTCACTGAGTTGGCTGCGCACTACGGATGGGAGGACCTGGGCGTTCGCATTCCGGTGCGTTGCTTCACGCACGACCCCAGCGTGGGCTCCAGCCTGAAGTTTTTGCGTAAAACGCCCTGGGCGCGTGAGAAAGTGGAAGGTCTGTACCTCTTTATGCTGCGTGAAGTTCGCCGTTACGGCGGCTGAGCTCCTGCGCACATGGTGTCCAATAGCGCTATGGACCCAAACGATGCCAATGAACAACGCCTGACCGATCTGGAAATCAAGGTCAGCTACCAGGAAGACCTGCTGGACCAGCTCAACCAGGTGGTCGTGCGCCAGCAGCAGGAGCTTGATTGGCTCATGCGCGAAGTGCGCCAACTACGCCAGCAAGTGCCTGAAGGCGCGGGACAAACCTTCAGCCGGGCCAGTGAAGAGCTGCCACCGCATTACTAAGGCAAACAAAAGCCCCGCACAGTTTGCACCGTGCGGGGCTTTTTATGAATGCAACGCAGCTTATTGCGCTGTTGCAGCGGGCTTCGCCTTCTTGGCAGCGCGGGCCGCAGCACGGTCTTTCTTCGCTTGCGCCTTATCCGCTTTCAGTTGATCCTTGTCTGCCTTGATCGTGGCGGCAGGAGCGTTGGCTGCTTTATCAGCGGTCAACTTTGCTTTGTCGGCCTTCACCGCCGTCTGGTCTGCCGCGACCACGGTTGATTTGGCCACCGGAGCAGCAGACTGGGCAAAAGCACCCAGGGAGAACAGGCTGGCAATCAGGGCAGCAGCGGTCAGAGTCTTGAAGTTCATGTGTCGTCTTTCAGTTGGTGGTTGATACCCACCTACAACGACAGGATGAACAGGCAAGTTGACTGCGTGGCACATGCCCCTGTGTAAAAGTCTGTAAAGCGGAGTTTTATGGCCGCAGGCTTCGATTGGTAATCCGGCGCCTTGGCACGCTCCTGAAGAGTTGTTTATACTGTATAAAACAACAGTTAAATCATGGACGCCTGCCCTGCTTACGCCGAACTGCATTGCCTCTCCAGCTTCAGTTTCCAGCGCGGCGCCTCCCAGCCCGAAGAGTTGGTGGAGCGGGCGGCCTCACTGGGTTATCACGCGCTGGCCCTCACCGACGAATGTTCGGTGGCCGGGGTGGTGCGCGCCCATGTGCAGGCGAAGGCGAGTGGGCTCAGGTTGCTGCTGGGCGCCGAGTTTGTCGTGCCGCTGGAATCCGCTGCCAGCTTCACGGTCGTGGCGCTGGCGCACAACCTGCGGGGCTGGGGCAATCTGTGCCAGTTCATCACTGCGGCCCGCCGGGCCGCGCCCAAGGGGCAGTACCAGGTGGCCTGGCATGGGACGCACCACCAAGCCTTGTGGGCGCAGCTTACGGACTGTGAAATTCTTTTGGTGTTTTCGGATGCTATCAATATAGAAGCGGCTTACGCAATATCCACGAGGGCTAGAAGCCTTTTTGGCTTGAATGTTTGGCTGGTGGCGCAATTGCCAATGGGTCTGGATGATGTGTTGCAACGCGTACGCCTGCAGCAACTGGCGCACTGCACGGGCCTGCCCCTGGTGGCGGCGGGCAACGTGCATATGCATGTGCGTTCGCGCAAGCCGCTGCACGATGTGCTGACCGCTGTGCGCTCGGGCGCGCCGGTGGCGCAGTGCGGCTTTGACTTGCAAGCCAATGCCGAGCTGCATTTGCGCTCGCGGGAAAGGCTGGGCGCAATCTACCCGTCGCAGTGGCTGGCCAACACGCGGGTGATTGCGGATAAGTGCCAATTCACCCTGGATGAGTTGCGTTACCAGTACCCCATGGAGGCGGTGTTGCCTGGCAGTACGCCCACTCAGACCCTTCGGTATTACTGCGGTGAGGGCGCCAGGGAACGTTACCCGCAGGGCATACCAAACTCGGTGCAAGCGAAGATGGAGCATGAGCTGGTCCTGATTGCTGATCTGAAATACGAGATGTATTTCCTCACCGTACACGACATCGTGCGCTTTGCCCGCGGGCAGCACATTTTGTGCCAGGGGCGGGGTTCGGCCGCCAATTCGGTGGTGTGCTATTGCTTGCATATCACTGAGGTAGACCCAATGAAAGGGCACCTGATGTTCGAGCGGTTTGTGAGCCGCGAGCGCGACGAGCCGCCTGACATCGATGTGGATTTCGAGCACCAGCGGCGCGAAGAAGTCATCCAGTACATCTACCAAAAATTTGGCCGCGAACGAGCCGCCATCGCCGCCACGGTCATCAGCTACCGCCCGCGCAGTGCGCTGCGTGACGTAGGTCGTGCGCTGGAGATACCCGAGGACCTGATCACTGCGTTGGCCAAGGAGCACCCGGGCATGTACGACAGAGAGGTGCTGGCAGAGCGGTTGCAAAGTGCCATTGACCGATTGGGGTCAGACTTCTTCCCCCCGCCGGCAGAGCGTTTGGAGCGGTGGATTGCCCTGGCCAAACAGCTTCAGCGTTTTCCGCGTCACCTGAGCCAGCACGTGGGCGGCTTTGTGCTCACGCAGGGGCTGTTGACCCGCATAGTGCCGGTAGAGAACGCATCCATGAAAGACCGGTCCATCATCCAATGGGACAAGGACGATCTGGACGCGGTGGGCCTGATGAAGGTTGACGTGCTGGCGCTGGGTATGCTCAGTGCCATCCGCCGCTGTCTGGCCCTGGTCACCCAGTGGCGCGGTCTGCCAAGCCCCATGCGCTTGCAGGACGTGCCCCGTGAGGACCCTCACACCTACGAGATGATTTGCAAGGCTGACACCGTGGGCGTGTTCCAGATTGAAAGCCGGGCGCAAATGAGTATGCTGCCGCGTCTCAAGCCCAGGGAGTTTTACGATCTGGTGGTTCAGGTGGCCATCGTACGACCAGGGCCGATTCAGGGTGGGATGGTGCACCCCTACCTCAAACGCCGTAATCAGACGATACGGGAGTCGTCACCGTATCCCAAGCTGGAGGATGCCTTGAAGCGCACCTTTGGCGTACCCATTTTTCAGGAGCAGGTGATGCAGATTGCCGTGCTGGCGGCTGATTTTTCTCCTGGTGAGGCAGACGCCCTGCGTCGCTCCATGGCCGCCTGGAAGCGCACGGGTGGCGTGCATAAATTCCGCGATCGCTTTATCGCCGGCATGTTGAAGAACGACTACCCGCTGGACTTTGCAGAAGCCATTTTCAAGCAGATGGAAGGCTTTGGTGAATACGGCTTTCCCGAAAGCCATGCTGCCAGTTTTGCGATTCTGGTTTACATCAGCTGCTGGCTTAAATGGCACGAGCCCGCCTGCTTTTTGGCCGCCATGCTCAACAGCCAACCGCTGGGTTTTTATGGTCCTTCGCAGTTGGTTCAGGATGCGCGTCGCCATGGCGTGGAAGTGCGCGCCGTGGACGTCTCGCACAGCGACTGGGATTGCATGGCCGAGCCCATGGGGTCAGACCAACCGGCCATCCGCCTGGGCCTGCGCATGGTCAGCAGTCTGCGCAAGGATGTGGCCGGGCGCATCGTCGCCGAGCGTGCCATGGCCGCGTTCCAGAGTACCCAGGATCTGGCCCTGCGCTGCGCCCTGAGTGAAGGCGATCTCAAAGCCCTGGCCAGTGCTGATGCGTTGCAGTCGCTCTGCGGCCACCGGCGCCAGCAGGTGTGGGACGCCGCAGCGCTTAAACCGGCTCCCGAGCTGCTAAAAGGGGTTCCGATCGAGGAAGATGCACTCCTTTTTCCCGCCGCCCCAGAAGGGGAGGAAGTGGTGTTTGACTACGCCGCACTTGGCCTCTCATTACGCTCACACCCCTTGTCGCTGTTGCGTGAGCAGCTATCAAAAAAGAAGCATCTCACTGCCGCGCAGATGGCCGACTACCCCAGTGGCCGCCTGGTTCGCGCCTGCGGCTTGGTCACCATGCGCCAGCGCCCCCAAACCGCCAAGGGCGTGGTCTTCATTACGCTGGAGGATGAAACCGGCAGCGTCAACGTCATCGTCTGGAAGGCTGTGAAGGAGCGATTTCGCCAGGAGGTCTACCAGTCCCGACTGCTGGCGGTGTACGGCGTGTGGCAGCGTGACGAAGAAAGCGGTGGCCAGGTGCGCCATGTGATTGCCAAACGGCTGGTGGATTTGACGCCCCTGCTGGGTGACCTGGCGACCACGAGTCGGGATTTTCATTGAAATGCCACACCCACGCACCGCGCCCACGGTCTGGCGGCTATGCCAATGCGCACCGATACAATTTGCACCTACCCGGGGCCGGTCCCGGTGCGCAATTGGAAAGGTGTGGCGAATGAATCGCTTTTTTCTGACCACAACGG
>CAIYDK010000480.1 GCA_903924955.1 uncultured beta proteobacterium | reverse complement strand
GTGAGTCATAGATGTGGGGGTCTTTGCCGATGGCGACCACCAGTGCATCGGTCTCGCAAAAATGGTCCGGGCTTTGCGCCAATGCGCGCACCAAAGCGATCTCGGAATGGCTGAGTTCGATTGCTTTGTCACCGGGATCGAGCAGCCGCATTCCGATGGTGTCGACCCGCCAGACCTGTGGTTCAACGCCAGATGAGGGTAAGCGTCGCGCAGTGGTCTTGATGGCTGCGGCCAACTCACCCATGTCTGCTGGCTTAACCATGTAAATGTCAGCGCCATCCGTCAGGCCCTGGATGCGGTCCGCCACTGAACCATGGGCCGTCAACATGATGATTCCCATCATCGGGTGACTCTCGCGCAGACGCCGAGCGATCGACAGGCCATCTTCGCCGGGCAAACCGAGGTCGAGAACCACGACTTGCCAGGAACGCCCGTCGCGCATGGCCGCATCAAAGCCGGCACCGTTGAGAAAGGGCGTCGGCACGATGCCGCGCCACGACAGGTTAAACACCAGATCATCGAGCAGGTCTGCGTTGTCTTCGACGATGGCCACTGCAATGTTGTTCATATTTGCGTTTCGTTCAGTGCCAGGCTCACGCGGAAAGTGGCACCGGTTATCCCCTGTTCGGGCAGCAACTCCATCAGTTGGACATCGCCACCATGCAGGCGAGCGATTTTTCGAACCAGGTACAGCCCCAGTCCCGCACCGGGCGTGTCGCCGCACAGTTTGCTGCGCGCATAGGCGTCGAACAGGCGTTTGCGAATGTCGGGGGCGACTCCTGGTCCGTGGTCGCTCACCTCCAGCACGGCGGCACCCGCACTGCGCCATAGAGTCACCGTGATGACCTCACCGGCGGGCGAATATTTGTCAGCGTTGTCGACCAGATTGGAGACCAGTACCGTGAGCAGTTCTTCGTCACCGACCAGCATGCACTGTGGCTCCAGGTCCATCGCAAAGCGTCCCGGTGTCAGTGCAAACCTGGCGACTGTATCGCGCACCAACTCGTCCAGCATCAACGGACGTTTTTGCAGTTGCGGCTCGGGGTTGTCCAGGTGGCTGCGTACCAAAAACCGCTGCAGCAATTCATTGATGCGGCCAACGGCACGGCGGATGCGATCGTGCCGGCGGTCGATGTCGGGTTCGCTTGGTGTCAATAGTTGCAGCGACTGCACCGAGCCATCGATCATTGCCAGTGGAGTTTTGAGTTCATGCGACAGCATGGCAAAAAACTCGGTTTGCTGCTGCAGAACATGGTGTTCGTGGCGCATTTTGCTCTGCGCTGCCACTGTTTCGTGCCTCAGTGCGTTAAACCGTGCCCCGACCACGATGTGCAACGCGATGGCGGTTCCAAGAGAAGAAATTTGCAGGCCATAAAGCAATATTGGAGACGCGGGCAGGATCCCCAGTATGGCGAGATATGCAGAAGTGGAAATCGTAAAGCTGAACAGGTTGGCGAACAGCAGCATGCCGCTTCCGGGATGCTGCTGCCGCCACAAGCGAAACGCCAGCCAGATGAAGACCGGAATCATTAACAGCGTCAACACTATCAGGCACATCATTGCCTCCAACACATGACCCATTGCGACGGCCGGCAGGCCAATTATTGGCAGCCAGGTAGCGAGGCGAAGGACATTGAACACCAGACGCTGTTGGGGTTGAATCAAGAACAGACGCCGGTAGAACGCCATGGCAACGCTGGTGGAGATCAGCACTGTCACACTGACAATCGAATCACCTATGCGAGGCGACTTCGGGAAGAAGTACTGGGTGACGAAGCCATCCACACAGGCAAAACTAATAACCAGGCCGAGCAGAAAGAGCGAAAACCAAAACGACAACGGGTCTTTCAGCCAGACCCAGGAATTAACGCTGGACAAGAACACGCCAGCCAACAGGCCGATCGCGCCCATCAAAATGCCATATTCGAGTGCGCTGGCAGCATGAAAGGCGGCGGGTGTTGATATGCGGGCCAGCACACGCGAGGCGCTGGTGGTCTGCATGCGCAAGAAAAACACCATCGGCTCGGTGTGTTGCTTGTGAAGCTTGAAAACAAAGCTGCGGTCGTTGACTTCGCGATCCTGGAAAGCAAAGTGATCGCCGGCGCGGCGCTCGAGAAACCCGCCAGGCTGCGTCGGGTCGGCGGTAAAGAGTTGAAGACTGTCGAGCTGGGGTGGGAGAATGCTGAGCCACCATTCCCCGGGTGCGGCGTTCAGAGTGAAGCGAAACCAGAGTGGCTGGCGTGTGTAGCGGCCAGAAAAACCAAAGCGCAAGGGTTCAAAGCGCTCGATTCCGGCGGCCGCCACACTGGCGATATCGTCAACAGCCCCATCGCGCTGCTGCAGCACCGCCATGTTGAGCACAGCCGGTGCCTCAACGGACTGTGCAACGCTGCCAGCAAGGCAGCAACAGCATATGAACAGAAGGCGTAGGCCATGCAGCACAAAACCAAAACCAACCCGTTCAGTTGGAGGTCGTGAGGAAACGAGCATGCACAATTGTAATAAAAATGACAATAACTGCCAAATTTATACAAATAATGCAATATTTATCGTTGTTATGGGTATGCCGTGCGGGTTTTCCCGCTCACACTTCCAGGTTGTCAATCAGCCGTGTCGCACCCAGTCGCGCTGCGGCCAGCACCACCATGGCGTCACCCGCGTGTGCTGCCTGAAGGTCGGCCTGGCGACGAACCGCCACGTAATCCGGGCGCCAGCCGGAGTGGCTAAGGGTTTGCATGGCCTGCGACTCCAGACGGCTGATTCCTGCTGCGTCCAGAGCGGTGTTGCTGCGCAGCGCTTCGGCCACGGTTTTCAGGGTGGCCGACAATTGCACGGCTTGCGCGCGCTCGGCGGGGCTGAGGTAGCCATTGCGTGACGACAGAGCCAGCCCGTCCTCACTGCGCTGGGTTTCACCGCCGACGATGTTGATCGGCATGGCAAACTGCTTGACCATGTTGCGGATGACCATGAGCTGCTGGTAGTCCTTCTTGCCAAACAGGGCCGTACGTGCCTGCGTGCACGCCAGCAGTTTGAGCACCACAGTACACACGCCAATGAAGAAGCCGGGACGGAAGTGGCCTTCCAGAATGTCGGCCAATTCAGCGGGTGGGTGCACCTTGAAGGTCTGCGGCTGGGGGTACATCTCAGCCTCCAGCGGAGCAAACACCAGGTCGCAGCCAGCGGCTTCGAGTTGTTGGCAATCCGCGTCCAGCGTGCGCGGGTAGGTGTCAAAGTCTTCGTGCGGCGCAAACTGCAGGCGGTTGACAAAAATGGTGGACACCGTGATGTCGCCCAGCGGTTTGGCCTGGCGCACCAGGGCCAGGTGCCCGGCGTGCAAGTTGCCCATGGTGGGCACCACGGCTGGGTGGCGATAGGCGCTCAGGTGGTCGCGCAGGTCGGAGAGGGTGTGAACGAGTTGCATCGTGTAAAAGCCCGGCTACCAGGCGTGTAATTCATCAACCGGAAAGCTGCCATTTTTGACTGCGGCCACATAGGCCTCAAACGCGCCGCGTATGCTGGTGGCATCGTCCATGAAGTTGCGAACGAATTTGGGGTTTTTGCCCAGGTTCAGGCCCAGCATGTCGTGCATCACCAGCACTTGGCCTGCAGTGCCCTTGCCCGCACCAATGCCGATGGTGGCGCAGTGGATCAGCTCATCGGTGAGTTCCTGGGCCAATGGGGCTGGAACCATTTCCAGCACCAGCATGCTGGCGCCGGCGTCTTGCAACTCGTGTGCCTGGCGCTTGAGTAAATCGGCGCTAATCGGGGTCTTTCCCTGTACGCGGTAGCCGCCTAGCGAGTGAACGGTTTGCGGCGTCAGCCCCAAGTGCGCGCACACCGGAATGCCGCGCTCGACCAGGAAGCGCACGGTCTCGGTGGTCCAGCCACCGCCTTCGAGTTTGACCATGTGGGCACCCGCTTGCATGATGACGCCAGCGCTGCGAATGGCCTGCGCTCTGGACTCCTGATAGGCGCCGAAAGGCAAGTCGCCGATCAGCCATGCCGTGCCTTGGGCGCGACGCAGACCGCGGGACACCATTTCGGTGTGATAGCGCATGTGCTCCAGCGACACGCCCACCGTGGTGTGCAAGCCCTGGCATACCATGCCCAATGAGTCACCAACCAAAATGCTGTCGATGCCTGCCGCATCGGCCACTGCAGCGAATGTGGCATCGTAAGCGGTGATCATGGTGATTTTTTCACCCCGGGTCCGCATTTCCAGCAGGCGCGGCAGGCTGATGGGCTTGCGACTCGGCATGGGCGAGGCCGGTGGCAGGGTGCCGTAGGGGGTTGCATGCAAGGCCGCAGCATTGCTATCGGTTGGCTGTGTCATGGTGGTTTGAAGTGGAATCAGGTGGGCGAGTAGGCCAGTCGGACGTATATGGGGGCAAAGGCTTCGGCCTGGGTGATTTCGATCAGTGTTTCCTTGGCCAGCTCCAGCAGGGCAATAAAGGTTACCACCAGCACGGGTGTGCCGCTGGCGGGGTCAAACAGTTCTTCAAAGCCGACAAAGCGTCTGCCCTGCAGGCGCTTGAGCACCATGCCCATGTGCTCGCGCACCGACAGCTCTTCGCGGGTGATTTTGTGGTGCTGCACCAGCTTGGCCCGTTTGAGAATGTCGCGCCAGGCCTCTTGCAGATCGCTCACGTTGACATCGGGAAAGCGTGGTACCAGCGACTGCTCAATGGTGATTTCAGCCTTGAGAAAGTCGCGCCCAAACTGGGGCAGGGCATTGAGGCGGGCGGCTGCCAGCTTCATCTGCTCGTATTCGATCAGGCGGCGCACCAGTTCGGCGCGGGGGTCTTCGGCCTCTTGCCCTTCGGCCACTTTTTTGGGTGGCAGCAGCATGCGTGATTTGATTTCGATCAGCATGGCCGCCATGAGCAAGTACTCTGCGGCCAGCTCCAGATTGCGCTTGCGGATCTGGTCCACGTAGACCAGGTACTGCTTGGTCACGCTAAGCATGGGAATGTCGAGAATATTGAAATTCTGCTTGCGGATCAGGTAAAGCAGCAGGTCCAGAGGGCCTTCAAAGGCCTCCAGGAACACCTCCAGCGCGTCCGGCGGGATGTACAGATCCTGTGGCATGGTAAACAGGGGTTCACCATAGAGACGAGCCAAGGCTACCTGATCAATCACTTGCGGCATGGCCGCATCGGGCGAGGCGTTGCCAGCGACGGCAGAACTTTGCGTCATGGATTTGCTATAAAAAACATAGCTTCCCGCGCATATTTGACGGGGGCTAGAGCCTGATTTTGCTCTTACTTATTGCTGGTCTGGTAGACGTAGGGTTTTTGTGCAACCTTGGCGTCGAGAAAGCCTTCTCCCGCGTCGCGGTCTACTTCTTTGTCCCACAAGAGTGCACGGCCTTTGCTCTGCTCGGCGTCCAATTGGGGCTTGTCTTTCTTGAGTTGTTCAAGAAACGCAGTAGCGTCGGACTTGTAGTCGGGGCGGCGAAAGATGTTCATGTAAATAACCTTGTGGTGACGCTTTGAGGCATTTTACCGGGCCGCTGCACCCATGCCGCTGGCCAGATCGGGAAATAGACATTTTGCGCCTACCCGACCCACCAGTCCGCAGCGTTGGGTGATGTCCAGTGGCTGGTGTATCAGGCCGCACAGCAGCAGGCGAACACCGCTCTTGGTGCAGGCGCGGGCCAGATCGCTCAGCGTGTCGGCTCCGGAAGAGTCGATGTAGATCACATTCTTCAGGTCCAGCACCAGCACGCGATCTGGCAAGTTGTCCTGTATTTCTTCAATCAGCTTGACGGCCCCGAAAAACAGCGCTCCATAGAGCCGATAACCCGCCACGCCGGTGCCGTTCAGCTCGGGGTAGTCGGCCAGTGGAACCGTCTCGCTGCGCGACAGGCTGGAGATACGGTAAATAAAGGTGATGCAGGCCGCCACAAGGCCCACTTCAACCGCCACGGTCAGGTCAAATACGACGGTGAGAAAAAAGACCGCCAGCAACGTGGCGCGGTAGGGCAGACGGTACTGGCGTAAATGCAAAAACTCGCGCCACTCGCCCATGTTCCAGGCCACAAACATCAGGATGGCGGCCATCGCGGCCAGCGGAATGTCTTGTGCCAGGGGCGCCGCCAGCAGTACCACCAACAGCAGCGTCAAGGCGTGCACTGCACCGGCTATGGGGCTATGGGCGCCACTCTTGATGTTGGTCACGGTGCGGGCAATAGTGCCGGTGGCGGGCATGCCGCCAAAGAAGGGCGTTACAAAGTTGGCGATTCCCTGGGCCATCAATTCCTGGTTGGGGTCGTGGCGTTCGTCGGTCATGCCATCGGCCACCCGAGCGCACAACAGGGACTCAATAGCGCCCAACAAGGCTAGCGTAGTGGCCGGAATAAATAGAAACCGGGCCGAGCCCCATGAAAAATCAGGCCACACCAGACCTGGCAGGGCGGACGGAATGCCGCCAAAGCGGCTGCCAATGGTCTCCACCGGCATCTGCAGCAATGACACACACAGCGTGGCCAGCACCAGCGCCACAATCGAGCCGGGCACCAGCATCAGACGCTTGATCCAGGCAAACCGGTGTGCCAGAGAGGGGATGCCAAACTGCCACACCACAATGACGCCCAGGCAGGCCAGCGCCAGCGCCGTGGCCTCCCAATTGATGGTGTGCAGGGCCTTGAACAGGGTTGACAGAATGCCAAAAAAGTCGGCAGGCATGGCCACCACCTTGAGTCCCAAAAACTCCTTGATCTGTGACACCCCTATCAGAACTGCAATGCCGTTGGTAAAGCCAATGACCACCGAAATGGGGATGAACCGTATCAGCGTGCCCGCTTTGAAAAAGCCCATGGCGAACAGCATGACGCCCGACATGGCGGTGGCCAATATCAGGTTGGCCAGGCCATAGCGCTCCAGAATGCCATAGACGATAACGATAAAGGCCCCTGCGGGGCCGCCAATCTGCACGCGACTGCCGCCCAGCACCGAGATCAGCAGGCCGGCAATGATGGCGGTGAAGAGACCTGCTTCTGGCTTGAGACCGCTGGCAATGGCAAAGGCCATGGCCAGGGGCAGGGCGACCACCCCGACCGTCAGGCCCGCACCCAGATCCTTGAGGAAGAAGTGCCGGTTATAGCCTTGCAATGAATCCACAATGCGCGGCCTGAACCACGACTTGCGATTGTTTTCCTGTTCAATTTTTGTTGGCATTTCCATGGCTACATTGTCCGTCAGAGTGACACCTGTTCAGGTCAGGGCGCTGGCATTGTTGCTGCGCGCCAGCTCCCTGGATGCCAGGAAGACGCGGGCCATGCTGGGCACCAGTTCCCGCCACGCCAATGCGTCAAAGCCTTGCGGGCAACGCACACCGGTCAGCGTGACAAGGGCTTTGGGGTCGTCTTTGACGGCAAAGGCCAGGCGGTTGGTTGCACCGGGGTCGTTGACCATCAGTAAGTTGCCGTCAAAACCTGCCCTGATTCTGTCCACAATCACGTCGAACAGCGGCTTGCAGCCATGCAAATTGGCCACGAATATGCCACCCGGGTTCAGGGCATTGCGGCAGTCGTCATAGAACTGGGGCGAGCTCAAGGCCGGTGGCAGACCGTCAATGTCAAAGCCATCGGCCAGCAGGACATCAAATTTCTCATCCGTCTCGCGCAGGAACGCGGCCGCATCGGCCAGGTGCACCGTGAAACGATGGTCATCCGGTGGCACAGCAAAGGTAGTGCGGTGGGCGATGACATGCGGGTTTATTTCTATCACCGTGATATCGGTTTGCGGCAGGCAGCGGTAACAAAATTTGGCCAGCGAGCCACCACCCAGACCGATCATGGCAATGCTGCGTGGATGCGGGTTGTGCAAGAGAAACCCCATCATGATCCGGGTGTACTCAAACTGCAACTCGTCGGGGTGCAGAATGTCCATGCGGCTTTGGATATCGTGCATGGAGAAGAACAGCGACTTGCTGCTCAGCGTCTCGTAGATGACGGGCTTGACGTGCACGCGGTGTAGCCAGTTTGCAGTTCGTTCAGGGTCAACGTGTCAATGGATGCGCATGCCGGGTTGGGCGCCGGGCCAGGGGTTGAGGATGTAGATGCCGGGGTTGGTTTTTTCGTCACCATGGCTGGCGGCCAGCACCATGCCTTCTGACACGCCAAACTTCATCTTGCGCGGCGCCAGGTTGGCCACCAGTACGGTGAGCTTGCCCACCAGGTCTTCGGGCCTATAGGCGCTGGCAATGCCGCTGAGCACATTGCGGGTCCTGGGCTGGCCAGCGTCGTCTTTTTCGCCCGCGTCCAGGGTAAGGCGCAGTAGCTTGGTGGAGCCGTCGACCGCTTCACATTTCAGAATGGCGGCAATGCGCAAGTCAATCTTGGCGAAGTCGTCGATGCCGATGGTGGGGGCCAGTGCCTCACCGCCGGGCGCATTGGGGTCTTCCGGCACTACGGGGGCGGCTGCCTTTGCTGCATTTTTAGTAGCAGCCTTCGCAGGTACTGCGGGGGCTGCCGCCTCAATCACTCCAAAAAGTGCATCCAGCTGTTCGGGCGTGACGCGCGCCATCAGGTGCTGGTAGGGCTGGATGGCGACCACGTCGCTATCTACGTCCCATTGGTCCATGGACAAACCAATGAAACTTTGTACGGACTGCGCAAGCGTTGGCAATATGGGTGCCAGGTAGCGGGTCAGCACCGCAAATGCGTTTACCAGCACGGAACAAACCTGGTGCAAAGCCACGTTGTTGGCAGGGTCCTTGGCCAGGTCCCAGGGCTTGTGCTGGTCTACATAGGAATTGACTTTGTCAGCCAACAGCATGATTTCGCGGGTGGCCTTGCCAAATTCGCGGGTGTTGTAAAGCTCGGCAATGGCGTCCGACTCGGTGCGGATGTCGGCCAGAATGGCCGCGCCCATGGCCCCAAACTCGGTAGTCAGCTTGCCGTTGAAGCGTTTGGTCAAAAAGCCCGCAGCGCGGCTGGCAATGTTCACATATTTGCCAATCAAATCGCTGTTAACGCGAGCCATGAAATCATCGGCATTGAAGTCAATGTCTTCGTTGCGCGCCGACAGCTTGGCGGCCAGGTAGTAACGCAGCCACTCGGGGTTCATGCCCAGGCTCAGGTACTTGAGCGGGTCCAGGCCGGTGCCGCGGCTTTTGCTCATCTTTTCGCCGTTGTTGACCGTTAAAAAACCGTGGACAAACACGTTATTGGGCGTCTTGCGGCCGCTAAAGTGCAGGATGGCCGGCCAGAACAGCGTGTGGAAGGTGACGATGTCCTTGCCGATGAAATGGATCTGCTCCACCGCCGGATCGGCCAGGTAGTCGTCGAAACTGCGGTGCTCGCCGCGCACTTTCGCGCCGCCCTTGTCGAAGTGGTTCTTCAG
>CAIYDK010000479.1 GCA_903924955.1 uncultured beta proteobacterium | reverse complement strand
TCGGCAAACTTCTTGAACTGCCAGCTCACCGTGCCCATGTAGGTTGGCGAGCCGAAGATGATGGCGTCGGCCGCCGCCAGTGCGTCCCACGCCGCCTCGGGCAGATTGCCGTCGGCGTCGATCGCCAGCAGTTCGCCAGCCGCGCCCTGCGCCACTGCCTGTGCCATGCGCTGGGTGTGCCCGTAACCCGAATGAAATACGACCGCTACTTTTGCCATGTCAAATCTCCTGATTGAGGTTAAAAAACAATGCTGTCCGAAGCATCAAGCTGCAAGGTCAAACACCAGCACTTCTGCGTCTTTGCCGCCATGCAAGGCAATCTGGCGCTCGCCCTCGATCAGTGCAGCATCACCCGCGCGCAACGTCTGAGCGTTGACCTCGAGCTCGCCGCGCACCAGAAACACATAGCCTTTGCGCGCCGGGTCCATTTCCAGCGTGGCAGCTTCAGCCCCGTCAAAGTAACCAGCGTAGAGCGCGGCATCGGCATGGATCGTGACCGAACCCTGCGCGCCATCGGGTGATGCCACCAGCCTGAGCGCACCGCGCTTTTCAGCTTGGGCAAAAGTCTTTTGCTCATAGCCCGGCGCGATGCCCTTCACACTGGGCTCGATCCAGATTTGCAGGAAATGCGTGGTCTCATTCGGTGCGTGATTGAACTCACTGTGCTGCACGCCACTGCCGGCGCTCATGCGCTGCACGTCACCCGGCGGGATGCCGCGCACATTGCCCATGCTGTCCTTGTGCGCCAGATTGCCGGCCATGACGTAGCTGATGATCTCCATGTCGCGGTGCCCGTGCGTGCCAAAGCCGGTGCCCGGCGCAATACGGTCCTCGTTGATGACGCGCAGATTGCCCCAACCCATGTGTGCGGGGTCGTAGTAGCCGGCGAAGGAAAAGCTGTGGAAGGACTTAAGCCACCCATGGTCGGCATAGCCGCGTTCCTGCGATTGGCGAACTGTCAACATGCGCTGTCTCCTGAATCTCTGATTTCGATCAATACAACTTTAGTCCCATCAACCCAAGCGGCACGGCAGCGCATTTGATGGCATCATTCAAATTATTCGAAACAAAAGCGCAGACCCGTGCCCACCCCCCGCGACGTATTGACACCAGACGCCCTGGCCATGCTGCAGAGCATCGCCGCCAGCGGCAGCTTTGCGGCAGCGGCGCGCAGCCTGGGATTGGTCCCCAGCGCCCTGACCTACCGCGTGCGCCAGATCGAAGAGGCGCTTGATGTGCTGCTGTTCGACCGCAGTTCACGCCAGGCGCAGCTGACTGTTGCCGGCACCGAGTTACTGCGCGAAGCCGGTCGGCTGCTTGAAGACATCGACGCCGTGGCCAATCGCGTCAAGCGCGTGGCCACCGGCTGGGAGCCGCAACTGACGATTGCGGTGGACAGCATCATCGCCAAAGCCACCGTGATGGAATTGTGCGAGAGCTTTTTTGCACTCGAAGCACCGACCCGCATCCGCCTGCGCGATGAAACGCTCTCCGGCACGCTTGAAGCACTGAGTTCGGGACAGGCCGACCTGGCGCTGGGTGTCGCCGAGGCCAGCACCATGGCCGGCATCCACGGCAAGCCGCTGGGTGACGTCAGCTTTGTCTATGCCGTGGCACCACACCACCCGCTGGCCAGTGCGAGCGAACCGCTGACAGACGAACTGGTGCGCCAGCACCGGGCGGTGGCGGTGGCCGACAGCATCAAGCGCGGCAGCGGACTGACCATCGGCCTGCTCGGCGGCCAGGACGTGTTCACCGTGGCCACCATGCAGGCCAAGCTCGACGCCCAACTGCGCGGCCTGGGCTGCGGTTTTGTGCCGGAATGCATGGCGCGCCCCTACATCGAAACCGGGCGCCTGGTAGTGCGACGCATGGCACGGCCACAGCGCATCGTGCGCGTCAACTACGCCTGGCGCAGCGAGACCAAAGCAGGCCCGGGGCGCGCATTGAAATGGTGGCTGACCCAGCTTGAAAGCCCGGCCACACGCGACGCTTTACTGGCACGTCACAGAGGCGTGTAAAGTGCAAGACATACAACATCAAATGAAAGCACCGTCATGAGCACATTCAAACCCAGGAATATCGCCGTTATCGGGGCCGGCATGGCAGGCATTGCCTGTGCCCGCACCCTGGCGCAGGCGGGCCACCAGCTCACCGTGTTTGAAAAAAGTGCCGGCTTTGGCGGCCGCATGGCCACGCGCAGCAGCCCGTTTGGCGGCTTCGACCACGGCGTTCAGTACTTCACGGTGCGCGACCCACGCTTCGCGCGTGCCCTGCAAACCGTGCCCGGCCTGTGCAAACGCTGGAGTGCGAGCACCGTGCACGTGCTGGACGAACACGGCCAGATTGTCGACGCCAAGACACCCAACCCCGAGGCGCACTGGGTGCCAACCCCGGGCATGAACAGCCTGCTGCAGCGTTGGGCCGCGCCACTGCAGGCGCAGGGCCGCATCGAACTGCAAATGCGCATCAGCCATCTGGAACGCGACGCCCTCAAGCCCCAGCAATGGCAGTTGCGTGGCATCGGGCCTGGCGGCGCGCAACATGTGTATTCAGGTTTTGACG
>CAIYDK010000478.1 GCA_903924955.1 uncultured beta proteobacterium | reverse complement strand
GTGCGAACGGCAGAATTGCAGCGAAAACAGTCGGTCACCAAGGTCTGCTTTGCGACGTCAGCGTTGTGCGCCGCCGCGCCGACGTGGTAAGTAGGCGCCATTCTCCAAGAATATGGTCCCAAAAAATCGGAAGCAAGTATGATGAACTGCGTTCAGGTCGGAGATTGGCAGCGTCGGTTTCTTGTCCAGAAAGAAATTACTCGGAATCAGCTTGTCTGATCTGCATCAACGTCAGAGAAGGTTCATGCAAATGTCCACAGAATCAGCTGCATTGCCGGCCAATAGTGATCACGAGCTTGGGAGAAAGTTGATTGCCACACAACCCGCAGAGCGGTTTCGACTAGTACGCTACTTCAGCCTGACCAGCCTTGTCGGTGTGTTGATTGTCCTGGCCATCCTGGTCTATTTTTATAGATTTCTTGCCTTCGAAGCACTGGAACAGCACGAGACGCAGGACAACGTTGCCATCACGCGCATCTTTGCCGGAACCATCTGGCCGAAGCACTCCGCCTACGTGAAGACTTCAGCAGCCCTGTCCAAGGAAGAACTGCAGCACCACCCTGAGGTGGAGCGAATCAGAGCCGACGTCGTGCGCCAGATGTACGGCTTGTCTGTCGTTAAGGTCAAAATCTACGACCTGAACGGACGCACGGTCTTTTCTACTGACCTGAACCAAATTGGCGAAGACAAGAGTGGCAACGATGGATTCATCGCGGCAAGAGCGGGAAGTCCGGTGAGCGAAATCACCTTCAGAAACCAGTTTGCCGCCTTTGAAAAGGTAATCAACGATCGCAATCTGATCTCCACGTACATTCCAATCCGCATGGACGATGCGAAAGCTCCTGAAGGCGTGTTCGAAGTGTATTCGGATGTGACCGAATACGTCGGCGAATTGGAGCGCGCAACGTACCGAATTGTGGGGCTGGTGCTGGCCAGCTTGGGTCTGCTTTACGGGTTCTTATTCGCCATTGTCCGAAGAGCGGACCAGACTATCCAGGCGCAAAGCGAAGAAGTGGAACGAGCGCACCAGGCGATCTTGGAACACCAGGCAATGCACGACCCGGTCACCGGATTGCCGAATCGCATCAGCCTGTCTGAGCGTCTTGACGGCATGTTGCGTTCCATGCAGCGCAGCCGGGAGAAGTGCGCCATTCTTACTATTGGTCTGGATGGGTTTAAGCAAATCAACGACTCACTGGGGCACATTGTGGGAGACCAGGTACTCAAGGAAGCCGGTCATCGTCTGACAGAGCAGTTTCGCGGAGCGGATATCACCGCTTGCATAGGCGGCGATGAATTTGTGGTTGCCATTTCAGAAGTGGACGGAGCGCTTGAAATTGAACTGATCGTGCAGGCGGTCGAGCGCGTGCAGAAAGCGTTGTCAGAGCGGTCGATCGTGGTGGGTGAACAGGAACTGACGGTTACCGCCAGTATCGGCGTGGCAATGTTTCCTGATGATGGTACTGATGTACTGGAGTTACTCAAGAGTGCCGACAATGCCCTCTCACATGCCAAACAGGTCGGCCGTAATAGTTACCAGTTTCACACTGCAGGCATGAACTCGCGTGCGTTGAGCATGTTGCTGATTGAGCGTGAATTGCGTCAGGCTTTGAGCGAAGGACAGTTTCGTTTGCATTACCAGCCCCAGATTGATCTGGCTAGTGGCAAGGTCATTGGGGCCGAGGCACTAATCCGGTGGCAGCACCCCCAGCGCGGCTTACTATCGCCGGTCCACTTCATTCCAGTGGCTGAAGAGCGCAGTTTGATCGTGGCCATAGGAGAGTGGGTATTGCGTGAGGCCTGTCGGCAGATTTCCGAATGGCAGGAGGCAGGCATGGCGCATATTCCGATCGCCATCAATCTATCGGCCAAACACTTCAATAAGAACACACTGCTCGATGACGTCGTCCAAACTCTCTCTGATTGTCGAATTCCTGCGAACTGCCTCGAACTGGAGTTGACCGAGACTTCCGTGATGCAGGATGCGGCTGCGACCATCGCGACGATGGAGCGACTCAAGGGCGTTGGAGTCTTGCTAGCCCTAGATGACTTCGGCACCGGTTATTCCAGTTTGAGCCAGCTAAAGGGGTTGCCGCTGGACAGTCTCAAGGTAGATCAGTCGTTCGTGCGTGGTCTACCGAGTGATCGGGATGACCTTGCCATTTGCACCGCGGTGATAGCGATGGGTCATGCGTTGGGAATGAATGTGATTGCGGAAGGTGTGGAAACACCCGAACAACTGGCGGTTTTGCGTTTGCTTGGTTGCAATCAGGTTCAGGGGTATCTCTTTGCCAAACCGATGCCGGCGAACGATTTGTTTAACTTTGTGGTGAGTCAGGCAATCTGAGGCCTACTGATAAGACCGAAATTCGCCGTTTGCAAGCAACAGTTGGCTGGCAAGTGGTCTGAGTGAACGTAGTCGCGTTGAACGACGGCTTAGGAGCGACCAGATTCGGTTGACTAACGTCGCTTATCAGCCCCAAGGAGCCCGCCAGCAAGTGGGAGCCAACCTGCTGGCGATGGAGTGCCCAGCCAATCGCTTGCAGGCAAGCGCCCACAGGATGCATCAGACCAAGCTGGCTGACTCAGGACGGCGTGGTGCTCAGCGCAGTGAG
>CAIYDK010000477.1 GCA_903924955.1 uncultured beta proteobacterium | reverse complement strand
TGATCCAGAATACCCGCCGACTCACCAGCCTCTACCAGATTGCAATACAGGTTGTCAAAGTACAGCGGGAACTTTCTGAACGCCACGCTTAGAGAGGTTCCCGTTTCCACGTCAGTGCGAATATCGTTCAATAGCTTGGTCACCCGGGGGTTCGGGTTGCCTCGGCCCACAATGTCAAAAGCCTGCAGCAGCGGCACACCGGCCTTCATCATGGTGGCCAACTGCCGCGTGAAAATAGCCATATCCTTTGGCTTAATCGACTTACCCGCACTCATGCGGCGCTTCTTAATCTTGGTTGGCGTAACGCCTTGCCTTCGCAGGGATGCCTTCACCTGGTTTTCGCCCGCAGCACGAATCTCTCCACGCACCTGCTTGCCGTTACGATCCTTGCCTTCCCATTCGAAAACAGCGTCTTTATTCGGAGCAGTCTTTGCAGTTGCCATAAGGTAGTTCCTGATTTCTTGTTATTCGTTGGTCACGGCAAGAACTTCTTCCAGCGAAGTCATTCCCAGCCTCACCTTGCTCAGCCCTGATTGTCGCAATGAGCGCACGCCTTCGAGTTCGGCTTGCGCCGCGATATCGAGCGAACTGCCATCGCGCAGAATAATCCGTTGAATCTCTTCGCTAATGGGCATCACCTGGTAAATGCCAACGCGGCCCTTGTAACCATTGTTGCAAGCCGAGCAGCCTACCGCCTTATACGGTTTCCAGTTTCCATCCAGATCCGACTCCTTGAACCCTGCATCAATCAAAGCCGTACGAGGAATTTCCACTGGCGCCTTGCAAGTGGCGCACAGACGCCTAGCCAACCGTTGCGCGGTAATCAAAATCACGCTTGATGCAATATTGAACGCAGCAATTCCCATATTGCGCATTCGGGTCAGAGTGGCCGGAGCATCGTTGGTGTGCAGGGTCGATAAGACCAAATGTCCGGTTTGCGCCGCTTTGATGGAAATGTCGGCCGTCTCCAGATCCCGAATTTCGCCTACCATAATGATGTCCGGATCCTGCCGCAAGAACGACTTTAGAGCCGCTGCAAACGTCAGCCCAGCCTTCTCATTCACGTTGACCTGATTCACCCCCGGCAGGTTAATTTCAGACGGGTCCTCGGCCGTGGCAATGTTTACGCCGGGCTGGTTTAGCAAGTTCAAACAGGTGTACAGCGACACCGTCTTGCCCGACCCTGTGGGCCCGGTCACCAGAATCATTCCGTAGGGCCGTGCAATAGCCTTTAATAGTCGTGCTTTTTCTTCAGGTTCATAGCCCAGCGCGTCAATGCCCAGCTTAGCGCTGCTCGGATCCAAAATCCGAATCACAATTTTCTCACCAAACAGGGTTGGTAGCGTGCTCACCCGGAAGTCAATCACCCGGTCCGGCCCAACTTTGAGCTTCATGCGCCCGTCTTGCGGCACACGTTTCTCGGAAATATCCATCCGCGAGATCACCTTGATGCGCGACGCCAGCTTTTCCTTGATGGCAATGGGCGGAGATGCAATTTCGCGCAACTCCCCGTCAATACGGAATCGAACCCGGTAGCTGTGCTCATACGGCTCAAAGTGCAAATCCGATGCCCGCATGCTGAAGGCGTCCATCAGCATCTTGTGCAAAAAGCGCACAACCGGCGCATCTTCAACTTCGGCAGTGTTGGCCTTGTCGTTGTCGATTACAGCCTCGGCAGCCGACTCGTCAAATTCAAAGTCGCCGCCAATAATGTCCTCCATCGCCTCTGTGGCGGTGGTCGCATTGGCATCCACGATCTTGGAGAGCTTGTCGTACTCTGCAATGACCCAATCCACGCCCATCTGGGTCGAGAATTTAATTTTTTCCGCCGCAGCCTGGTCCGAAGGGTCAGCCGTTGCAACAATGAGACGGTTACTACGCTTGCTCAGCACTACAACCCGGTAGTCGCTACAAATCTTGCCGTCCAGCAATCCCTTGGGTAGACGGCTAGTGTCGATGGCATCCAGGTCGAGCAACGGCGCTGCAAAAGCCGCAGAAAGCGTGTGCGCCAAGTCGGCGGCAGACACCGCCCCAGATCCTACTAACTCCGCAATAAAGCTGGTTTTGCTGGACAACGCCTTGCGGTAGATGTCTTCAGCAGATTTCTGACCCAGTTTCCCCGCATTAATCAGCGCCCTTCCCAGGCCAGGAAGAGCAACAGTTTGGGATTCGCGTTGTAGAGGATCGACGGTGGCCATGAACCAATAAAAGTAAGCGTTACAACAATGACTAATGCATCATCGCTGATTGCAAGGGCAATGTAAATAAACGGTGATTCTCCATCACCTTTCGTAAATCACCTTAAGTAACCTGCACCCGTTACGTCTTTTTGCAAATAATTGACAGGGCAAGGTGTGCATGGGCCTTTGAGTTGTGGCTATTCAGCGTACGTTCAAACTGCTCCGCAGGTAATGGCTGACCAAAAAGGTAGCTTTGAAATGCATGGCAACCAAAGGCCGCTAAAGCGTCGTACTGCTCCTGCGTCTCGATGCCCTTGGAGCTGGCCCTGATGTCCAAACTCTATGCTGACGCAAAAATACTACATACTACAGTTTCATCGTTGTGTTCCGCCGTGCCAAGATTCTCTTTCCTCATTCGGGGTGAAACAACTCTCACATGAGAATTAACGCGTGGTGCAATACGTCTGCACCGCCGTGGTACGCTGTGCGCCGTTCACAATAGTAGGGGCCTTATTCATGCATTCATCAGAGCGCGCAGCTGGAGACAACGACTCCATCATTCCGGTCATCATGTGTGGCGGCAGTGGCACCCGGCTGTGGCCGCTTTCGCGTAAAGCTCTGCCCAAGCAGTTTGTGCCCCTGATCCAGGGCAAGAGCCTGCTGCAACTCACGCTGGAGCGCGCCAGCTTGCTCAACGCCCAGCAATTCATCGTTGCCGCCGAAGATCACCGCTTTTTGGTGCAGGCCTGCGCCACTGCCGCGCGCGTGCAAAGCACCATCCTGCTGGAGCCAGTGGCCCGTAACACCGCCGCCGCTATGGCCGTGGCCGCGCTCAACGCCCCACCAGACGCCTTGCTACTGTTTTTACCCGCGGACCACCACATTCCTGACGCGCAAGCCTTTTCCGCCACCATCCGCACCGGCGCGGCGGCGGCGCAGGCGGGCTCCATCGTCACCTTTGGCGTGCAGCCTTCATTCCCAAGTACCGCGTACGGCTACATTCAGCAGGGCGCAGCGCTGGTAGGGCAGGGCGCGGCCCACGCCGTGCAGCGCTTTATCGAAAAGCCCAATGCCACCCGCGCCCAAGAGCTGTTGCTGGCCGGCGGCCACTTCTGGAACGCAGGCATCTTTTTGATCCGGGCCAGCACTCTGCTGGCCGCACTCCAGGCGCACGCAGCCGACATATTGGCTGCTTGCCAGCAAGCCGTAGCCAGCCAAACGGCGGATGGAGACTTCCGCCGCTTGGATAAAGATGCCTTTGCCGCCTGCCGCTCCGACAGCATCGACTACGCTGTCATGGAAAAGGCCACCAACGTCGCCGTGCTCCCGTTTACCGCCGCATGGAGCGACGTCGGCAGCTGGAACGCTGTGGCCGATCTCACCCCCACAGATGCGTCGGGTAACCGCATCCACGGCCAGGGCCACACCGTCAACGCCACCAACACCTTCATCCACGCCCCGCACCGCCCCGTAGTCGCCTTGGGTACCACCAACCTGCTCATCATCGACACCGTAGACGCCCTTTTGGTGGCCGACGCAGCCCACGCCGAGCAAGTCAAAACCGTGGTTGCCCAGCTAGAGGCAGCCGGCGTGCCCCAGGCACAGCATCACCGCCACGTAGCGCGCCCCTGGGGCACCTATGACAGTGTGGACAACGGTGAACGCTTTCAGGTCAAGCGCATCGTGGTCAAGCCCGGCGCCACGCTCAGTTTGCAAATGCACCACCACCGCGCCGAGCATTGGGTGGTCGTCAGCGGTACCGCCGAGGTCACCAACGGCGACAAGGTCATCCTGCTCACCGAGAACCAGAGCACCTACATCCCGCTAGGGCAGGTGCACCGCCTGCGCAACCCCGGTAAAGTGCCATTGGAAATTATCGAAGTGCAGTCTGGTTCGTATCTGGGTGAAGACGACATCGTGCGCCTGGAAGACACCTATGGGCGGGTGAAATAGGCCTCTTGCCCCCGTAAAATAAGCGTAACCAGCTATCTAATTTATAGCAGAATCCTGCCGCTCATGAAACCCGTGCACGCACACCGCCAGCACGGCTCTGATGGCGGCCACGTCTTCAATGGCGGCGGCTGCCTCTAGCATGTCCAGCTGAATTTGAAGCTCAGGCCAGTGCATGAAATCTTCATGCGCCTTCATGATGCGCGGGTGGTTGGTCGGCGTCGGGTTGTCGCCAATCAGCAACTCCTCGTACAGCTTTTCCCCGGGGCGCAGACCCACAACGGTAATCTCAATGTCTCCATCGGGCTGCGCTGCATCACGCACCTGCAAGCCAGACAGCGCCACCAACCTGCGCGCCAAGTCAATAATCTTGACCGGCTCACCCATATCCAGCACAAACACATCGCCCCCGGTAGCCATGGCACCGGCCTGCAGCACCAGTTGCGCCGCCTCGGGTATGGTCATGAAATAGCGCGTTACCTCCGGGTGCGTCACCGTAATCGGCCCCCCGTGTGCAATTTGCTCCCTAAACATCGGCACCACGCTGCCGCTGGAACCCAGCACATTGCCAAAGCGCACCATGCCAAAGCACGTCGCGTGCGCGTCCGCCTGGGCTGCCAGGGCTTGCAACACCAGCTCCGCCATGCGCTTGCTCGCCCCCATCAGGTTGGTGGGACGCACCGCCTTGTCGGTGGACACCAGCACAAAGCGCTGCACCCGCGCCGCCACAGCTGCTTGTGCAATGTTCAGCGTGCCAAACACGTTGTTAAACATCCCCTCAGACGGATTGCACTCCACCATTGGCACATGCTTGTAGGCGGCCGCGTGGTACACCGTGTGGGGCTGGTAGGTAGCGCAAATCCAATCCAACCGGCGCCGGTTGGACACACTGGCCAGCAAGCACACCAGCTCAATGGAAGAGTCTTGCGTCTTGCACCAGCCCGAAAGTTCCCGGTGTATGCTGTAAAGCGCAAACTCATTGTGGTCCAGCAACACCAGCCGCTTGGGGTGCTCATGCAAGATCTGGCGACACAGCTCGCTGCCAATGCTGCCCCCCGCACCGCTCACCAAAATGGTCTGCCCCTGCAGGCTGCGCTGCAGCAAGTCCGCCTGGGGCGGCACTGCCTCACGGCCTAGCAAGTCTTCTACATCGAGCTCGCAAAAATCTTGCACCGTCACCCGCCCGCTCGCCAGGTCCGACAGGCCCGGCAGAGAGCGCGTATGCACCGGCAAGTCGCGCAGGCTCTGAATAATCTTGTTGCGCCGGTCACGGCTGGCGCTCGGCATGGCCAGCAAAATGTCAGTCACCAGCAGGCTCTGAACCACCGTGGGCACATTGCCCGGCGCATACACCGGCACCCCGTTTATGGTTTGCCCCAACTTGGTCACATCGTCGTCTACAAACCCCACCAGCTTGAACTGGCGGTTAAACGCCAGGGCCGATGACGTCTGCACCCCCGCAGCGCCCGCACCGTAAATCAGCATGCGGCCCTGGCCAACCAGGCCCCGACTGCTAAAGCTGCTCAACCAAAGCTGCGCCGTTACGCGGCTAATACTCACCAGTGCAAAGTAGATCAGCGGCAGCAGCACCCCCAGCGTCAGCGGAAACAGCGGCCACCGGCGCCACCAGTGCACTGCAATCAGGGCCATCGCAAACACCACAATGGCCTGCCCGGTTTTGAACAGCGAGTGAATGCCGCTGTAGCGAAATATGGCCCGGTACAACCCAAACCGCGCAAAAATCGGAATCGCCAGCACCGGGCTTATCGCATAGGCCCACCACTCGTCGCCCTGGGGCCAGTGCAGAGTCTCCATCCGCAGCGAGTAGGCCAGCCATGTGGCCAGCAGCACCAAAGTCGCATCGGTAGCAACCACCACCCCGCGCTTGATGGGGCGTGGCCAGTCAAGCATTTTCAAAAGCATGGGGGTCACAGGTTGCCTAAACAGTCCAAATGGTACCAGCCCCCGTGGGCGACCCCAGCAAAGCCAAGACCGAATGCCAAGACCGAACTGGGCTGGGTACCCGAAATCTCCGCAAAAGACAGGTGCAAAGTGATCGTGGCCCACGCCATGTCGAAAATCGCCATTGCAGGCACGTGCTAGCAGGTGCCTGGTTGAGGCAGAAATTGAGGTAGATTCCAACTCAATTTCATTGATGGATCAGGGCAGATGTTTGGTGTTGGAGGTTAAACGTGGGTATTGATAACCGGTGCTTGACGGCGTTAACGGCGCGAGCGGTGCTTAAAGCGCTGATGGGGTGGGCGACGTTGTTGCTGGCGGTGCCGGCACAGGCGGGGGTAGATGCTGCGCCTCTTTTCCAGCAGCATTGTGCAAGCTGCCACGGCGAGCAGCGCACCGGCCTGATGGGCCCGGCCCTGCTGCCCGAGAGCCTTGAGCGGCTGCGCCAGCCCGAGGCGCTCAAGGTCATCACCAAGGGGCGAACGGCCACACAGATGCTGGGTTTTCAGGACAAACTGAACGCGGAAGAAATTGCCGCCCTTGCGCAGTGGATTTACACCCCGATACAGCCCGCGCCGCGTTGGGCCGAGGAAGACGTTCGGGCCACGCATACCGTTCTGGCCAACCTGAGCAAGCTGCCGGCCAAGCCGCTTTGGAGCGCCGACCCAATGAATCTTTTTGTGGTGGTGGAAGGCGGGGACCACCATGTGTCGCTGGTCGATGGCGACCGCTTTGAGCGCATCCACCGTTTCCCTAGCCGCTACGCGTTGCATGGCGGGCCAAAGTTCACGCCCGAGGGCCGCTTCGTCTTCTTTGGGTCGCGTGACGGCTGGATCACCAAGTACGACCTGTGGAACCTGATCGTAATTGCCGAGGTGCGTGCCGGGCTCAATATGCGCAATGTGGCGGTCAGCGGTGACGGTAAGTGGGTGATGGCCGCCAATTACTTGCCGCACAACGTGGTGCTGTTTGATGCCGATCTGAATCTGGTTAAGACGTTTCCCGCTGCCACGCTGGACGGCAAGTCTGGCTCTCGGGTGTCGGCGGTGTATGACGCTGCGCCGCGCAAGAGTTTTGTGGTGGCGCTGAAAGACATTGCCGAGCTGTGGGAGATTAGCTACGACCCAGCGGCGAAGCCGATTTACGATGGCTATGTGCACGACTTCACGATGGGCGAGTCCTTGTCCAAGCCGGGCTACCAGGGCGTGCGGCGCACGCTGCTGGATGAGCCGCTGGACGACTTTTTCTTTGACCAAACCTACAACCACGTTCTGGGCGCCACACGCCCGAAAGGCGACGCCCAGCCCAGCGCACAGGTGGTGAACCTGGACATACGGCGCAAGATCGCCGAATTGCCCATGGCCGGCATGCCGCACCTGGGCTCGGGCATCACCTGGGCCTGGAACGGCACCACGGTTCTGGCCAGCCCGAACCTGAAGGGCAATGCGATTGACGTGATCGACATGAAGACCTGGAAGCTGATTCGTACGATTTCGGTGCCGGGGCCGGGGTTCTTCATGCGCAGCCACGAGAACAGTCGCTACGCCTGGACCGACTCAATGATGAGCCCCACGGCCAAGGACACCTTGACGCTAATTGACAAGGCTACTCTGGAGCCAGTGGCCCAGGTGCGCGAGCCAGGCAAGACGTTGGCGCATATTGAGTTCACCAAGGATGGGCGCTTTGCGCTGGCCAGCGTGTGGGAGATGGACGGCGCGCTGGTGGTCTACGACGCGCAGACGCTGAAAGAAATCAAGCGCCTGCCCATGAGCAAGCCGGTGGGCAAATACAACGTGTGGAACAAGATCAGCCGGTCAGAGGGTACGTCGCACTGATGCAGGCTGCCCGGGGTGCGAATAGTGGGGTAATTGCGGATTAAAACCAGGTTTGGGCGCGTTAATATAAATCCTATAAACGGCATACATCCAGAGTGCACCATGCACCGAAAATGCCTGATCGTTGGTCCCAGGGAGCCTGTTAACCGTGGTTGAAAATGACAACTTTTCTAATGGCTTGGATGGGTCTGTCGGTGGTGTTGGGCTTGGTGGTTGGGCCTGCCATGCATGTAGACGACGACTAGCACTCGCTGAAAACGTTATCCTTCTAGTTTGACGCCCGGGCGGTGGTTTGGGCATTGCACTGTCAGCTAGGGGGCGATTTTTGATGGGGAAAAACATTTTTGTAACTGGTGGCGCCGGTTACATCGGCAGCCACACTTGCGTTGAGTTGCTCAACGCGGGCTACACGGTCACCGTTTTCGACAATTTCTGTAACAGCAAGCCCGAGGCCTTGAACCGGGTGGAGCGCATCACTGGCAAAACACTCGCTCGCGTTCAGGGCGATGTGCGTGACCGCGCTGCGCTGGAGGCCGCCTTGGGCAGCAGCGGCGCCACTGCGGTGATTCACTTTGCCGGACTCAAGGCGGTAGGCGAGTCGGGTCAGGTGCCGTTGCACTATTACGACAACAACGTGGTGGGTACGCTGCGCCTGCTGGAGGCTATGTACACCTGTGGCGTTAAAACCCTTGTGTTCAGTTCGTCCGCAACGGTATATGGCGACCCGCAGCGCCTGCCACTGACCGAAGACCACCCGCTGTCGGCCACCAACCCCTATGGGCGCACCAAGCTGGTGGTAGAGGACATGCTGCGCGATGCCTTTGCGGCCGATGCCTCTTGGCGCTTTGGCGTGCTGCGCTACTTCAACCCCGTTGGGGCGCACGAAAGCGGCCTGATTGGCGAAGACCCGCAGGGCGTGCCCAACAACTTGTTGCCCTTTGTAGCCCAGGTCGCGGTGGGGCGGCGCGCGTTTTTGAACGTGTGGGGCAACGACTACGCCACGCCCGATGGCACGGGCGTGCGCGACTACATCCACGTGGTGGACCTGGCGCAGGGCCACCTGCGGGCGCTGGAGTCCTTGAACAAAGCCTCGGCGGGGCAGTGCACCGCCATCAACCTGGGCACCGGCGTGGGTTACAGCGTGCTGGACATGGTGAATGCGTTTGAGCATGCCAGCGGCAAGTCTGTTCCCTACCTGGTTCAGGCGCGCCGCCCGGGCGACATTGCGGCGTGTTATGCCAACCCGGCACTAGCCGAGCAACTGTTGGGTTGGAAGGCCTCGCGGGATTTGCAGTCCATGTGT
Organism: uncultured beta proteobacterium; assembly: GCA_903924955.1. Classification (GTDB taxonomy): domain Bacteria; phylum Pseudomonadota; class Gammaproteobacteria; order Burkholderiales; family Burkholderiaceae_C; genus Allorhodoferax. The sequence goes on along the minus strand of CAIYDK010000477.1, from coordinate 2,211 downwards.
GCCGATGCCTGGCGATGGCAGAGTAGCAACCCAGAAGGCTACGGGAGCTAACCGGGTTGCGTGTTTGGGGGTTGTTACAAATCGCTACCGCGCAGGGTGTCGTAGCCTTTGGACGCCGCACTGTCTTTGGCCTCGGTATTTTGTAGCGGTGCCGCAAGGGTGTCGGAGTATTGGCTGGGCATCTGGCTGTCCTGGAACGCAATCGAGTCTTCCCATAGCGACCAGTCGGCTTCGTCGTTACCTTCTGTTACCACGGGCGTTGGCAGTGGTGCCAAGTGGTCGAAGCTGCGGCGGGCCACCGTTTTGCGCGCGGGGACTATTTCGCAGCGCGGCTGGACAGATTTGGACGGCGACTTGCGTTTGAAGAATTCGAACATGTTGTATTACTCCCTGTGCCATGGGTTGGCATTTTTTAACTTGGCATATTGTTGAGCGGGCTGTGGTATTCGTCTATCCCCTAAAGTGGTGATTTTTCACACTCTGCGGGTAAAATTGAGCGGCCAGGGGCGAAAAAAATCACCAAAGGCATGATTTTGGCCGCCGGGCAGGGGACCCGCGTGCGCCCGTTGACCAAAGACCTACCCAAGCCCATGGTGCCCATTCTGGGTAAGCCGGCAATGGAGTACCTGATTGAGCACGCTCATCTGCGACTTCGAAAACTGCCAATGCTGCTTTTCCCAGCATTTTTCACTCAACTCACTACGAATGTGATGAGCAGTGAAGAACTGTAGATCGCCAATTAAAAGAGGGGAAAGGGATGGGTGCCTTTGTAGTTTACTGTAAACTAAACTACAAACGCTAGCAACCACTTACGTCGCAACCCGCATGGATATTGACTTTTCTGGTCGGGGTGAGAGGATTCGAACCTCCGGCCTCTACGTCCCGAACGTAGCGCTCCACCAGACTGAGCTACACCCCGTTTGAGAGGGTTAGCGTTGCGAAATGTTAACGCCGTCCCTTCAATATTTTGAGAAAAATATTGTATCAAACACAGTCAGGTCGGCTGACCCGCTGTCCAATCCAGCGTTCCTTCATGTATCGCATACAGCATTTTCACTGATGCGTCGTTACGGAACAAAATTTTTGGAATCATCGGTAGTGGGACCATACTCAGGTCTGGGTCGTCGTGAGCCTCCAGTAGTTGGCGCACGAGGGTTTCGCCGTCTACGTGGGAAATCTTGCAGTGGCATTCGGACAGCACCGCCGCTTGCCCATCGAGCAATGCACCCACCTGTGCGGTGACGGCGGCCAAGGCTTTGCCTAAAGACCGGCGCTCCGCGACTGCGGCTTCCAATGCACTGGCCATCTCACCTAGTCGCTCTTCCATCTGCAAGAAGCCATGCGTCTGGTCGTCGGTGAGTTTGAGCATTCCGGCTCTCACTTTTCCTCTGATGGTTAAGTACTGGGTGAGCGCTGGGTTGGCCTTGAAAGCCTCGATGTTGCCGGTCAGTACGTCCACGCGGGTCTTTTTAAGAGCCATGTCGGCGTGGAGTGGTTGAAGTTGGTCACTTAAATCGGGAAGTTCGGGGACCACCATCGTGACTATGTTGGGCTCAAGCTTGTGGGGCCTGGCACGACCGATGTCGATGTTGCGACCAGCGATCATGCATCCGGTGGCTGTGCCTACATGGAGGGTGTGCGCAAAAATTTGGCATTTGACGGCCTCACCCACGCTCACTTCGCGCCCGATGATGAGGCAGCTTTCGGCCGACGCAATTTCGACTATGCCGCCCGGCGCCTGCAAAGTGGCACTGAAGGCGCGTTTCAAGGCATGAATGTGACCCGCGGGGTTCATGGCTGTTCCCCATCCGAGCGAGTTTTCAAACCGAATTCTTCCCCCACCAGATACAACCTCGCCAAATACTGGCGCGTGGAAGGTCATGTTGTGCCCGCGGACAGTGCGCCCCTCACGCACTTCATGGTGCTCGGTGATGTCAGGTGTAGTTGCGGTCGTGGTGGTCGGATTCAAGTGGATGTACCTTGATTTGGAGTACATACATCATAGGCCGGTCAGAACCGATTGATGGACCTGGTGTCCTCGCGAAATTCAGTGGTTTCTGTCCAGCAATTGAGAGGCTAAATGGATCATGCACTCCCTGTGCGGACCTTCGGGGAGATGCATGGCGGCGGCAATCGCGCGCTTGGCTTCTTGTTGCGCAGCAAGGCGCGCAACGTCCAGTGCACCGGTTTTCTTGACAATGTCGATAACGG
>CAIYDK010000476.1 GCA_903924955.1 uncultured beta proteobacterium | reverse complement strand
TGGCGCTAGCCTCCGTCAAACGGGCGTATACAGCTATATTTTTTATAGCAAATTAATTGTCAGGATTTTCCGGTGGAGCCATAACCACCCTCACCGCGCTCGGTTGCCTCAAACTCGGTGACTACGTTGAACTGGGCTTGCAGCACCGGCACGATAACTAACTGTGCGATTCGCTCCATGGGCTCAATCGTAAATGGCACATCGCTGCGGTTCCAGGCGCTCACCATGAGTTGCCCCTGATAGTCACTGTCGATCAAACCTACCAGATTGCCCAAGACGATGCCGTGCTTGTGCCCCAGACCAGAGCGCGGAAGGATGAGCGCTGCATAGGCCGGGTCTTGCAAGTAAATGGCCATGCCGGTAGGCACCAGTTGCCAGGCGTTAGCCTCCAACGTAAGCGGCTCAGTCAGGCAGGCCCGCAAGTCCAACCCAGCGCTGCCCGGTGTGGCATAGGCGGGCATCAGGTCATTCAGACGGCTATCGAGAATCTTGACGTCAATTTTCATTTTGAAGGTTCACTTGGCAATACGCCGCGCAATGTCGGCAACCAAGTGGCGCGCCAACGCCAGCTTGGAGTTTCTGGGAATTTCCGTGGCACCGCTGGCATCCACCAGCAGCAAGGCGTTGTCGTCCTGCCCGAAAGTGTCCGGGCCAATATTACCCACCAGCAGGGGAACATTTTTGCGGATACGCTTGGCGGTGGCGTGGGCCAGCAAGTCGTGGCTCTCAGCCGCGAAGCCGACGCAAAACAACCCACCACTCAACGCGCGCGGGCCGTTGGCCAGCGTAGCCAAAATGTCGGGGTTCTCTATAAAACCCAAAACAGGTGTCTGCCCGGAGCCATCTTTTTTAATTTTTTGATCGGCCGACAGTGCCGGACGCCAGTCGGCGACCGCAGCAGCCGCTACAAATATGCTAGCTGCCTGCGCATATTCCACGCAGGTTGTGAGCATATTTGATGCAGATTTCACATCCAACCGGTGCACGCCCCTCGGGGTGGGCAGTGCCACCGGACCCGCCACCAGTGTCACCTCCGCCCCCGCCTCCTGGGCCGCACGGGCAATGGCAAATCCCATCTTCCCGCTGGACAGGTTGGTGATACCGCGCACCGGGTCAATGGCTTCATAAGTCGGGCCCGCCGTCACCAGCATATGGTGACCGGCAAGCACCTTGGGTTGAAAAAATGCAACCACATCCTGCAGCAATTCCTGCGGCTCCAGCATGCGTCCGTCACCGGTTTCGCCGCAGGCCTGGTCGCCCGTACCGACACCCAGCACCGTGCAACCGTCTTCCTGCAACTGCGCCCGGTTGCGCTGCGTCGCCGGGTGGTCCCACATTTCACGATTCATTGCGGGGGCAATCAGCAGAGGCACCCTGTCTATGGGCCGAGCCAGACACATAAGACTAAGCAGGTCGTCAGCCCCGCCATGCAGCAGTTTGGACATGAAATCGGCGCTACAAGGAGCGATCAAAATGGCATCGGCCTCCCGGCTGAGGTTGATATGCGCCATATTATTGGGCTCGCGTGCATCCCACTGCGAGCCATAGACCGGTCGGTTGGACAGCGCCTGCATGGTCACCGGCGTAATAAATTGAGCCGCCGCTTCAGTCATCACCACCTGAACAGACGCGCCTTCCTTGATCAGCGCGCGACACAACTCGGCAGCCTTGTAACAGGCAATGCCTCCGGTGAGCCCCAGAACAATGTGTTTTCCAGCAAGATCATTCATGAACGGCAATGTAGCAGAGCCACACCTTTATAATCTTCGTTTACCACCTCCCTGAGCCTACAAGCTCCCCCTGACATGACCAAATTTGTCTTCGTCACCGGCGGTGTGGTGTCCTCCCTTGGCAAGGGAATCGCCTCAGCCTCCCTCGCTGCGATATTGGAATCGCGGGGCCTGACAGTCACCCTCATTAAGCTCGATCCCTATTTAAACGTCGATCCGGGCACCATGTCGCCACTGCAACACGGCGAAGTTTTCGTCACTGACGATGGCGCAGAAACCGATCTTGACCTCGGCCACTACGAGCGCTTCATCGAAACGCGTATGCGCAAGGCCAACAACTTCACCACCGGTCAAATCTACAAGAGCGTGCTCGACAAGGAGCGCCGGGGTGATTACCTGGGCAAGACCGTGCAGGTCATCCCCCATGTGACCAACGAAATTCAGGAGTTCGTCAAACGCGGCGCCCGCTTTGGCGAGCCGGATGCCGTAGACGTTGCCATTGTCGAAATTGGCGGCACGGTGGGCGACATTGAATCGCTGCCATTCCTGGAAGCGGTACGCCAGATGAGTCTCAAGCTCGGCCCGAACAACACCGCTTTTGTGCATCTGAGCTACGTACCCTGGATTGCTGCAGCCGGCGAACTCAAGACCAAACCAACCCAGCACACGGCCAAGCAGTTGCGCGAAATCGGGATTCAGGCTGACGCCTTGCTGTGTCGGGCTGATCGACCGATTCCGCAGGAGGAGCGCTCCAAAATTTCCCTGTTCTCCAACGTCCCGGAATGGGGCGTCATCAGCATGTGGGATGTGGACACCATTTACAAGGTGCCGCGCATGCTGCATGAGCAGGGCTTGGACGGTTTGATTTGCGACAAACTGCGCCTGAACACACCACCGGCCAACCTCAAGCGTTGGGATGATCTGGTGTATGAGACCGAGCACCCGCAAGGCGAAGTCAGCATCGCCATGGTGGGCAAATACGTAGACTTGAGCGACAGCTACAAGTCACTTAATGAAGCGCTGCGCCATGCCGGCATGAAGAACCATGCCAAGGTCAAGATCGAGTACATCGACTCCGAAACCATCACACCCGATAGCGTGTCCAGGCTGGCCAAGTTCGATGCCGTGCTGGTGCCCGGCGGCTTTGGCAAACGCGGCATTGAAGGCAAGATTTGCGCAGCCCGTTTTGCACGCGAGCGCAAGGTACCGTACCTGGGTATTTGCCTGGGCATGCAAGTGGCCACCATCGAATTTGCCCGCAATGTGGCAGGACTCAAGGACGCCAACAGCACTGAATTTGAACCCGACAGCCCCAACCCGGTGATCGCCCTGATCACCGAATGGAAAGATGCCGACGGCACCATCAAAACCCGGAACAAGAATTCAGATCTGGGCGGCACCATGCGCTTGGGCGCTCAAAGTTCCGATGTGGCCAAGAACACACTGGCACACCAGATTTATGGCGACATCGTGACCGAGCGCCACCGCCACCGCTATGAAGCGAACGTCAACTACCTGGACCAGTTGCGCACAGCTGGCCTGGTCATCTCCGCCCTCACCCAGCGCGAACAACTGACGGAAATGGTCGAATTGCCGCAGGCCGTCCATCCCTGGTTTATCGGCGTGCAGTTCCACCCGGAATTCAAGTCCACTCCATGGAACGGCCACCCGTTGTTCAATGCCTTTATCAGGGCAGCGCTGGACCACCAGGCTGCGGGCAAGAACCTGAAGGCGGTTGCCTAGCATGAAGCTTTGCGGATTTGACGTCGGTCTGGAACACCGTATCTTTTTGATAGCGGGCCCTTGCGTTGTCGAGTCGGAGCAGTTGCAAATGGACACGGCGGGTACGCTGAAAGAAATCACTTCTGCACTGGGCATTCCGTTCATCTTCAAGAGCAGTTTTGACAAGGCCAATCGCACTGGCAACAGCGCGTTCCGGGGTCTGGGCATGGACAAGGGCCTGGAGATACTGGCCAAGGTCAAACGCGAATTGAACATTCCCGTTTTGACCGATATCCACTCCGAAGACCAGATCACGCAAGTGAGCACCGTCGTGGATGTATTGCAAACACCGGCATTGCTGAGCCGCCAGACCGATTTCATTCGTGCGGTGGCCCGCTCAGGACTGCCCGTCAACATCAAGAAGGGCCAGTTCATGGCGCCCGGCGACATGAAAAATGTCATTGACAAGGCGCGTGCGGCAGCACGTGAGGCCGGCCTGCCTGAAGACAACTTCATGGTCTGCGAGCGCGGTGCCAGCTTTGGCTACAACAACCTGGTGAGTGACATGCGTTCGCTGTCCATCATGCGCGACACCGGTGCGCCCGTGGTGTTTGACGCCACCCACTCCGTGCAATTACCCGGCGGCCAGGGCACCAGCAGTGGTGGCGTGCGTGAAATGGTGCCTGTGCTGGCCCGCGCCGCTGTGGCCGTTGGCGTAGCTGGCCTGTTCATGGAAACCCACCCCGACCCGGCGAATGCCCTGTGCGATGGCCCGAACGCGGTGCCACTGCACCACATGAAGGCCCTTCTGGAAACGCTGGTCGAACTGGACTTCGTGACCAAGAAAAGGCCTTTTCTGGAGAACCAATTCAACTGAACAAGGTCAGCGCGCACTGGTTGGCCCCTCCCTCACCCCACACCGATCTAGTTTTGTATTTTTTGAAAGAAATGAAATGAGTGCAATTGTTGATATCGTAGGCCGCGAAATTCTGGATTCACGCGGCAACCCCACCGTCGAATGCGATGTGCTGCTGGAGTCCGGCACCATGGGCCGTGCGGCCGTACCGTCGGGCGCGTCCACCGGTTCCCGCGAAGCCATTGAGCTGCGTGATGGCGACAAGAAACGCTACCTGGGCAAGGGCGTGCTCAAAGCGGTAGAGCATATCAATACCGAAATTTCTGAGGCCGTGCTGGGCCTGGACGCTTCCGAGCAGGCCTTTCTGGACAAGACGCTGATTGATCTGGACGGAACCGACAACAAGAGCCGCCTGGGCGCCAACGCCATGTTGGCCGTCTCCATGGCCGTAGCCCGCGCCGCCGCCGAAGAGTCCGGCTTGCCGCTGTACCGCTATTTTGGTGGCATGGGCCGTATGCAAATGCCGGTGCCCATGATGAACGTCATCAACGGTGGCGAGCATGCCAACAACAATCTGGACATCCAGGAGTTCATGATCATCCCCGTGGGCGCCCCCAGCTTCCGCGAAGCCCTGCGCTATGGCGCCGAGGTGTTTCACGCCTTGAAGAAAATCTTGCACGACAAGGGCATCAGCACAGCGGTGGGCGATGAAGGCGGCTTTGCCCCCAACGTGGCCAACCACGAAGCGGCCATCCAGATGATTCTGGAAGCCATCGACAAGGCTGGTTTTGTCGCCGGCGAGCAAATCGCGCTGGGCCTGGACTGCGCGGCCTCCGAGTTCTACAAAGAAGGCAAATACCAGCTAGCCGGTGAAGGTCTGACACTGAACGCTGAAGAGTGGACCAACATCCTGGCCACCTGGGTCGACAAATACCCCATCATCAGCATCGAAGACGGCATGAGCGAGGGCGACTGGGACGGCTGGAAACTGCTGACCGACCGCTTGGGCAAAAAGGTGCAGATCGTGGGTGATGACCTGTTCGTCACCAACACCAAGATCCTGAAAGAAGGCATTGACAAGGGCATTGCCAATTCCATCCTGATCAAGATCAACCAGATCGGCACGCTGACGGAAACCTTTGAAGCCATCGAGATGGCCAAGCGCGCCGGCTACACCGCCGTCATCAGCCACCGTTCGGGCGAGACCGAAGACTCCACCATTGCCGACATCGCCGTAGGCATGAATGCGGGGCAAATCAAGACCGGCAGCTTAAGCCGCTCGGACCGCATGGCAAAATACAACCAGTTGCTGCGCATCGAAGAAGACCTCGGCGATGTGGCCAGCTACCCCGGTCGCGCGGCCTTCTACAACCTGAAATAGTTTTCAGCGTGGGCAATCGCATTGTTCCTGCCGCCTTGATAGCCTTGCTGGTCATCCTGCACGGCCAGCTTTGGTTTGGCAGGGGCAGCGTGCCCAATGTGTCAAGGCTGGTACGTCAGTTGGACGAACAGCAGTCGCGCAACGCCGATGCGGCCCGATTCAACGAACGGCTGGCGGCTGAAATCAACGACCTGCGCGAAGGCCTTGAAATTGTGGAAGAACGGGCACGCGCCGAACTTGGCATGGTCAAGGTGAATGAAATTTACGTCCAGATCGCGCGCTAGCCGCCTAGACAGTACTGCCTGTTTCAGTGTGGCGCTGCCCCGCCGTCCAGTTGTTGAACAGGCGCTGTAAAAAGTTGCGCTGCGTCCACCGCATCAAAGCGGTATTGCACTCCGCAAAACTCACACCCGACTTCAATATCAGCGCGTTCGCTCAAGATACTTTCAGCTTCTTCGCGCCCTAAACTGACAATCATGCGCCCTACCCGCTCACGACTGCAGGAGCATGCAAACCGGGGCGCACTGGCGCCCTGCAGAGGCTCGAACCGGGTGATCTGCTCCTCCCAGAAGAGGCGGTGCAAAATAGTCTCCACGTTCAGGGTTAACAACTCATCCCGCTTCAGACTACTGGCCAAAATGGCGATCCGGTTGTAGTGCTCATCCAGACCAATTTGATCCTCATTTTCTTTGCTGACCAAGCTGCCTGACAAATTGCCGGATCCTTGTACGGGCAGTCGCTGGATCAACAGCCCCGCTGCGACCTGCTCATTGGCGGCAAGCACCAGTGTGGTGTCGAGTTGCTCGCTTTGCAGCATGTAGTGTTCCAGCACCTCGCTGATTTTTTCAATTTTGTGCTTGCGGTCATCAAACAAGGGCACGACCCCTTGATAAGGTTGCTGCCCGGGGAACTTGCTATTCGGATCAAGCGTAATAGCGCAGCGCCCTTCATTATTCGCATTCACCATCTGGCTCAGTGTGGCCGAGGTCTCCACTTGACCCACTACCGTTGCTGTAGCGCGCAATGCCAGGTCGGGCTGCACTTCCACCACGGCCAGTTTGACCGGCCCATCCCCAAAAATCTGCAGCACCAGCGAGCCGTCAAACTTGATATTGGCCTGCATCAGCGCCGCCGCCGCCACCATTTCGCCCAGCATGTCACGTACCGGCTCGGTATAGGCACCAGTGCTGTTGTTGGATGCGCGCCGACGCAAAATCTCGGTCCAGGTGTCGGTCAGGCGAACCACCATCCCACGCACGGGCAGGCCATCAAACAAAAATTTATGAAGTTCAGACACACCCTACCCCAATGAAATATGACGCCCGCCTGGCGCAGATAGACCTATGCAATTTTCTTCAACCCGTTTTTGAAGCGGCGCGCATTTTCGACGTAATGCACCGCACTCATCTTGAGCGCTTGTTGCTGATCCGCACTGAGTTCACGCACCGCCTTCGCCGGGCTGCCAATAATCATCGAGCCATCGGGAAACTCCTTACCCTCAGTCACCAGGGCACCTGCGCCCACGATGCAGCCCTTGCCAATTTTGGCGCCATTCAAAACCACGGCACCAATGCCAATCAGGGAACCATCACCGATGGTGCAGCCATGCAGCATCACTTGATGTCCGACCGTGACGTTTTCACCCACCGTCAGCGGCTTTCCAATGTCTGCATGCAACACGCTGCCATCCTGGATATTGGAGCCCCGCCCGATCGTTATGGTTTCGGTATCGCCCCGCAGGATAGCGCCAAACCAGACGCTGGCGTCTTCTGCCAGCTCGACATTACCCATGACTTGGGCGCTATCTGCGACCCATGCAGAGGTCGCAATACGGGGAGCAACGAGATCGAGTTCGTAGATTGACATGGTTTCCACATTCCTGGTTGGCAAGTGAGGGACTTAACGCAGCTTGTGCTCCGCAATGCCTAGAATTGTAAGTATGGAACTAAGACAACACGCCCTTGACGCATTTTGCATACCCGAGCCAGACATGAAAGTCGCCGCAGTGTACGCAATCGACTGCGTGGGAGCCTTCTCTCTGGACTGCCGCGCCCAACTATCGCATCACGGGTCCCCGGGGAGGCCCACTCACCCGAAACTTGTTCATCCACAACAGGTCACCCGACGTTCCCCGTTTACACAGGAGGGCCATTGCGCTCTGATCCACTCGATAGCCCACATTGAATTCAACGCAATCAATCTGGCTTTAGACGCCATCTGGCGCTTTGCTGACATGCCCAGCGCCTATTACCAAGATTGGCTACGCGTGGCCCGGGAGGAGGCTAAGCATTTCACACTACTGTGTGAACATTTGCGCCAGCAGGGCAAAGCCTACGGCGATTTCGTGGCCCACGATGGCCTTTGGACTATGTGTGAGAACACGCGCCACGATGTCACAGCCCGAATGGCCCTGGTACCGCGCACCCTGGAGGCACGGGGACTGGACGCGACACCCATCATTCAAGCCAAATTGCGAAGGGTAGCCACGCCGCGAGCATTAGAAGCGGTAGCCATACTGGACATCATTCTGGATGAGGAGGAAGGTCACGTTGCCATTGGAAACCAGTGGTACCACTGGCTATGCGAACGCGACCAGCAAGATCCGCTGGCATTCTATGCTCGGGTCGCAGCGCAACACGGTGCCCCACGCCTGAAACCACCTTTCAACCTGGCGGCACGCAAAAGGGCGGGATTTTCCCAAGCCGAAATTGACGCCTTGCCAACAGCGGATCAGGAGGCACAACAGAAAACACGGGGATCAAACGATGTAGCATCCGACTGCACAGCAATCCTCCATCAATAGCCTGAATAATGCAGTTCCCACCCGTATGTCCGATCAGCAAACATCAACACCCCCACCTCCCCGCGCTGACGCACCGATCGCATTTGCCCATCAAGCGATTCTGGATGCGAAACGCGCCATCATCGGCTACGAATTGTTTGACCGGTCGGTGCTGCTGTCCAGCAAGCACACCGCAGCCAGCGACGCGCAGTTACTGTTCAATGTACTCAGCGGCGCAAACGCCGAGTCTCCCCTTGGCACAAAAGATCTGTTCGTCAACTGCACCCATGACAGTCTGTCTGGCGGACATCTGGACCTGATCGTGCCACAGCGTGTTGTACTTGAAATCCCGCCTTTGGAAATTTCAGACGTCGACCAAATCCTGACCCGACTTCCCAATCTGCAAGAAATTAAACGGCGTGGTTTCCGCCTGGCATTCGACTATTCGGTACTCACCCAACCGTATGCGCCCTGGTTGGATCTGGCGTCCTTCATTAAATTCGATCTCTCAGTCATACGGCCACAAACGATTGGGTCCTTCATCAAGCTGGCTCATGCCAAGAGCAGCGCGCAACTCATTGCCGAAAAGGTCGAAACCCCTGCCCAATACGAGATGGTGGCCAGTCTGGGCGTGACGCTATTTCAGGGCTTCTGGTTCGCCAAACCCATACTCGTCCAGGGCCAATCGGTTCGCCCTGCGCAAGCCAACATCCTGCAATTGATCAACCTGGTGCGCAAACAGGCCAGCACAGCTGAGATTGAGGAAGTCCTTAAACGCGACCCCACGCTGTCGTTCAACCTGTTGCGCTTCATTAATTCAGCCGGCTTTGGCATGCGCACCGAGGTCACATCCTTCAAGCACGCCGTGATGCTGCTGGGCCTGAACCGCTTATTCAAATGGGCCGCGCTGCTATTGACCACATCGCATGGGGGCGAAATGCCACCCGCCGTGGGAACAACCGCCGTCGCACGAGGCAGATTGATGGAATTGCTGGCAACCGAGTTACTTCCGCCAGAAGAATGCGACAACGCATTTGTGGTGGGGGTGTTCTCGCTTTTGGACACCATGCTGGGGCTGTCGATGGAAACTGCGCTAGCAACCGTTTCGTTGCCGGAATCGGTCACTCAAGCCCTTTTGCACCGTACCGGTCCGTTGGCCCCCTTTCTGGAGCTGACCGTAGCATGTGAAACGGGAGACGACGAAGCCTTTGGCCGCACTGCCACCCAACTAGGCTTGAACAACAACCAGGTCAACTGGGCCCACGTACAAGCACTGGTATGGGCCGAATCCATGGGCGTTTAGAGACATCAAAAGCTCCACGTTCCACCGTTGGGTGACTCAACGGTCACGCAGCCCTATCCCCGAGGGTGGTGCTGGGCGTGCAGAGCTGCCAGACGCTCGCGTGCGATGTGGGTGTAGATGGTGGTGGTGGAAATATCTACGTGACCGAGCAGCAGTTGTACAGCGCGCAAATCCGCACCGTGATTTAGCAAGTGTGTTGCAAAGGCATGCCGTAAGGTGTGAGGCGACAATGGCACCCGGATTCCAGCCGCCAGAGCATGTTTCTTGACCACCATCCAGAACATTACCCGCGACATTGCGCTGCCCGCGGTGGGTCCTCGGGCAGTGATAAACAAGTCATTCGTTTGCTTGCCCGCCAGCAACTCGGTACGCGGTGCGCCGAGGTATCGGCCCAGCCACTGACTGGCCACTTCACCAAATGGCACCAGGCGCTCCTTGCTGCCCTTGCCCATGACCCTCAACACGTTGTCCTTGAGACTGACGTTCAGCGTTTTCAAAGTCACCAGCTCGGTCACCCGCAAGCCGCTGGCGTACATCAGTTCCAGCATGGTTCGATCACGCACACCCAGCGCACTGGATGTGTCGGGCACCGCCAACAGGGCCTCCACCTGAGCCTCGGTCAGTGTCTTGGGCACCCGCAGGGCCTGCTTGGCCGATTGCAGCTTTAGTGTTGGGTCTGCGGCCACGATGCCCTCGCGCAGGGCCCAGCGAAAGTAGCGCTTGAAGACGGTCAGACGGCGATTGGCCGTCGTGGCCTTGGTGGCCGCGTGCCGCTCAGAAAAATAGACCTGCAAATCCAGCTCAGTGGTCTGGTGCAGGCTACGGGCCTGGGTATGAAGCCAGTTGGCGTAGAGCGTCAGGTCACGCCGATAGGCTGCCAGCGTGTTGGGCGACAAACCTTCTTCGAGCCAAAGCGCGTCGATAAAGGTGTCAATGTCGGTCATTCCAGGCGCAGCTTGGCGGAGTCCACCACCTTCTTGTACACCTCGTACTCAGCCTTGATCTGGGCGCCAAATTGCTCGGGTGTATTGCCCAGAACAATGGATCCGGTGTCTTCAATGCGTTTCTTCACGGCCGGGTCTTCCAGCACCTTGCGCACCGCGGCGTTGATCTTGTCAACAATTTCCTTGGGCACGCCCTTGGGTCCATAGATACCGTAGAACGCCATGCGGTTCACCGGCTCCAAGCCCACTTCCTTGAAAGTGGGCACGTTGGGCAGTTGCGCCAGTCGCTGGGGGGCGGCAACCACAATCGGAATCAACCGGTTGGACGTGATGAAGGGCATCGCCGATGGCATATTGTCAAAGGTCATGGGTACTTGACCAGCGACCACGTCATTCAATGCAGGGCCAGCACCACGGTAAGGGATGTGGGTGACAAAGGTGGTGGTCAAATTCTTGAACAGTTCCATCTGTAAATGGCCAATACCGCCAGTGCCCGACGTCGCATAAGAATGCTTGCCGGGATTGCCCTTGAGCTCAGCCAGAAAGCCCTTGAAGTCCTTGGCTGGAAATCCGGGGTGAACAGCAATCACATTGGGTGTGGCCGCAACGTTGATGATGGGCGTGAAATCGGTAAGCGGGTTGTACGGGTTCTTGGGATTGATGGCCGGGTTGGCCGCCACGGTAGACACGGTTGCCATACCCAGTGAGTAACCGTCGGGTGTGGCCTTGGCCGTCTCATTGGCACCCACCACACCGCCACCACCCGCCTTGTTCTCCACGATTACGCTTTGACCCAGTGCCTTGCCCAGCGGGTCGGCGATGGTGCGGGCAATGATGTCAGTCGTGCCGCCGGGCGCGAAAGGCACCTGGAGTTTGATGACCTTGTTGGGATAGCCCTGCGCCAGCGCGGCGCCAGCGGCAAGGGAAAGACTCAGGGCAATAAGCTGACGGGTTCGCATGGTCGCTGTTCTCCGGGTTTTGTGACTGACACGCAGGGCAAATAGTAACCGCAGCCTCAAGCCCTTGTGCCACTCGTTCGCTGGTATTCTTGCCCCGTGAACTTTGCCCAACTCCTCTTCCCCGATTTTTCGCTCATCCTGTGCGGCTACTTGGTGTGCCGCTATACCGCACTGAACCGCTCTGTGTGGGAGCAGGTGGAGTCGCTGGTCTATTTCTTTTTATTCCCGGTGCTGCTGTTTCAGTCCATTGTCAAAAGCCCGCTGGACGTGCACGCCGCATCCCGGTTGATTGGCGCAGGCTGGGCGTTGGGCCTGACCGGCATCATGCTGGCGTATGCGCTACCGCACGTCCCAATGCTCGGCCGCTGGATCAACGCGCGGGATCACGCCAGCAGTGCGCAGGTAGGGTTTCGCTTTAACTCCTTCATTGGCTTGGCCATTGCCGAGCGCCTGGCGGGGCCACAGGGCGTGCAGTTGATTGCCGTGTTGATTGGCGTGTGCGTGCCGCTATTCAACGTGGGCGCCGTCTGGCCCATGGTGCGCCACGCCCGGCGCAGCATGGTACGCGAATTGGTGCGCAACCCGCTGATCATTGCCACCGCGTCCGCGCTGGTGGCCAACCTGATGGGATTCTCCATTCCACATTGGCTGGAACCCTCGGTCTCGCGCATCGGTGCAGCGTCCATCGCACTGGGCTTGATGGCCGCGGGCGCCGGCATGCAGTTTGGCGCGCTGGCTAGGGCCAAGGTACTGGCGGTGTCGCTCTTATCCATCCGCCACCTGGTATTGCCGGTGGTGGCGTTTGGATTGGCACGGCAGTTCGGTTTGAGTGCGGCAGAGGCTACCGTGCTGCTGGCCTTCTCGGCCCTGCCAACGGCATCAAGCTGCTATGTACTGGCAGCCCGTATGGGATATGACGGCGCGTATGTGGCCGGACTGGTGACACTGTCCACACTGTTGGGCATGTTGAGCCTGCCACTGGCACTGGGGCTATTGCGTTAGCATCTCTTTCCATGGCCGCCTACCCAAGAAAATCAGCAGCGCTGCAGCCAGCATGGCAACCCCCAACATGGCAGTCTGCGCCGCTACCACAAACTGGCCAGGGTCGATTCCGGCGGGCAAACCGCTGGCAATGGCATTCAGGTAGTACCGTGTGTGCATCAGAATCAATAAAGGTGCAACCCAGACGCCGAGCCTTGCCGCTTGCCCACCAGCCCGTCCCAGCACAGCGCGCCCTGCCAACAAGAACAAGGCCGACGCAATAAATATTACGGTGAACAACGTGCCCGCGATGGGCTTGGCAGCACCAAAAACGTCACTAAAGAGGCTGGCTGGCAGCCACGCCATGCACAACAACCCCAGCGCTGTGGCCATTCGGCGCGCCCGCTTGGGGCCCAGCTGGTCGGCAAAGCCAGCGTCTTTGGCTCGTCTCAGCCAAGGCAAAATCAACAGACAAGCCAGCCCAAAGACGCCGTCCACCATCATCGTGGTCGGGTAGCCCCAGGCTTCAATGGCGATACCCTGCCAACTGGCGGAATACGAAATGGACAGATTCATCAGTGCCATGTAGGCAGTGAACTGTGTAGCCGCCACGGCGGGGTTGGTCACATCCATCATGATGGCCGAGCGAGCGCCGTACATCAGCCCCTGAAACACGGCATAGGCCAACGTGGCGATCCATAACGCGGTCAACAAGGCTGCAGGCACTTGTGGCCGATTTTCAGCGTTGGAATTTACCGGCATGATCCACCCGTAGCGAGACAACTCATTCATTAAATAGAACACCGGGACACTCATCAGCGCCAGGTAAATGAACAGCGTGCGCCTGCGCCCCCAGCGGTCGGACCAATAGCCGCCAATGACGCAAAATGCCGCGCCCAAAATGGATGACCACAGGCCCAGCAGCGCAACTTCGTCATCGTTCATGCCGAGCTCCACCGCCAGGTTGGATTGCAGCGCCAGCCCCAGACTCATGGCGCCTGCCGGCAGCAGGGCGAACAGCAGGCCGCCAAACGCGCCAGGGCTGCCCAGGAACGAGCGGAACGAATCAATGGCAAATATGCGCATCTCGCGCCCTGCCTGCGCCAGCTTGGAGCCACCCACCCACTCACGCACAGGGCTGGGAGCTTCTTTCATGGGCAGTACCACAAAAGCGGTCACTGCCAGAATGCACGCGGCCACAAAGAAGAAGGTCGGCTGAAAACCGGTGTAGCCGCTGAGAAACATGACTCCGCTGCCACCCACCATCATGCCCACGTTGGCACCGGCAAACATCATGCCGTTGGCAAGCCCGCGCTCATCGTCCTGCAGCGTGCTGCAGGCCAGCGCGTCTATGGCCACATCCTGCATGGCGCCAAAGGTGTTGTGCACCAGCAAAATCATGGTGAACAGGCCCAGTTGTTGTGGCAAGTCCAGCATCACGGTGGACAACAACGTGAGCGCCATCAGCACTTGGGTGATCAAAATCCAACCCCGCCTGCGGCCCAGCCAGTCGGATGCAAACACATCGATCACCGGACCGAACGCCCACTTGAACGCCCACGGCAAATAGAACGAACCGACAAAGGCGCCAATCTCGGCGGGACCCACATCCAGACGGCGCAAACGCGTTGCCACGGCTGTGGCGGCAAAGCCCAGCGGAATACCTTCTGTCACATAAAGCAAAAAGAAAGCCGCGAGTCGCCCATTTTTTGAGGCCAGCAAGTTGGGGATTCGCATAAATGAAGTGCCTTTGGTTTTGGCGGGGATCATCGCACAGTGAGTCACATGTTCTGTGCAAGCGCCCAGAGTACATGCTCGCGAACCAGAGCGCTGGGGTGATCCGCGTAACGCCTTAGCGCAGCCGTTACATCGACCCCCTGGCGCAAGGCATTGCCCAGGGCCACGGCGATGTTGCGCTGCCAGCGATCAAACCCTATACGCCTGATCGGACTGCCCTCGGTCCGCTTCAAAAATTCGGCTTCTGTCCACTCGAACAGCACCACCAGTTGCTGGCCGCTCATGCCTTCGCGCGGATCAAAGTCGGGCAAAACGCTGCGTTGGGCAAATTTGTTCCACGGGCACACCAATTGGCAATCGTCGCAGCCGTAAATGCGGTTGCCCATAGGCTCACGAAACTCCAGAGGAATAGCCCCCGCATGCTCAATCGTCAAATACGAAATGCAGCGCCGTGCATCCAGACGGTGCGGCGCCACAATGGCTCGCGTGGGGCACACATCGATACATGCCGTACAAGTGCCGCAATGGGCTTGCACCGGATCACTGACCGGCAGTGACACATCGACATAGATTTCGCCCAAAAAAAACAGGGAGCCAGCCTCACGATTGAGCAGCAGCGTGTGCTTGCCACGCCAGCCCTGCCCGCTTCGCGCCGCCAGTTCGGCCTCCAGCACCGGGGCGGAATCGGTGAACACGCGATGGCCAAAAGGGCCTATGAGGAAAGCAACGCGGTCACTGAGCTGCTGTAGTCGATTGCGCAGCACCTTGTGGTAGTCCCGACCCCGAGCGTAGATCGACACAATGCCTTCAGGAGGCTGACTCAATCGCGCAATTTCCACTGTTTGCCAACCGTCAGAAGTGGCGCGCGGCAAATAATCCATGCGTGCCGTGATGATGCTCAGCGTACCAGGAACCAACTCGGTCGGACGCGCACGTTTGAGGCCGTGGCTGGCCATGTAGGCCATGTCGCCATGAAAGCCTTGTTGCAACCACGCCAGCAAGCCGGTCTCAGCTGACGATAAATCTACACTAGCCACGCCAATTTGGGAGAATCCCAATTCCCGGGCAAATGCCTGTATTTGAGAAACCACCAGGTTGCTATCGATTTGAGTGCTGTTGTTCGTCACGCCCCCATTGTAAAAACCCTTGTCTGGCCCAACGAGGCAGCCACTCAGGCTTTTGCGGCAAACCTGGCTGCACAGGTTGATATTTCCAATGCTTTCATTGCCTTGCATGGCGACTTGGGCGCGGGCAAGACCACGCTGGTGCGCCACCTGCTGCAGGCACTGGGTGTAACCGGACGCATCAAAAGCCCTACTTACGCGGTGGTGGAACCCTACGAATTACCTAACCTCAACGTATGGCACTTTGACTTCTACCGTTTTGCCGACCCGCGCGAATGGGAAGACGCAGGCTTTCGTGACATCTTTGCAAGCCAGGGCCTCAAGCTGGCTGAATGGCCCGAAAAGGCTGCCGCCATGCTGCCGACGCCCGATCTGGACGTGGCGATGCAGGCAACCTGCGATTCTGTCCGCCAGGTGACCCTGAGCGCCAACACTCCGATTGGGCTAGCACTCCTTCAAGCCGCAGGGCCTGTGGAGTCCGAGCGATGAAGCGACGCACCATCCTGCAATCAGGCAGTCTCTTGCTGAGCCTTGGCACGCTGGAACTCGCGCACGGAGCGACCATCGTGACGGTGCGCGTCTGGCCTGCGCCGGAATACACGCGGGTGACCATCGAGTCAGACGGGGCCCTCGTGGCTAAGCCCCGGTTCGTGCCCACACCTCCGCGATTGGCAGTCGACATCGAAGGCATTGTGCTGAACCCGGCCTTAAAGGAATTGGTCGCCAAGGTCCGTGCCGACGACCCCAACATCGCTGGCATCCGCGTCGGACAATTCTCACCCACCGTTGTGCGGCTGGTCATCGACCTGAAACTGCCCATCCGTCCCCAAGTGTTTGCGCTGACACCGGTGGCCGCCTACCAGCACCGCCTGGTGCTGGACCTGTACCCTGAACAACAAGAGGACCCACTGGCTGTCCTGATTGCGCAACGCTTGCAAGACAACAACCCCACTGCGACTCCGGTTGCACCAGCAACTGCCCCATCAGCGCCTGCCCACCCAGCGGTCGACCCACTGGGGGAGCTAATTGAGAAGCAGACCCAAAAAACCGGTACCGCCGGCGTCGAAAGCCCTGCGCATGTCGCTACAAAATCAGTAGCAGCTTACGCAGACTCTACGAGGGCTAGCAGTCAAATCATCTCCAAAGATATTGCCAAAGCCGACTCTGCGGCGGCCAGCGCGACCGACCGACTGATCATCATCGCGCTGGACCCCGGTCATGGAGGGGAAGACCCTGGCGCGATTGGCCCAGGCGGCACGCGCGAGAAAGACGTGGTGCTGCGCCTGGCCCACCTGCTGCGCGAGCGTATCAACACCACTAGCGTACACGGCAACGCCATGCGCGCCTACCTGACGCGCGACGCCGATTTTTTTGTTCCATTGCAAGTACGCGTGCAAAAAGCGCGCAGGGTTCAGGCCGACCTGTTCGTCAGTCTGCACGCCGATGCGTTTTTTACGCCAGACCCGCAAGGTGCCAGCGTGTTTGCACTCAGCCAAGGCGGTGCCTCCAGCAGCGCTGCCCGCTGGATGGCTGCCAAAGAAAACAAGGCGGATTCCATTGGCGGGCTCAACGTGCAGGCCAAGGACGTCGCCGTGCAGCGCGCCTTGCTGGACATGAGTACCACCGCCCAGATCAACGACAGCCTCAAGCTGGGCGGTACACTGCTAGGCGAAATCGGTCGTGTGGGTAAGCTACACAAGCCGCGAGTGGAGCAGGCATCGTTCGCCGTCTTGAAGGCACCAGACATCCCAAGCGTGTTAGTGGAAGCGGCTTTTATCAGCAACCCCAGGGAAGAGGCCAAGCTCAACAGCGAAGAGTTTCTTATCCAACTGGCCGATGCATTGATGCGCGGAATTGAGAGCTACTTTTCGAAGAATCCGCCGCTGGCCCGCAATCGGGTCAGGAGCTGAAGCTGTACGCGTGCAGATTCAGACCACAGCCTTGCGCCGTGAACGCCACGCGCCAAGAAAAATGACCAATCCCGGGATCAGAATCATGGCCCAAATGATTTTGTCCAGATGGGCTTTAACCCACGGGAAATTACCAAAAAAATAGCCCACGGTAATGATGCCGCCCACCCACAACCCGCCGCCAAAGACGTCATATGCTGTAAAACGTGCGCGCGTCATGCGCGCCACACCGGCAACAAAAGGCGCAAAAGTGCGCAAGAAGGGCATGAAACGAGCCGCCACGATGGTGATGCCACCGTATTTTTCATAAAACGCGTGTGCCGCGTCAAAAGCGGCGCGATTAAAGAAGCGCGAATCCTCCCACTGGAAGACGCGTGGACCGAAATAGCGGCCGAGGGCATAGTTGGACTGGTTACCCAACACGGCAGCCGCGAACAACAAACCGACCGACAAAGGGTAACTCATCAAACCCACACCGCACATCGCACCAACCACGAACAACAGTGAGTCACCCGGGAGAAATGGCATGACGACCACGCCGGTTTCCACAAAAATCACCAGGAACAACAGGGCATATACCCACAAGCCGTAGTTCTGGACAAAGGTCTCCAGATATTTGTCTACGTGCAGGACGAAGTCGATCAAAACCGAGAAGAATTCCATGTGGAACGCAGCGCACGCCGCAAAGTAATGAGCCACCAATCTGCCAAAGAAAAGAAGCCACTAACGGTTTGTCGTTAGTGGCTTCTATCACTGGATGGTGGAGCTGGCGGGATTTGAACCCGCGTCCGCAAGCCTTCTTCGAACAGTTCTACATGTGTAGCCGTCTGATTTGAGTCTCGCCTTTTGCATCGCGCAGTGGCACGCTATGCAAAACGCCAGCAACCTATTTTCTTGACCTGCCCTAAGTTACCCAAGGCGGGTCCAGCCGAATGAAATTACCCCACAGCCTGGACGACCCGATCTTGCGATCTGACCACCCTTGCCCAGCCTATCGGCTTGCTGTTGTGAGGCTCACGCGCAATTAAGCGGCGAGTGCGAAACGTTCGTCGTTTGCAGTTAGTTTTTTTCTGCTGTTTTACGAGGTGACAGAACCTCGACATGCCCTGCTGCGCGTCCGAACCCACGTCGAAACCAGTGCAGCCCCAAGTTGTCTATTTTAGGCGCTTGTTAGCAATTGCAAGAGCGCCAGCGGAGAATTTATCTCAGCGTGAGCGCCCCAGGCTCTTACTTCTGCCTTATTCCCCAAATATCCATAGGTCGCAGCCACGGTCTTCATGCCTGCGGCCAGACCTGCGACCACGTCCCGCTCATCATCGCCCACATACAGACACTCCTCGGGCGCCACGCCAATACGACGCGCAGCCTCCAGCAGAGGCTCAGGGTGGGGCTTCGCGTGGGGCGTTGTATCGCCACTCACGATGGCGCGCGCACTGGCAAACAACGGCATGGCACCGGTCAATGGGTCGGTAAACCGGGCCGCTTTATTAGTCACGACGCCCCAGTGCAGGTTACGTTGTTGAATCTGTTCAATCAACTCGGGCACACCGTCGAATGCCAAGGTACGCTGAGTCAAGCACCCTTCGTAATTGACAAAAAACTCCTCCCGCAACGCTTCATAGGCCGCATCCATTGGGTCAATGCCGAAAGCCACTCCGAGCATTCCGCGCGCACCGGCCCCTGCCAAAGGGCGGTAAAGTTCAAACGGTAGCGACGGTAGACCACGTACCAACCGCATCTGGTCAGCAGCGGCGCCCAAGTCGGGCGCGCTGTCGATCAGCGTACCGTCCAGGTCAAAGAGAACAGCAGCAATATTGAGAAAAACCACAGCTTGTGGCATTAAAGGGGTTTTTGCGTCGCAAAAAGGTAATTGACACCCGTGTCTTTGCTCATCGAATAGCGCTTGGTCAGTGGGTTGTATTCCATTCCACTGGTTTCTCGCAGGTCCAGACCGGCATGACGGCAATAGCCGGCCAATTCGCTTGGGCGAATCATTTTGGCGTACTCGTGCGTTCCGCGCGGCAGCATATTTAGCAGATACTCTGCTCCCAAAATGGCAAACAGAAATGATTTCGGGTTGCGATTCAGAGTTGAAAAGAAGACCCATCCACCAGGTTTAACGAGGTCAGCACAAGCCTTGACGATGGACGCCGGGTCCGGCACATGCTCCAGCATTTCCATGCAGGTCACCACATCGTAGGCCGCGGGGGTTTCCGCTGCGAGGCCTTCGGCGCTGATTTCACGGTACGCAATGCGCGGCGTCTGTGCCTCCAGCGCGTGCAGCTGCGCCACCTTGAGCGCCTTGGTTGATAGGTCGATGCCAAGGACGTCCGCCCCCCGGCGCGCCATAGAATCAGCCAATATGCCGCCTCCGCAGCCGACATCGAGTGCGCGTTGACCAGAAATGGGGCGCAACGCGTTGATCCACTCCAACCGCAGCGGGTTGATCATGTGCAGCGGGCGAAACTCACTGTCCATGTCCCACCACAGGTGGGCCAAGTCAGAAAACTTGGCCAGTTCGGCCGGATCGGCGTTCAGCGTGTTGCTCATACGGAGATTATGTCCAGTTTGACCACCCGATGTACCGGGCACGAATGCGAAT
This sequence comes from uncultured beta proteobacterium, assembly GCA_903924955.1. Lineage (GTDB taxonomy): Bacteria > Pseudomonadota > Gammaproteobacteria > Burkholderiales > Burkholderiaceae_C > Allorhodoferax. The sequence goes on along the minus strand of CAIYDK010000476.1, from coordinate 4,504 downwards.
TAATGGCTGATTTTCGCAGGAGTGCGCCCATGCCGGGCGCACCAACAAAAAACCCGCCGAAGCGGGTTTTTTGACGATGGGTAATAACCCGTCAAATTACTTGGCAGCGCGGGTACCAACCACTTCAATTTCAACGCGGCGGTTCTTGCTACGACCTTCTTTGGTCTTGTTGTCAGCAACAGGTTGCTTCTCGCCCTTACCTTCGGTGTAAACGCGGCTCTTTTCAATGCCCTTGGATACCAAATAGGCTTTGACAGCTTCCGAACGCTTGATCGACAGCTTCTGGTTGTAAGCATCAGTGCCCACGGAGTCGGTGTGACCCACGGCAATGATGACTTCCAGGTTAATACCCTTAACCTTGCCAACCAGATCGTCCAGCTTGGCTTTGCCTTCAGGCTTCAACACCGCCTTGTCAAAGTCAAAGAATGCGTCAGCGGCGTAAGTGACCTTGCTGGCAACAGCTGGTGCGGGAGCTGGTGCGGGAGCTGGTGCGGGAGCTGGTGCAGGAGCGGCTACGGGAGCAGGGGCTGGTGCAGGAGGAGGTGCAACAATCGCGCCATCGCAGCCAACGGCTGCAGTAGCGGGTGTCCAGCTGGCATCACGCCAGCATTGGCCGGAAGTGTTTTTCCATACCTCACCACCGGCGCTTTTCCAGTTGTGAATTTCTTGGGCGCCAGCGACAGTGGCGAGCGCTGCAGCGGCGATGGCGATTGCTACTCGATTCAGTTTTTTCATGAGGTTCCTTTAACGTAACAAACTGCAGCTTCGCTGCGAATGATTGGTAGACGACGCCAAAGCGGGCCGTTCGCCACATTGTGCCATAGCGCAAGTCGCTTTTTAAGGCTCAATCAGGCACTAATGCGGACTCTGTCACACATTTAGGACGAATGTTGCCAGCATACGACAACTCCTGGGCCGTAGAATCATGGGTTGTCCCAGACAGAGCCTCGAGCAATCCATGACCCAGTTCGCCAAAGAAACCCTGCCCATCAGCCTCGAAGAGGAAATGCGCCGGAGCTACCTCGATTACGCCATGAGCGTGATCGTGGGCCGAGCCCTACCCGATGCACGGGACGGTCTCAAGCCGGTTCATCGGCGCGTGCTGTTTGCCATGCACGAGCTTAGCAACGACTGGAACCGACCCTATAAAAAATCGGCCCGTATTGTGGGCGATGTGATTGGTAAGTACCACCCCCACGGCGACAGTGCTGTGTATGAAACCATCGTGCGGATGGCGCAGGACTTCTCTTTGCGACATATGCTGGTGGATGGTCAGGGTAATTTCGGCTCCGTAGACGGCGACAACGCTGCCGCCATGCGATACACCGAAATCCGCATGTCCAAGATTGCCCACGAGTTGTTGGCAGATCTGGACAAGGAAACGGTGGATTTCGGACCCAACTATGACGGCAGCGAGCAAGAACCACTGGTCATGCCGGCCCGCTTCCCTAATTTATTGGTCAATGGCTCCTCCGGTATCGCAGTGGGTATGGCCACCAACATCCCGCCGCACAACCTGAACGAAGTGGTCGATGGCTGCCTGCATTTGCTGCGTAACCCTGGGGCTACCATCGACGAGTTGATGGAAATCATTCCTGCGCCTGACTTCCCCACCGCCGGCATCATTTACGGCATCAACGGCGTCAAGGACGGTTATCGCACCGGTCGCGGGCGTGTGGTCATGCGCGCCAAATGCCACTTTGAAGACATTGACAAGGGGCAACGCCAGGCCATCATCGTCGACGAACTCCCCTGCCAGTGCAACAAAAAGACCTTGCAAGAGCGCATGGCCGAGTTGGTGCACGAAAAAAAGATCGACGACATCAGCCACATCCAGGATGAGTCGGACAAATCGGGCATGCGACTGGTAATCGAACTCAAGCGCGGCGCGGTGCCCGAGGTGGTGCTTAATAACCTGTACAAGCAGACCCAGTTGCAGGACACCTTCGGCATGAACATGGTGGCGCTGATCAACGGCCAGCCTAAACTGTGCAACCTCAAGGACCTGATTGAAGTATTCCTGGAGCACCGCCGCGAAGTGGTGACACGGCGCACCATCTTCAACCTGCGCAAGGCGCGCGAACGCGGCCACGTGCTTGAAGGGTTGGCCGTGGCGCTGGCCAATATCGACGAGTTCATTGCCCTCATTCGCAATGCTCCCACGCCCCCTGTGGCCAAGATCGAGTTAATGAGCAAAGCCTGGGACAGCAAGCTGGTGCGCGAAATGCTCACCCGCACACGGGCTGACGGCGGCCTGGTCAATGTGGACGACTATCGACCTGACCGTCTGGAAAAAATGTACGGCATGGGCAGCGATGGCCTGTACCGCCTGTCAGACATCCAGGCGCAAGAAATTTTGCAAATGCGCTTGCAGCGCCTGACCGGCCTGGAGCAGGACAAGATCGTTGGCGAATACAAAGAGGTGATGGCCGAGATCGATGACCTGCTGGACATTCTGTCCAAGCCAGAGCGGGTGTCCACCATCATTGGTGAAGAGCTGAGTGCTATCAAGCAGGAATTCGGACAAAGCAAGCTGGGCGCGCGCCGCAGCCTGGTGGAATACAGCTCGTTTGACCTGAGCACCGAAGACCTGATCACCCCCACCGACATGGTCGTCACGCTCAGCCACAGTGGCTACATCAAGAGCCAGCCACTCAGTGAATACCGGGCGCAAAAGCGCGGCGGGCGCGGCAAACAGGCCACCGCCACAAAAGAAGACGATTGGGTTGACCAGCTCTTCATTGCCAACACCCACGACTACATTCTGTGCTTCTCCAACCGCGGACGCCTGTACTGGCTCAAGGTTTGGGAAGTGCCGCAAGGTTCGCGCGGCTCGCGTGGTCGCCCCATTGTCAACATGTTCCCGCTCCAAGAGGGAGAGAAGGTCAATGTAGTGCTGCCACTGACCGGCGAGAAGCGCAGTTTCCCCGCCGACCAGTATGTGTTCATGGCAACGTCCATGGGCACCGTTAAAAAGACAGCTCTGGACGAATTCAATAACCCACGCAAGGGCGGCATCATTGCCGTCAACCTGGACGAGGGCGACTACCTGATCGGTGCAGCCCTCACCGATGGCAAGCACGACGTGATGCTGTTCAGCGACGGCGGAAAAGCCGTTCGCTTCGATGAGAACGACGTACGCCCGCTGGGGCGCAGCGCGCGGGGCGTGCGGGGCATGATGCTGGAAGACGGTCAGGGCGTGATCGCCATGCTGGTCGCCGGCGACGAGCAACAGAGCGTGTTGACGGCCACCCAAAATGGCTACGGCAAGCGCACCAGCATCACCGAATACACCCGCCACGGCCGTGGCACCAAGGGCATGATCGCCATTCAGCAAAGTGAGCGCAACGGCAAGGTTGTTGCCGCCACGCTGGTCCATGTGGATGACGAAATCATGCTGATCACCGACAAGGGCGTTTTGGTGCGTACCCGCGTTAGTGAAATCCGCGAACTGGGTCGCGCCACGCAAGGCGTCACGCTGATTGGCCTGGACGAGGGTTCCAAACTCAGCGGCCTGCAGCGCATTGTGGAGAACGATGCCAATCCAGCTACAGAAGATGACACGCCCGGGGCACCTGAAAGCACCGACGACAACGGAGACAGTGACGCCACTTGATTGCTATTATTTCAATAGCTAATGACGGCCATTTTGCGGGGGCTAGAGCCCGATTAATATAATACACTTGAGCCATGATCGAACCGAGCGCTCCCCTGCCAAACCTGTCTGACTTGCGCGTCCAGATTGACGCGCTGGATCAGCAGTTGCTGAGATTGCTCAACGACCGGGCGCTCGTGGCTGAAAAGGTTGGAGAGGTCAAAAAGCGCGAAGGCACCGCTTTTTTCCGGCCAGACCGAGTGGCTCAGGTCATCGACAAAATCCAGCAAGCCAATCCCGGTCCCTTAAAGAACGCCCATGTGGCAGACATCTGGCGCGAAATCATGTCGGCCTGCCTGGCGCTTGAAGCACCGCAGCGGGTGGCCGTACTGGGACCAGCAGGCACGTTTTGCGAGCAGGCTGCTATTGAGTTTTTTGGCGGCGCGGCAGATTTGATTTACTGCACCAATTTTGACGAGGTGTTCCATGCCACCGCCGCTGGTAGCGCCCAATACGGCGTAGTCGGCGTCGAAAACTCGACCGAAGGCATGGTGACACGATCGCTCGACCTGTTCCTGCACTCACCCACCCACGTCATTGGCGAAGTCACCCTGCTGGTGCGCCACAATTTGTTGCGTCTGGAGAATTCGCTTGACGGCATCGAAGTGGTGCTGGCGCATCCGCTCGCGCTGGCGCAGTGCCAGGCTTGGTTGACCAAGCATCTGCCGCACGCCGAGCGCCGCCCGGTATCCAGCAACGCCGAAGGGGCCCGTCTGGCCACCACCAATCCGACTTGGGTCGGTCTGGCAAGCGAGCGTGCCGCTACGCAGTTCGGTCTGCACATTGCCGCACACGCCATCCAGGACGACGCCTACAACCGCACCCGGTTTGCCATCATTTGTCTGCCAC
>CAIYDK010000475.1 GCA_903924955.1 uncultured beta proteobacterium | reverse complement strand
GGCGAAAGCATCGCATGCACAAAGCCCAGGCCGACTGGTCGACCCGATAACCAGAGCGAAATCAGTCCAAGCGTCACCTGAATGACCAGCAAACCCGCCATGGCAACGACCAGCCTTGCTGACCGCGTACTCTTACGGGTATCCCAGAGTATGGATCCGATCAACAGTGTAGTCAGCATCGCAGAGCCAGAATGGATGAAAGCCACCCAATGCGTGCCCCGCATTTCGAAATCGCTTGCAGCCGCTCCCAAAGCAATATGCAGCAAAAAAATAGAAACCGTGACACGAAACATTGGCATTTGGGCTTGGGTCAATGTCTTTGACCTAGTGAGCCGCGCCCTGAGCCACCAGCAGGCAGCGAGCAGTGCGGTACCGGCCACGACGTTGGCGATGGTGACGGCGCTGTAGCGGTAGCCAGGTGTCAGCGGCCCAATGACAGCCAATAACAAAGTGGTAACCACCATCCATATCACCGGTTGCACTGCTTCGGGCAAACTGCGCCGCTGAATCCAGCTCAGAATTGCGGCGACCAACGCCAGCAAGCCCAGGGCGCTAGCAGAGAGGCGGTGAACCATTCGAATCGTGTTTTCAAGATCAGACGGCAGACTTGAAAAAATGACAACGCCGTCTGGGCCAAAGTGCGTGGTAAGACGCAGCAAAATGCTGGCTCCTAACACTGCGAGTGCCAGAACAGAGCCCAGCACACCTATCATTTTCAAACTGTGCAGTGCCAGAGAATTGTCAGGTTGCGTGTACGAAGAGGAATTCATGGGTTAACGCATTTTTGGGTGCCGCAGGGCACGCAGCACAATCACGACAAACATCACGCCACCAACAATGGCGACCAGACCGCCGAGTCCCATCAAGCCCATACCCAGCATTTCCTGGGTCGAGCGCAAGACCTGATCCGCTCCAGCCACCTTACGTTGAACGCCATAGCCACCGGACCAAACAAGGCCAACAATGTGCATCATCTGCCCGACACCGTAAATGACAGGCTGCCAAGCGGCCGTCTTCGAACTGGGTGCAGCGTACCCAAACCGTGGCAATAGCAGGTAGACAACCCCCATCATGGCCAGCGTAATGCCCACAATACACCCGTGATAGTGGGCTGGAATGCGGACGTTGCTTCCAGTTATCAGGAACCCAATGATGCCACCTGCAGAAAACAGCACCAAAGATGCAATCAGGCTGCCATACAGGGGCTTCTTGTCTGCAGCCAATGGCCCTATTGACCACAAAGACCACAGCACGGCAAGCGCTATAGGAGGAATCACGAGTCCACCACCAAAACGCATCAACAGCGTTTGAAGATGATGATGCTCCACTGACGTGACTTCATGCGACAGGTAGGTAATTGGCGTCAGGAAAACACTCAGCAAGGCTATTGCAAACAGCAATGAAACTACACGGGGAGACAAACGCAAGCGCGCTCCCACCGCTGACGCAAGCCAAACCCAATTAACCAGCATGAGCAAGGTATAAGCAAACTGCAAAACATGCCCTCCGCCCCAAAACACAAGCTCGTAGTAAATTCGGGAGTCAAGTTCGCGCGGTACCGCAATCCATGACCAGGCGAAAGCTAAAACGGCAACTGCGCAGGCTACCAAGGCCGCACTGAGACCAAAGCGCAACGCACCATTTCCGGTAATACGTGTACCTACGGGTTGCACCACCAGCATAGAACGCAGACACAACAGGACGATGCCTGCGCCGAACAACAACAGCCCCGTCAGGAAGACCGGGCCGTCCAACACCGGCACGTAATTGGCCATCACGGGTGTGGCAGTTTGTATGAAGGGCGCGGCACACATCGTGAGCGTGCCCACTGCGGACAGGCCGAACGCCATCCATGCAACAGGTGGAAAACGATGGGTCCCGCTCAGAGTCCACAAGCAACCACCAAACGCTAAAAACCACACCAAGACCGAGAGGTCGACATGCACGACCAATGCCACCCGGAAGAAGTCAGCCACTGGAAAAAAGGTCTGCAATTGAGGCGTGCGCGATAACACCAGCAAAATCGAAAACAGTCCGGATGCCAATAACGCAAACATCCCAAGCCCAAGCCAGGCAATGGCCAGCGTTCTGCGCGCGTCCTGTGGTACGTCCAGCTCAAAGGTATGGTCTTCTTGACCAGATTGAGGTGTGGTTATGGGTAGCGTTTCAATCATCGTGCGGTTAGTGCAAAAGCTCGTCGGAATGACCTATTGTCTGCGAATCGGGTGTTGACGTTAGCTTTGGCAGGATGGATCGCAAGGATTCTATGGCCTGGACTACTTCAGCATACTGATTGCCGGACCAGACCACCGCAATACGCTCACGCGGAGCTGCAGCCCTCAGGCGCGGTTCCCGTGCACCCGTAAGGCGGTCTTGTACCCAACGGTCAGCCAGGCGAAACTCACAGTCGCCTTCGCGGCACCCTGCAATGACCACCCCGTCTGCGCCGAGTCTCAGCGCATACTCGATGAACGATGGCGGCAACATTCCCGCGCACTCTAGCGGAAGCACTGCGGTGGATGGGTCCGCCAGCGTACGCCAGTCAGCCGCTTGCTTGCAACTAAATAGCATGATTTTTGCGGGCCCGGTCAAGGCTGCCACTTCTCGCTGTAGCTGCTTGCGCAGCGCTACGACCGGAGTACCAGGCAGTTCTATACCGGAAACAATGTCTTCGATGCGGCGAAACGGTGTCGATGAAGGACATGAGCCGACGCAAATTCCGCAGGCGACACACTGGTCGGCGACAACGAATGCTTGCTGCTTGTGGCTAAGTTGATCGGTACGATCGACCATAACGACAGCGCCAAAGGGGCAATCTGCGGCACATCGGGAGCAACCATTGCAGTTCGTCAAATCGACAACCGCGGGCTGACTGGCCACCCTGCTTCGCAGCGTCCCTTGCAGGTTCGGCATGAAAGGAAGGGCGAACAGCAACAGAGTCGATAAAAATAGCAGCCACCAGGTTCCCTGTGCAGACAAAAAGTCCACCAAAGGGTGCACGAAAAGGTAAAACCAATCCAGCGATAGTGATGCTGCCATGTTCCCCGTGTTGGCAGGCCCCAGGCTTTCCGCAGGGACCAACAGGGCTAGCACAACGAACATGGCGAGGCAACTGGTAGTCAAGGCGCGGGGTGGCCAAATGCGAACTTGGGAGATTCGCTGCACATGAATCCAGATGCCTGCCAAGAGAAACAAGGGGACGCTGACGTGCATGAATACGATAAGCGAGAAAAATCGATCGCTCAGCGCGTCTGTGGTCATGAAGTTTCGTACCAGCTGATCGGACGCAATCGGTAGGGCTTGCAACCACTCTGCAAATGCCGTGACGCTGTAGAGCGCACGCTCGTCCCACAACAGCCAAAACCCCGAAATACCCGCGATCCAGAGCAACCAAAGGAGTGGAATTCCCGTAATCCAGGAAAACCAGCGCACTCCAGCATAGTGTCCCCTCACCGCTTCACGAACCAGGTGCAGCAAGGACAGGAACATGAATGCGTCCGCAGCATAGCGGTGCATTCCCCTCAAAATCCTGCCCATCAATAATGGATCGAGCTGTAAACGGCGACCCGACTCATAGGCGCCAGTCACGCTGGTGTCATAGAGCACAAAGGCAATGATGCCAGTGGCGCCCACAATCACTAAGCAAAGAAAGGCCAACGCTCCCAAATGGCGCCAAGGGTTGTTGGCTGGAGCAAAAGCACCATCGAAAATTCCCGTCAGGTTTTCGTCGCCGTTGCGCAACGCGCGAAGCATTTCTGACATAGGCGACTGCCTCACTCGTGCGTAAATACGAAACCGCCTTCACCCGTCAGGAAATCAACGATGAGAACTTGGCCTGGAGCCAGATTGAGATCAATTTCCCGAGCAAAATTAAACACATGATCCGGTCCGTCAGCCAGACGGGCACGGAACAAATGGTGTCCTGCTGGAATGGACAGACGTCGGTATACCGTGGCGGCGCCGTCCTGGCGCAATCCTGTTGGCGGCGTGGTGATCCGATACAACGGCTTTTCATCCATATCGAGTTCAACCAGCACGTCTGAGCGCTGCCTTGGACAATCCATTTTGGTTCGCATGTTGGGCGCTAATTTTGCGAGCTCTGCTTCTGAGCGCTCCCTACAGGTTTGAACCAGTTGTGCAGAGTGGCTGAAGGAAAGTTTTATCAATGCTTCGTCATCCGCTCGCAGTCGGTACTGGGGAGAGGTCGAAAAATATCCAATGGTCAGGGCAAAAGCTCCATAGGCAATTGCCTGAAGACCATACCGCACAGGTTTGGAAAATGTTTGACTAGGCATGGGTTCCTCCCAGTTTCACCATATCGGCTTGCTGGCTGTCTAATGGCCGCTGCGGTGCCATGTGAAATGCGTCCGAAAAGCAGTCATCTGTCGAAATGCCGTGCTTGACGAAAGCCGGTTGTGCAGCCTGCACCATTTGCACGGACCCACATGCGTAAACCTGATGCTTGGAAAGATCCGGAAAATCCGCAAGGATGGCTTCGTGGACCAAGCCCGTTCGTCCGGTCCATTCGTCTTCGGGCTCAGGCGCGGAAAGTACAGCCACAAATTTGAAATTGCTGTGCTCGTGAGCCCATTGTTCCGCTAGCTTTCCAAGATAAAGATCATGGCGGCGGCGAACGCCCCAATACAAGATCATCTCGCGATTCATTCCTGTGTGAAATGCGGACTCAACCATACTCTTGACTGGCGCAAAGCCGGTCGAGCCAGCGACAAAAACGATAGGCTTTTGACTATCTTCCCGCAGTGTGAAGGTACCCAGCGGCCCCTCAAACTTGAGGTTGTCTCCAACCTTCATTGTTTCAAAAACGGCCGTCGTAAATCGGCCACCGGGTACCAGGCGTACCTGGAGCTCAATTTCATCCGCAGCGTGTGGCGCAGTTGCAAAGGAAAAGCTGCGGCGTTCCCCGTTATCCAGCACCACGTTGATGTATTGCCCTGCAAAGAATTTCATGTGCGACCCGTCTGCCATCGTCAGCCCCAACTGCATGACATCTGAAGACAGCAATTCCATTCGCGATACTCTGGCGACGTGCATCTGAATCGGCAGACGCTTCGCATTGACTTCGGGTACATATTCAATCTCAATGTCGCCTATTGGCTCAGCACAGCACAGAAGCGTTTTACCAGCCGCGCGTTCTGCATCTGTCAATACCGACTCCTGGTAGGGGGTTAGGCGTACCTGGCCATGTAATATGGTTGCCTTGCACATACCGCAGCCACCATTTCGACATTCAAATGGCATGGGTAGTCCAGCCCGTAGTCCCGCATCCAGCAGAGTCTCTCCGCTTCGCCCCTCGACAATACGTTCGTCCGGATGGGCCGCCATGTTCCATGTCGGTTGCTTGCTTCGCTTGAGTGGTGGAAGCCAGGGCAATACAACCAAAAAAACACTCGTGCCAACGGTTATCAACCAGGTGTTTGTCCCCCCCCATAGCTGTATCAAGGGATATACGGGCAAATAAAACCAATCAAAATCGATCATCGCGGGAAGCGTTGCCATGTCAACCGGGCCCTGACTAACAGCCGGCCTCACTATCGACATGACGAGCAACATAGCAACAACGGAAATCATCACAGGACGCGGTGGGTTGGTCTTTGCACTGGGTACGCGTTGTGTGTGCACCCACAAAACTGCCATTACTCCGAGTGGCAAACCAATGTGAATAAAGGACAGCAGCGAGAACAATCGGTCGCTGACATTGGCATTGGTGATGAAATTTCGGGTCATGGATCCGCCAATGATCGGCAAAGCATCAAACCACTCGGTTGTCGCGGTAACGACAAATTGCGCAAGTCGGTCCCAGGGCAACATGTATCCGTTTACGCCAGAGGCAAACGTAAGCCACAACAAGACCACACCGGAAACCCAAGAGAACCAGCGAAATCCACGGTGACGGTCAAATGTGAAATGCCGAACCAGATGCAGTAGCATGGTGACCACCAGCGCATCCGATGCATAGCGATGCACGCTTCGCAGAACGCCCCCTGCAAACCATTGGCCGTGGGTCAGCGACTCGACTGAACCATACGCGACCGCAACGCCGGTTTCGAAAAATGCGTAAAGGTACAAACCTGTACCGATGACGACCCATAGCAGAAAGTAGGTAATTGCCCCCAGGTAATAGAGCGGATTTAGCCGTTCCCCAAATATTGCGTTGAAAACTTTTTCAAGACCTAAAAACGCTCTTTGTCCGGTAGCTTGCAGTAGATTTAACACTTGAACACTTCTAAAATTTCTCCATCGGAGATACCATTCTGCGGCGCAAACGCCGTTGGGTCAGCCATTCTGAAATGAAGAACCACAGCATCGTTAAGGCGAAGGTCACTCCACCTGCCACCTCGATTAATAGGCCATACTTGACCTCATACTTCCCTGTCTTGGGGTCATACACCGTGCACAAAATTCGCACGCGGTCCATCAGATCATCAATCGCAGGTCGTGTGGCGCTAGGGACATTGGTCAGAACCTGCTTGATGGGCTCCCCAATTGAGTCCGCTGTAAGCGCTTCGCCATAGATTTGCTGGTAAATCCGACCATTTCCATCGAGCAATGTGACTTGCAAAATATGATCAAAACCAGCCGGTGTGGATAAATAACTAAATCCAAAATCACGCGCAAGACGCTCGACAACTGACGCTGGAGGGCTCAGAAATTCCCAGTTCGAAACATCAATTCGGTACTGCTTCGCAAAAGCCTTCAACGATTGGGGAGAGTCTGCCGGTTGGTTGAATCCGATGCTGATCACATTGAACTGATCGGTGCCAAAGGCATCACGCCCGGCCTCGATGGCTGTTTGCAATGACCGCGTAGTCAGGGGGCAGACTTGAAAGCAACCGGTATAGATAAAACTAACCAACAAAGGTTTACCCCGATATTCGGAGAGTCGAATCGTTCGGCCTTCTCTGTCCTGAAATGCGTAGTCGCCAGGGGTTGTGCCGATGACAGACTGACTCAATTGGAGCGCAGTCTTTTGATCCAGCGAGGCAGATGCGCCACCGACTGCAGACTCCGCCGCATGTCCCGGGCAAGCGATTGCAGTCAGGGCGGCTGTTAACAGAAAAAATCGAGCCCAACCACACCAAACACCGCTGACGGCAACATGAATCTTGAAAAAGAATGCCCTCATGGCAACACGCTAAATATTCTCAAACCAACAGACTGTCCATTGTGGAGGCAACTAATAACAGGCTAAGTTGAACCAGGGATGCAAAAAAGGAACCCATCGCCGTTTTGCGCGATGGGGATTTTGCGAGCAACCATGCCTTGTATACAAAATACGCACCGCCGGCAAATGCGCCAAGTAAATAGATGACTCCAGCACCAAACCAGATGGGAGCGATCGCAGTCAATGCCAAGGCCACAGCACTCCAAAAAACAACCCACGCAGCACGCTGTGTACCAATCACAACCGGGAGCATGGGCACACCCGCAGCAGCATACTCGGCTTCGTTGGCAATTGCCAGACTCCAAAAATGCGGTGGAGTCCACAAGAAGAGAACTGCGGCCAGTAAAAATGGCAACGGACCAATGACAGGGTCGACTGCAGCAGCGCCAGCCAGAACTGCAAAGCTTCCGGCGAGACCGCCCACCACAATGTTGAGCCAACTGCGCCGCTTAAGCCAAACCGTGTAAACGACGGCATAAAAAAATGCACCCAGAAAAACGAACGCGGCGGAAACCGGGTTGATTGCCCAAGCGGCAATCGACACGGATGCAACCAGCATCACAGCCATCAGCACAAGCCAAGCAGGTGTCGAAGACAGAGAGCCCGTCACAAATGCACGCCCACGGGTTCTTGCCATCAGGTGGTCGGTGTCTCGCTCGTAATACTGGTTAAAAGCGCCGGCACTTGCCGACGAAACCAGTACGGTCAATGACATGATCACCAATTTGGTCCATCCAATGAATGGGCCTGGCGTAACAACCATTCCTACCAAGGCGGTAATCATGATCATGAATCCGATACGCAGCTTGAAAAGCCCAAGTACATTGCGGACCATATGGCTGGCGTTAATCGCATCGGGCGAGTCGGTATCACGCATTACGTTCATCAATTTCTTTGCTTGCAAACTAAAGGGCACAGAGCAGTACGCGGGCCGTGGCCCGCGTACAAACAACTAACTTAACTCAAACCCCATACCTGTGACAGGTACTTCCAATTGATGAAGTAGTACAGGATGAAGGACACCAAAAACACCATTGCAAGCACAAAAGTACCTGGTGCGGCAAAACCAGCCGAACCATAAGATTGCGCTACCGCTGTAGGTGCAGTCACAGGAATCGGTGTGAAGTTCGCGCTGGTCTTGCCACCATCGAGCTTCTTGCCCCAAAGCAATGACCCAACAGTAATGTAGATATAGATAGCACCACCACAAATGGCAGATACACCAGCGATACCAACGAGGCCCATTAACAAGTAAGCAGCACCTGGCCACTCATATGCCATAGCCGCACCGTTGAACGCCATGTCCCAATGGCGACGTGAAACACCCAAAGTACCGGCTCCCATCATGACCAAGCAGAAGAAGTACATCGAAAAGCCGAACAAGTAAGGCTGAATTTTTGCCAGACCAGGGTTGATCATCTCGCGACGAAACAACACTGGGATCAGGAAATAGGTCAGCGCCATGAAGGTCAGGGTCGTACCAACCACCACGGTTGCATGAAAGTGGCCAGGAACATAGATCGTGTTGTGGATGATCATGTTGAGCTGTTCAGTGCCCATCATCACGCCGGTAATGCCACCCAGAAAACCGAAACCGATGATCGAAATGAACACACCCGACCAGACGGGATTGCCCCACGGGGCCTTGCGCAGCCACTCAAACAAACCGTTGTTGTAACCCTTTGCACGTTGCGCAACTTCGATCGCACCCGGAATTGTCAAACCGTGAATCATGGAAGCCAGCACAGCAAAATACATGAAATAGCTGGTATTGACAACCTTCCATGCGGTACTCACACCGGGGTCAGCCAAGAGGTGATGCGCGCTGGCAAGTTGCAAGAACAAAATGTAAAGCAGGAACGCACCACGGCTAACGCGCTCGGACATGGGCTTGGCACCGAATGCAATGGCAGCAACTGCGTACCAGACCGAAATGTGGGCAGCAACGTTGATCTGTTGCGATGAGTGACCAAATGCCCACCAGATAATGCGATAAGCCAACGGGTCAACTGAAGGAATCAGCCCAACCGACAGCAGGAAAGTCGGAATCAGGATGATCGCGCCAGAGGAGATGGTAAATACCGCAATGATGGCGGCAACAATTGCACCAAACGTTACCAGTGGCACGGAGCCTTGGTATGTTTTTTCGCGCTTAGCAACCACCAGCGTACCAAAGAAGACAAAGCAACCAATTAACGCACCGACCGCGAACAGTATCAGTCCGAGGTAGAACGTTGGAGCTGCCATCATGGGAACGTATGAGGTCATCATGACGCTGGAACCACCTTGGAAAACGGCCACATTGTTCATGACCGCGCCAATGAGCATCAGAGCAAACGCCGCCCAAGCGAACTTGGGAGTGGCAATCCGACACCTTAACAAGGTCGAAGAACAGAAGTAGAGCACGGCCATCTCGAAAAAGATGATCCAGAAGATCAACATGTCGATGCCGTGGGCCGTCAAGACCATATAGAACGTATCAGCGGCCAACCAATGGACGGTTGGCCAGCGGGTTAGCACCACACCAATGGCTAGCAAGCCGCCCACCAGAAGGGCAACGACCGCAGTCACAGCATTAACAATCATCAGCTTTTCGGCCTGTGACTCGAATTGAAGCCCGGAACGCGGGCAAGTACGGTAAGTTGTTGACATCTACTTCACCTTATTTCACGTACAGGCGGCTTACCATCGTGTGATGGTTAATTCCGCAGTACTCATTGCATACGATTGAATAAGTACCGGACTTATTCGGCGTAACCTTCACAACGTGCTCATAGCCAGGAACAATCTGGATGTTGATGTTGACCGGTTGCAGAGAAAACCCGTGGTTGTAGTCCATAGAGGACAGGTGGAGGCGATAGGTCTTGTCTTTTTCCAGCTCAATAATGGGCCAAAAATTCCACAAACGAGCCGTCAGATAGACATCGCTACCAGGGGGAGGTGCAACAACTGGAATGTTGTCTGCAGTTTCAGTGCGTACGGTGTACTTGTCGACCATGGCCTGCGCTTTCTTTGCATACTGCTCGGGCGTAGTCTTGTAGGTCTCGGTTGACAGGTTTTGTGAACCGTAAATATGCCATCCAACCATCATCGCAAACATGATCAGACACCAGACCAATGCGATGGCAATCCACGTGCCTTCAACGCGATCCAGCGGATGCTTCCACCACAGTCGTTCTGCCGGCGGCAAAATTGCGCTCATATGCGTTTCTCCTAAGTTTCTATTGGGTTTATATCAATCACTAATGGCGAATGTCACTTAGCCAACGGGATCGTTAACACATCAATCACACCCCAGACGTTGTACACGACCATAGGGATCATCACGCCCAAGAACAGCAGTAGAAACGGGTTGTCTAGCAACTGCTGCATCATGGGTACAGGTTCGTTGGGGTCGTCAGCTCCATGCGACGAAGCGCCGGTGTTTTTGGTTTGCGACATGTCGTTATCCTTAAATGAAATACCATCGTCAAAACGGCGTTCGACGCCTGCCTACACTGTAGACAGATGGCCTTCAAATTAACTTAATGTGTATTAAGAAATCACCATTTGTACAGTGACTTCATGTCGCTAGCGAGGCCTTTAAGGGCCAAAACTCAAGTCAGCTATTCCCACTCAATCGTTGCAGGTGGTTTACTGGAAACGTCGTATGTCACGCGGTTGATCCCACGAACCTCGTTGATGATGCGTCCCGATACCTTCTTTAACAAGCCATAGGGCAATTCGGCCCAGTCTGCCGTCATAAAGTCGCTGGTTTGTACGGCACGTAATGCAACCACGTAATCATAGGTTCTACCATCACCCATTACACCCACACTCTTGACTGGCAGAAAAACGGTAAAAGCCTGGCTGGTGAGTTCGTACCAGGTCTTACCGGTGGCGTCGTCTTTGAAGTTGTGAAGCTCCTCGATGAAGATTGCATCGGCGCGACGCAGCAGGTCTGCATACTCTTTTTTGACCTCTCCCAGAATGCGCACACCCAAGCCCGGTCCCGGGAATGGGTGGCGGTACACCATATCGTGTGGCAAGCCCAAAGCGACGCCCAGTTCGCGTACTTCATCCTTGAACAATTCACGCAATGGCTCCAGCAACTTGAGCCCCAGTTGCTCTGGCAAGCCGCCTACATTGTGGTGACTCTTTATCGTGACCGCCTTCTTGTTGCCTGCGCCACCCGACTCGATTACATCGGGGTAGATGGTGCCCTGTGCCAGGAAAGTTGCTCCCTTTTTTGTAGCATCGTGCGCAGTCAATTTAAGGGCTGCAGCCTTGAAAACCTCGACAAACTCACGTCCGATGATCTTGCGTTTGGCTTCCGGTTCAGCCACACCGGCCAATTGGCCCAGAAACTGTTCGCTGGCATCGACCCGCATCACTTTCGCGTGCAACTTTCCCACAAACATGTCCATCACCATGTCGCCCTCGTTCAGCCGCAACAAGCCGTGGTCCACGAACACGCAGGTGAGTTGGTCGCCAATGGCACGATGAATCAAGGCTGCTGCCACGGAAGAGTCCACTCCACCTGAAAGCCCCAAAATTACCTCCTCATCACCCACTTGGGCGCGGATGCGCTCAACTGCCTCAGTGATGTAATCGCCCATGATCCAATCAGCATGGGTGCCGCAAATGTCTAAAACAAAACGGTTGAGGATGGCCTGACCCTGTTTGGTGTGGGTGACTTCTGGGTGAAACTGAACTGCGTAAAATTTCCGCGACTCGTCGGCCATGCCCGCTATCGGACAGACTTCATTGGAAGCCATGAGCGAAAAGCCTGGTGGCAATTCCGTGACTTTGTCGCCGTGGCTCATCCACACGTCCAGCATGCCGTGACCATCAGTCGTTGTGCTGTCCTGAATGCCGTCAAATAGGCGGGTATGACCGCGCGCCCGGATCTGGGCGGATCCAAACTCACGCGTGCGACCCGCTTCCACTTTTCCGCCCAGCTGTTGTGCCATGGCTTGCATGCCATAGCAAATCCCCAGTACGGGAATGCCCAACTCGAACACTACCTGCGGTGCTTTGTCGGTCGCCTCTTCGTAAATACTGGCATGGCTGCCGGACAAGATGACACCCTTGAGGTTGCCATTCTTGGCGTATTCACGAATCCAGGATTCGCTCACGTCGCACGGGTGCACCTCACAAAACACGTGGGCCTCGCGCACCCGGCGGGCGATGAGCTGGGTGACTTGTGATCCGAAATCGAGGATAAGAATGCGTTCGTGTGTCATGGGTTGCAAACTGAAGAAATGCCAGCCTTAAGCCTGCGCTGGCGTTGAAAATGCCAGACCGCAAGGCCCAGGGCAAGCAATTGAATCAGGCCACCCACAAAAAACGGGAGGCCCAGTCGTATGTCGCCTTGCGGCGCGTGGGAAACCAGAGTCAGCATACCGGCGCCTGCTAAGGGCGCGATCACGGCCATCATGCTGTTGAGTGAAGAAACGGCTCCCAGCGTACGGCCTTGTATCTTTTCGCCTGCTGCGCCGGAGACGATGCTCTGCAGGGTCGAACTGGTCGCTGCGGATGGCATATTGAGCACAATAATAAGAAACAGCATCCAGGGTTCGGAGGCTAAACCATACCCAAAATAGGCCAGACTGGCGCTACACAAGCCGACTATGGCAAGGCGCTGTGGAGAAATTCGCCGCAGGATGTGCTTCAGCAACACACCCTGCATCACCACACTGACAACGCCTACGACCATCAGCGACCAGCCTGTTTCACGGGGGCCCCAACCGAACTTGAACGTGGTGTAGAGCACCCATGAAGAGTGCAACATGAATTGAGCCAAGGTGCTGAGTGCAATGACCGCGATCAGCGGGCCAACGCCTCTTAAATCGATCAAACCACGCAGTGCCGAAACGGGGTTGGCTTTGCGCCATGCAAAGGGTGTACGTCGATCCCTGGGGAGACTTTCCGGCAGCACAAAGAATCCGTAAATCCAGTTCGTCACAGCAAGCGATCCAGACGCTACAAATGGCAACCGCAAGTCCAAATCGCCCAGAATGCCACCCAATGCCGGTCCCAAAATGAAACCCAGGCCCATCATGGCGCCGAGCAAGCCAAAACGCCGGGCTCGGTCTACAGCAGGTGTGATATCGGCCACATAGGCATTGGCAACCGCGATGTTGGCTTGCATGCCGCCGCCAATGAGACGCACAAAAACCAGCATCCACAGGCTGGTCGCCGCTGCTGTCATGAAAAAATTAAACGCCAGACCGAAAAAGCCGATCAGCAACACCGGTCGCCGACCAAACCGGTCTGACAATGCCCCCAAAATGGGTGAGCCAAAGAAGTTTGCAATGCCAAACGCAAATGAAATAGCACCAAACCAGAATGCCTGATCAGCCTGCGAGTGAGTGAATTGCCCGACCAGATGCGGCAACACCGGAATCATGAGTCCGATCGACATCATGTCAATCAACACCGCGATCATGATGAAGCGCATCGCAGCCGGTCGACCGCCCACCGCCGAGGCGGGTGGATCAGTCAGCACGGTAATTGGGAGCCTCTTTGGTGATCTGCACGTCGTGCACGTGACTTTCGCGAATGCCCGCAGTTGTAATTTCCACAAACTCAGCCCTGTTTTGCATATCGTCAATAGTGGGGCAGCCGCAGTAACCCATGCTGGCTCGAATGCCGCCGGCCATTTGATAGACGATAGACACCATGGAGCCTTTATACGGCACCCGACCTTCAATGCCTTCAGGCACCAGTTTGTCGGCATTCGGGTTGCCCGTGCTCGACTCCTGGAAATAGCGGTCTGCACTGCCCTGCTGCATCGCGCCGATCGACCCCATGCCACGGTAACTCTTGTAGCTGCGCCCCTGGAACAAAATGACTTCGCCAGGCGCTTCTTCAGTTCCCGCGAACATGCCACCCATCATGACACTGCTGGCACCCGCCGCGAGTGCCTTGGCAATGTCGCCGCTGTAGCGGATACCGCCATCCGCGATCAACGGAACGCCCGAGCCTTTCAACGCAGAGGCCACGCTGTCAATCGCCATGATTTGGGGAACACCCACACCCGCCACGATGCGCGTGGTGCAAATGGAACCGGGCCCAATGCCCACCTTGACCGCGTCAGCGCCTGCCTCTGCCAAAGCCAGCGCTGCTGCGCCAGTGGCTATATTGCCGCCTATCACATCAATGTGGGGGTAATTCTTCTTGACCCAGCGGACACGCTCGATCACGCCGTGGCTGTGCCCATGGGCTGTATCGACCACAATGGCGTCCACACCGGCGCGAACCAGGGCTTCTACGCGCTCTTCAGTGCCCTCACCCACTCCCACCGCAGCACCGACACGTAACTTGCCTTGCGCATCCCGTGCGGCATTGGGGAAACTGGTTTGCTTTGTAATATCTTTGACTGTGATGAGACCTTTGAGCTCGAACGCACCATTGACCACCAACAGTCTTTCAATTTTGTATTGGTTAAGCAGCACCTTGGCCTGGCTGATCGTCGTGCCATCCGGCACCGTTACCAGTTTGTCCTGAGGGGTCATGATCTGGCTAACAGGCAGGTCATAGCGGGTCTCAAAACGAAGGTCTCTACCAGTCACGATGCCGACTACCTTGCCACCATCACAAACCGGAAATCCTGATACCCCCAACTGTTCCGACAGATTCATCACCTGGCGAACGGTATGTGAAGGCGTGATCACCACCGGGTCACGCAGCACGCCCGATTCATACCGCTTAACCTTTGCAACCTGCGCTGCCTGTTCAGCAGCAGTCAGGTTCTTGTGAACAATGCCAATGCCACCCTCCTGCGCAATTGCGATAGCCAAACGGGCTTCGGTCACCGTATCCATGGCAGCCGACACCAGGGGAAGGTTCAAGGAAATGTTGCGGGAGAATTGGGTGGCGAGGGACGTGTCCTTTGGGAGGACCTGGGAGTACGCAGGAACCAACAACACATCGTCGAAGGTGAGCGCTTTGCCGAGGAGGCGCATTTCAAAGCTCCAAATGTCGAAATTGTACCTGTGGCATTCGTTTGTTCATTTAAGACCTTGGTAATGACCAAGGCAAAACATCAGGCTTGGTCTCAATTTTTTCTCAAAAGTGCCCATGGACGCTACACTTTAAGCATGAAAATGATTCAAACACTCCTACTGGCTGCCTTAGCCGGGCTCTGCTTTTCGGCATCTGCACAGTGGCAATGGATCGACAAGGATGGACGAAAAGTGTTTAGCGATCGTGCGCCGCCCACTGATATTTTGGATAAAAACATTTTGAAACGCCCGGGCGGGCGAAAGCCCGCGATCGTCTCGCCTGCGGAAGCCGCCGATGAAGCGGCATCGGCACCTCCGTTGACTACTTCAGCTCCGGGCAAGCCCGCTGGTGTGGACAAAGAACTTGAGGCTAAAAAGAAACAAGCACAGGACGCCGAGTTAACCAAGCGCAAGGCAGACGAAGAACGTATTGCCAGGGCCAAAATAGAAAATTGTGCCCGCGCGAAACAAGCCAAAGCGACGTTTGACTCAGGCGTGCGAGTCGGGCGTACCAATGCGGCGGGTGCACAGGAAATCATGGATGACGCGACTCGCGCCCAAGAGATGAAGCGCATTCAAGGGATCATGGCTCAGGACTGCCAATAGTGGCTCAATAACCTGCCTTGGCTCCGATTCGACGTTTTGCAAACAAGCCAGCCGCTTTTTTTGCCCCCTGTTTTACAAAACGTTCTCGCCGCGCCACCTTGGGGTCCACGGTAAGCGACCGATAGATTTCCAACCGATCCTGGTCCTGTAGTAGATAGGATGGACCGATTTTTCGCCCCCAAACGCCTAACCCCGTCACTTCCAAGCCATGGGCCGCGGATTCACCAAGGTAAGCGGCAGACGTCAGGGCCTGTGCAGCCGTAAACCCTGGCTCGATCGTCATCGGTATTTCAACGACTTGCCGCGGGCCGGGAGAGAAAGCGATCACTATAGAAATCTCCATGTCACTCTCCGTACACCTGCTGGGCCCGTTTGACAAAGGCATCCACCATGCTGGCTGCGATTTTGTCGAAAACCGGGCTTACCAACTTGCTTAACGTGGAACGGTCAAACCCATAGTTCAACGTCAACTCGACTTTACAGGCACGCTGAGAGCCGTCACCCAAAGGAGTGAAATTCCACTGGCCTTCAAGCTGGGAAAAGGGACCGTTGAGCAATTGCATGTGAACCTGACTGTCTAGCGTATGCACATTGCGTGTGCTGAAAGTCTGGCTCACTCCACCGAACGAAATACCCATTTCAGCGGTCATGCCGTCATCATGTAACTCGACTACACGGGCGTGTTCGCACCAGGGCAAAAATTGAGCATACCGGTCGACATCGGTCACCAATACGTACATTTCATGCGGGCTGTACCAGATCAAAACGGACTTGTGTACGGTTTTCATAGAATGGGGGTCTGCGCGGGATTGTAGACAAGCCCTGAAACACCGCTACTTATTCCGTCTGTCATCCCCATTTGAGTCCCATGGCCAAGAAACCTGCAATCAACACCCGCATCGCCGACAACAAGAAGGCTGCGTACAACTATTTCTTCGAAGAGCGTTTTGAGGCCGGGCTGGTTCTGGAAGGCTGGGAAGTGAAGTCGTTGCGGGAGGGTAAAGTCCAGCTAACCGACGGTTATGTGGTGATCCGTGGCGGGGAATTGTTCATCATTGGCTTGCAGATCAACCCGCTGCACACGGCCTCCACCCATGTGAACCCGGACAATGTGCGGACCAAGAAGCTGTTGATGCACAAGGAGCAGATCCAGCGACTCATAGCGAAGGTCGAGCAAAAAGGCTACACCCTGGTACCCATCAACCTGCACTGGAAAGACGGCAAGGTCAAATGCGAAATTGCCCTGGCCAAGGGAAAGGCGGAGCACGACAAGCGCGACACCATCAAGGACCGTGAAGGTAAACGCGAGGTTGAGCGCGCCATGAAAAGCCGCAGTCGTTGAAAATATTTATTGCATCGACGGAATAAACCGGCGGCACTTGGCGTTTATCCCGTAGCAGACCACCTTTGCGCACTGCACTACCGGAGAACCTCATGAAATTTCTTGCACTGGCAACCCTGACCGCCGCCCTGCTGGGCGCCTGCGCTTCCATGGCCGAGATAGCCCCTGCCAAAGCTGCCGACGGCGTGCTGACCGGGCCTAACGGCATGACGCTCTACACCTTTGACGCGGACACGCAAAGCAGCGGAAAGTCGGTCTGCAACGGCCCCTGCGCCACCAACTGGCCACCGTTGATGGCGATGGATTCGGACAAAGCCAGCGGCGATTACACCGTCGTCACCCGCGATGACGGCAAAAAGCAATGGGCCATCAAAGGCAAACCCTTGTACTACTGGGCAAAGGACAGCAAACCGGGCGACAAGACTGGTGACGGTGTGCTGGGCAAGTGGCATTCCGCCAAGCCTTGATCACCGATTGCGGGTCGTTGAGGCTACATTTCGCCTATGGACCGACCTGATCTTCTCGCCCAGATACCCGGTTTGCGCCGCTACGCGCGCGCACTGACTGGCAATACCTGGGCAGCTGACGATCTGGTTCAGGACACGCTGGAGCGTGCCTGTTCGAAATGGCGCCTGTGGATTGTTGGCAGCGACCTTCGGGCCTGGTTGTTTACGGTGATGCACAACCTGTATGCCAGTGATGTTCGCCGCGCGCTGAGACGCCAGCAGGCCGGGGTTTCCATTGATGTGGACACGTTGACGAACGAACTGGTCGCACCAGAAGATGCGACCGCGTTGGGAATTGACTTGCAGCGGTGCCTGTTGCAGTTACCGGAAGAACAACGAACAGTCCTGCTCCTGGTTAGCATGGAAGATATGAGTTATGAAGAAGTGGCACGGATCACTGGCAGTCCCATCGGCACGGTGATGTCGCGCCTGTCACGCGCCCGGACCCGACTACAGCAATTGCTGGATGCGCCTGCCGTTGCCCCGCACGCTGAGGTCACTCAGTCTGGTGCAGCGCCGGTGCTCAGGCGCCTGAAATGACCACCGGGGTAGACGCCATGGAATCACAAACAACCCGACAACTGAGCGACGACGAGTTGCATGCGCTGGCAGATGGAAGAATATCTGGCCCGGAACGGTTCGCTCTGGAAGCCCGGTTGGCGCTGGAGCCAAATGCCCAGTCCCGCTTGACGCAATGGCAACAGCAAAACCTTTTACTGCGTGGCCTGCATCGATCGGTGTTGGATGAGGCGGTTCCGTCACCGCTGCTGGAGGCTGCCCGGCAAACGGTCAGTGCGCAAAAGAATGCGGATCGTTGGTCGCGAATGGGCGGTATCGCCGCCGGGATCGTGCTCTCATTTGGAATGGGTTGGGTGGCGAATGCTACCTGGCAATCCCAGCACATGGGTACCCTGACCGCCCAAGTACCGGCGTCCAGTGAGTTTGTGCGCCAGGCCCGCTACGCCCATGTGGTGTACGCACCCGAGGTTCGCCACCCGGTGGAAGTAACCTCCGCCGAGCAGGCACATCTGGTGCAATGGCTATCCAAGCGAGTCGGCAAGACGCTCAAAGTTCCAAACTTGACCGCACAAGGATATGACTTGGTGGGTGGACGTTTGTTACCGGGTGATACCGGTGCGCGTGCACAGTTCATGTTCCAGAATGGGGCCGGTACCCGCCTCACGCTGTACCTGGGTGCCCTAGCTGCACCAGCCCAAAGCGAGGCGGCGCAGGAAACCGCATTCCGGTTTGCCGCCGACGGTACGGTTCCCAGTTTCTACTGGGTGGAGCAGGGTTTTGGTTATGCCCTGTCTGGGCCGCTGCAGCGCGACGCATTGATGCAATTGGCGCGTGCCGTCTACCAGCAGCTTTAATCAGTTGAGATTGCGAAGGGGATGCGCAGCAACGCTCCAGGGGCTCACAAAAAACGGCTCAACCATGGCTGCTGTAACGTCGTCCAGCCGCGCTGGATTCCATATCGGCTTGTAATCCTTGTCGATCGCCAGTGCCCGAATACCCTCCACGGTTTCACTGGCACTTCCACTGCGCTCCAGGTGGGCGGTGTAAAAGCAATGCTGCACCAGGTCTCGCTCCATACGCAAATCATCGGCTAGCGTCATGGTGCGGGCGCGGCGAATCTGCTGCAGAACCACATGCAGCATGAGCGGGCTGCGATGACGCAGGGTGGCCGCCATGGCGCGTGCTGCCTTGGTGCCAGAAGCTTCCAGTGCGGCGACGATGGAAGAAATGCTTCCAAGCCCGAATGCAGCATAGTTCTTTAAATCAAACTGGTCTGTAGCCCTCGTGGAATCTGCGTGAGCAGCTATGCTATTAGTAGCAATCCAGCGCTTCAAATTCTCCACCGTACCCTGCGTCAGGAGGTCCGCCCACAACGCCGGCAGCAACTCGGACGGCACGCACACATCAGCCAGGCCCCAGGCCACGGCCTGATCGCCACCAATGGTGTCACCGGTCAAGGCGAGATACTCACCCACATGGCCAGGACAACGGCTCAGGAAAAAGCCACCGCCCACATCGGGAAACAGGCCAATCCCGGTCTCCGGCATGGCCATCTTGGTGCGCTCGGTCACGATGCGCAGACTCGCACCCTGACTAATGCCCATACCACCACCCATCACGATGCCATCCATGAAAGCGATGTAGGGCTTTGGATAGTTGTGGATCAGGTAGTTGAGGGTGTATTCCTCGGTGAAAAAGTCATCCAGAGCCGCATCCCCCGCCAGCGCCGCCTGGTGAAAGAAGCGTATGTCGCCACCCGCACAGAAACCGCCAAACAGGGCCTCGGGACTTCCGGGACGGCCGATCTTGTTGCTGCCGCGAATGGCGACAGCAAATATGGCAGGATCATCGCGCCAGGCCTGAAGCGTGGTCAACAACGCCTGAACCATGGGCAGGGACAAAGCATTGAGTGCTTTGGGGCGGTTCAACGTAATGAGGCCGACTCCACCTGCAACTGTGGTTTGAATTTCAGTGATTGCTTGATTCATGCCTGCATATTCCTTTGTTTCCAGCCCAGTAATTCATTCGTTACCAAGGCACCAATAACCAGAGTGCCGCCGACCAGCACGGTTGGGCCCGGCGCTTCGTTGGCTCCCAGCCAGGCCAGCAAGATGCCGAACACGACTTCCAGCAGAGCCAGCAACGACAGCTCTGGCGCCTTGAGCACGCGGGCACACAGAACCGACAGTACACAGGGAATGGCCAACTGGAATACGCCCAGATAAGCCAGCAGCCCCAGATCGTGCGCAGTTGCCTGAAAGGGGTAGGCAAGTGGCAAGGTGACCAGACAACTAATCACGGCACCGGCAAAAACAGCGGGAACCAGGTCGACTTCGTGTCCCTGCGCATGGGCATTTTGGGTTACCGTCCAATTGGTGGCGCCCGCAATCGGCACGCACAATGCCACCAGGGTCCCCACCAACTGTCCGCCGGCAAGCTGCGCACCGTACATATATGCAATGCCACTACCCGCAACAATGATGGCAACCCACGTCCGAAAGGGGATGCGGTGACCAATGAAGATGCGCGCAATCAAGGCAGTCATCAACGGGCCAAGTGACATTGTGACCAGCACATTGGCCACACTGGTCAGTGTGAGTGCCACCATGTAGGCGGTGAACATCACACTCCAACAAACTCCGGATACCCAGAAGGCGGCTCCAGCATGGCGGATGTCGGCAAACACACGCCCACCTCGCAAAGCGGGCAATATGACCAGCAGTGAGAGCGCAGTAAAAGTTGCCCGCCAGAACGTTACTTCAAAGCTGCGGGCTGCATCGAGGTGACGTGTAACTACCCCAGCGGTAGACCACATCAAGGCCACGCCAACCATGAGAAGCACAGCCTGGTTATGGCTGAGTCGCATGCCGCGCGTCGCCCTGATCAAGACTTAAGAACGGCCAGCGCGCTTGCGTTCGCTTTCCGTCAGATGGCGCTTGCGCAGACGCACCGATTTGGGCGTGATTTCGACCAATTCGTCGTCCTCGATGAACTCGACGCCATATTCCAGCGTCAACTCAATGGGCGGTGTGATCTTAATCACGTCTTCCTTACCTGATACCCGGAAGTTGGTTAGTTGCTTGGTACGCGTCGCATTGACCACCAGATCG
This sequence comes from uncultured beta proteobacterium, assembly GCA_903924955.1. Lineage (GTDB taxonomy): Bacteria > Pseudomonadota > Gammaproteobacteria > Burkholderiales > Burkholderiaceae_C > Allorhodoferax. Next base: position 8,315 of record CAIYDK010000475.1, on the reverse strand, counting down.
TTGTCACGGCTGTGGATACCCACAATCATGCCCTCGTAAACGGGATCATTGGCGCGCACGAACATACGACCGCGGTCATCAAGTTTGCCCAAGGCGTAGGTGAAAATTTCACCCGCATCCATGGAAATCAACACACCGTTCTTGCGGCCGCCAATTTCGCCCTTGTGCGGCTCATAGCTGTCGAAAATATTGGATATCAGACCAGAACCTCGGGTCAAATTCATGAACTCGTTGGTAAAACCGATCAGACCACGTGCTGGAATACGGTATTCAAGGCGTACGCGGCCACGGCCGTCCGGCTCCATATTGACCAGGTCACCCTTACGCTCGCCCAAAGCCTGCATGACGCCACCCTGGTGTTGCTCTTCGATGTCTGCGGTGACCATTTCGATGGGCTCATGCCTCTCGCCATTAACGTCTTTGAACACAACACGCGGTTTGCTGACGGCCATCTCGAAACCTTCACGGCGCATGTTTTCCAGCAAAATCGTCAGGTGCAGCTCGCCGCGGCCCATGACTTCGAAGATGCCTTCTTCGTCCGTTTCCTTGACACGCAAGGCCACGTTGTGTTGCAGTTCCTTTTGCAGACGGTCCCAGATCTGGCGGCTGGTGACATACTTACCTTCTCGGCCCGCCAATGGGCTGGTGTTGACGCAGAAGTTCATGGTCAGGGTCGGCTCGTCCACCTTGAGCATAGGCAGAGGCATGGGTGTGACAGGGTCGGTAATGGTCACACCAATGCCGATATCCGTCAAACCATTAATCAGCACGATTTCACCAGGGCCTGCCTCCGTGGTCTGCATGCGCTCCAGACCCTCGAAAGTTAAAACCTGATTGATGCGCCCTTTGATGGGCTTGCCGTCCGGGCCTTCCATTACGACAACATCCATCATGGGCCGAATGGTTCCCTGACTGATACGTCCCACACCGATGCGACCGACAAAGGTTGAAAAGTCGAGTGCAGAGATTTGCAACTGCAGTGGCGCTGCAGGGTCACCCTCTTGGTGCGGCACGTGTTTGAGAATGGTATTGAACAAGGCCGACATATCAGGACCCCACTGTTCGCCTTGCCCGCCTTCTTCCATCGACGACCAGCCGTTGATACCCGAAGCGTAAACAACGGGGAAGTCCAGCTGTTCATCCGTGGCCCCCAGCTTATCGAACAGATCGAAAGCGGCATTCACCACGAAGTCGGGCCGCGCCCCTGGCTTGTCGACTTTATTCACCACCAGAATAGGCTTCAGTCCCAATGCCAGCGCCTTCTTGGTCACAAAGCGGGTCTGGGGCATGGGGCCTTCTTGCGCGTCAATCAGCAGCACCACACCGTCCACCATGGACAGGGCACGCTCCACTTCGCCGCCGAAGTCAGCGTGTCCGGGCGTGTCAACGATGTTAATGTGCGTGCCTTCCCAAGTCACGGCGCAGTTTTTGGCCAGAATCGTGATACCACGCTCTTTTTCGATCGCATTGTTGTCCATCACGGTGTCGACCACCTTTTCGTGGCTGGCAAACGTGCCGGACTGCCGGAGCAATTGGTCCACCATGGTGGTTTTGCCATGGTCGACGTGGGCGATGATCGCAATATTGCGTATTTGTTTAGTAGTCATGGTTCACTTTCTCTTGAATCTGTTGTGCCAGACGCCATAGGCGTTCAGGCTGGTTCCTGGCTCCATGCTTGCTGGGTTTGAGATTGTGCAATCTCAAGCGGGCTCAGCAAGCGCCCCGGTATCAACTCTCCCGCCTTGACATGGGCTGTACCCAGCAAAGCGCGCGGCTGTGTGCCATACACCGCCACCATTTCCTCGTCCGGCCAACTTCCGCGGCGACGCATGCCGCTCAGAAATCGCCCTGCATTTTCCGCATCCAGCGTGACAGCGGTATGTCGCTCCAATAGCGCGTCCACCGGTAACAGGCAAGCCTGCCGCTCTTCTTCCGTCATCGCTTCCAGCGCTTCCAGCGTCACACACTGCGACACCGTGAAATTGCCAGTCGCCGTCCTACGCAACCGGGTCAGGTGTGCACCACATCCTAAGGCCTCACCAATGTCCTCACCCAGCGTGCGAATGTAGGTTCCTTTGCTGCACTTCACTATCATTGTGATAGCTGCTTGCGCAATATCCACGGGGGCTAGAGCCACTTCCAACTTATGAATGGTGACTGCACGCGCCTCTCGCTCCACTTCAATGCCCGCACGCGCATACTCGTACAACGCCTTTCCATCCTTCTTCAAAGCACTGTGCATGGGCGGCGTCTGGCGGATAGGCCCGGTAAATAGTGGCACTACCTCGGCAATATTTTCAGCCGCCACATGGACAGGTCGCACCGCGATCACATCCCCTTCTGCATCGCCCGTGCTGGTCTTGGTTCCCAGCAGCGCCGTCGCCTCATATTCCTTGTCGGCATCAAGCTGCAACTGGCTGAACTTGGTAGCCGCACCAAAACACAGCGGCAACACGCCGGTCGCCAGAGGGTCCAACGTACCGGTATGACCCGCCTTTTCAGCCCGCATCAGCCACTTTACTTTTTGTAAAGCGTCGTTGCTGGACCAGCCCAATGGCTTGTCCAGCAACAGCACCCCATGCACAGGGCGCCTGGCAACCCGTGCACGTGGCGCTGTAGTCATGCTATTCCTCGTTTTGGGAACGAGACGCGACAGCCTGCGCAATCAAGGCATTCATGTCCGCCGCACGCTCTGTGGTCCGGTCAAAGTGGAAGTGCAACGTGGGTACGGTGTGAATGTGCAATCGTTTGAACAACCCCGCACGCAAAAACCCGGCTGCCTGATTCAACCCTTCTGCACAAGCCACCGGGTCCCCGGTCAGCAAACTGAAAAACACCTTGGCGTGCGCGTAATCCGGCGTCACTTCCACCGCCTGTATCGTCACCATGCCGACACGCGGGTCCTTCAACTCGCGCGCGATCAACTCGGTCAAATCACGCTGGATCTGATCGGCCACACGAAAACCGCGATGGGGAGTGGAAGACTTCTTGCGCGCCATGGTCAGATACAGATCAAAGCGTACGGGCGATTTCGCGAATCTCGTAGAACTCCAGCGCGTCACCCTCTTGGATATCGTTGTAGTTCTTGATGGTCAAACCGCATTCAAAGCTTTCCTTGACTTCCTTGGCGTCGTCCTTGAAGCGCTTCAGAGAATCAAGTTCGCCGGAGTAGATAACCATATTGCCGCGCAACAAACGCAGCTTGGCGGTGCGACGAACCACACCGGAGGTAACCATACAACCCGCAATCGAGCCAATCTTGCTGACCTTGAGCACTTGACGAATTTCGGCGGTACCGATGACTTCCTCTTTCTTGTCTGGCGTCAACATGCCCGACATGGCCAACTTGAGGTCATCCACGGCGTCGTAAATGATGTCGTAGTAGCGGATGTCCACGCCGTTGTTCTCAGCCAGTTTGCGTGCCCCGGCGTCGGCACGGGTGTTGAATCCGATGATGACGGCCTTGGCAGCGATGGCCAGATTGACATCGGACTCGCTGATGGCACCCACAGCGGTGTACACCATCTGCACCTTGACTTCGTCGGTCGACAGCTTGAGCAGCGACTGAGCCAGCGCTTCCTGTGAACCCTGCACGTCGGCCTTGACGATGATCGGAACCATCTTGACTTCACCCGCAGAAATATCCGTAAACATGTTTTCCAGTTTGGCGGCTTGTTGCTTGGCCAATTTGGTGTTGCGGAACTTGCCAGCACGGTAGGTGGCAATCTCACGGGCCCGGCGTTCATCGGCCAGAATCATGAATTCGTCACCAGCCTGCGGCACTTCTGTTAGGCCCTGGATCTCAACCGGAATCGATGGTCCAGCGGTTTTGATGGGTTTGCCATTTTCATCCAGCATGGCGCGTACCCGGCCATACGTCTGACCGGCCAGCACCACGTCACCGGTCTTAAGTGTGCCGGACTGCACCAGAATGGTGGCAACCGGGCCGCGTCCCTTGTCCAGACGGGCTTCGATCACCAGGCCCTTGGCCATGGCATCGACTGGTGCCTTCAACTCCAGCACCTCAGCCTGGAGCAGCACTTGCTCCAACAAGTCATCAATACCCTGGCCTGTCTTGGCAGAGACCGACACAAAAGGTGAACTTCCACCGAATTCCTCGGGAATCACCTCTTCCACCACCAACTCGTTCTTCACGCGCTCAGGGTTTGCATCGGGTTTGTCGATCTTGTTGATGGCCACCACAATAGGAACGCCCGCAGCCTTTGCGTGCTTGATAGCTTCCTTGGTCTGTGGCATGACACCGTCATCGGCCGCCACCACCAAAATCACGATGTCGGTGGCATTGGCGCCTCGGGCACGCATGGCTGAGAAGGCTTCGTGGCCCGGGGTATCCAGGAACGACACCATGCCACGCGGAGTTTCCACATGGTAGGCGCCGATATGCTGAGTAATGCCACCTGCTTCGCCCGACGCCACTTTGGCCCGGCGAATGTAATCCAGCAAGGATGTTTTCTCGTGGTCCACGTGACCCATGACGGTAACAACCGGTGCACGGGGCAGTGATTCAGCGTGTTGCTGCAACACCTCATCATCAGTAAAGGCTTCTGCGTCATCCAATGCCGCTACAACTGCCTTGTGACCCATTTCCTCCACCACGATCATGGCGGTGTCCTGGTCCAACGGTTGATTGATCGTTACCATCTGACCCAACTTCATCAAATGCTTGATGACCTCAGACGCCTTGACCGCCATTTTGTGCGCCAGTTCGGCAACAGTGATGGTTTCGGGCACATGTACCTCCATCACCCGCGCCTCGACTGGAGCGGACGTTGGCTGGTGGTCGCGGTCGCGATCATTACTACCCCGCCGTCCACGCGGCCCACTGCGCCAGTTAGTTGACCGACCGGCTCCTGCTCCGCTATCTCCACGGGTTGGAATCGCCTTCTTTTTGGCAGGGTCGCCCGCCCAGCTACTTGAGAGCTTTGCTGATTTGACTTCCTTACCGGAACCTGGCTGAGCACTGGCCGGCGTGTTTGGCGCAGCCTTCACTGGCTTGGCAACGGCACCGGTGGTCGGCTTATGCAAAGTGCCTTTCATTCCCGCCTTGGCGTCGGCCGCCACCGGCTTCGCCTCTTCAGGCTTCTTGGCAGTCAGCACACGCTTGGGGGCGGCCATCATGGAGCGGATTGCAGCAGCCTCCGCTTCCGCTTTGCGGCGACGATCACCCAAATCTGCGGCACGGACCACTTCCTCATCAGCCAATGCTTTTGAAGCGGCAGCAGCAGCCGATTTCGCGCGTGCCAGCAATTCAACTTTCGCTGTCTCGGCGGCCTCTGGAGACTCAACATGCTTGGGAGCCACTTCAGCGTCCGCTGCATCATGCGCGATCTTCGATGCAGCATCTGCTTCTTTGCGAGCCGCCGCTTGCGCTGCCAATGCCTCGGCAGCATCCCGTGCGCGGGCTTCCTGCTCCTCGCGGTCACGGCGGCGCTGTGCCAATTCTTCTTCCTGACGGCGGATCAACTCCGCTTGACGTCGCGCCTCTTCTTCGCGGCGTGCCAACTCGGCATCATCAATAAGCGGGGCAGTCGGGATGACTGCAGGCGCCTCCACCTCCAGGCTTTCAGGACCCGCATTGACTTCGTCGTCACGACGCACAAACGTTCGCTTCTTGCGCACCTCCACCTGGATCGTGCGTGCTTTGCCTGTGGCGTCGGCCTGCTTGATCTCTGTGGTCTGCTTTTTGACCAGCGTGATCTTCTTGCGGTCAGCACTGACAGTTCCGTGGCTACTCTGTAAATAGCTCAACAAGCTGTGCTTGTCGGAGTCCGTCAGGACATCGGAGGCAGCCGATTTGGCAACCCCGGCTGACTTCAGCTGTTCAAGCAGCGTGTCAGTGGATTTTTTGAGTTCATTTGCAAACTCTGCGACGGTCGTACTGGACATTTGTGGTGAAACCTTTGGCGTCGGCCCAACTACCACGAGGGTAGCTGTTGGCCTTTACTGAAACTATATTTACATAACCATTACTCTTGAGAAGCGGCTTCATCGGTAAACCAATGTTCGCGCGCCTTCATGATCAAGGTTTTGGCTTCGTCCTCAGACTGGCCGGTAATATCGGTGAGCTCATCGACTGCCAGGTCGGCCAGGTCGTCGAGTGTGTGCACGCCTCCATCGGCTAACTTGCCGATCAATTCAGGCGTCAGGCCTTGCAGGTCACGTAAATCCTGCGAGACCTCTTCCACGCTTTCTTCATGCGCAATTTCCATGGTCAGCAAAGCGTTCTTGGCACGGGTTCGCAACTCCGTGACAGTTTCCTCATCAAAGCTTTCAATCTCCAACATCTCTTGCAATGGCACATAAGCCACTTCTTCGAGACTGGTGAAGCCTTCGGCAATCAGGATGTCGGCGATTTCCTCGTCCACATCGAGCTTTTCCATGAAGAGCTTGCGTCCGACATCGGTTTCGCTAGCCTGCTTCTGGGCAGACTCGGCAGCATCGAGAATATTAATGCGCCAACCGGTCAACTCCGACGCCAGACGAACATTCTGGCCACCGCGACCAATCGCAATAGCAAGATTTTCCTCATCCACCACAACATCCATGGCGTGACGCTCTTCATCCACCACGATGCTCGACACATTTGCAGGCGCCAGTGCGCCAATCACGAACTGTGCCGGGTCTTCGCTCCACAGAACAATATCGACGCGCTCACCGGCGAGTTCGTTAGTCACACCATTAACACGGGTACCACGCACGCCGACACAGGTACCAATAGGGTCAACACGCTTGTCGTGCGACAGAACCGCAATCTTGGCACGCGAACCCGCGTCGCGGGCACAGGATTTAATTTCCAGCAATCCCTGCTCAATTTCGGGCACTTCCTGACGGAAGAGTTCAACCATGAACTCGGGCGCAGAACGTGACAAAACGATGGGCGCGCCGCGCAGTGTCAGGTCCACTTCCATGATCATGGCGCGCACCCGGTCACCCGTTCGTAAATTCTCTTTCGGGATCATTTCGCTGCGTCGCAAGCGACCTTCCACACGACCACTCTCCACGATAAGGTCGCCCTTATCCATGCGCTTGACCGTGCCAACAAAGATTTTTTCGCCACGCGACATGAAGTCGTTCAGCAACATTTCGCGTTCGGCATCCCGAATCTTCTGCAAAATAACTTGCTTGGCCGCCATAGCACCAATACGACCGATAGGCACCGATGCGACTGACTCTTCAATGTGCTCATCCACTTCAATGTCAGGAATTTGCTCCTTGGCTTCGAATAGCAGGATTTCCTGGTCAGGCAACTGCAGGCCCGCTTCATCAGGAACAACATGCCAGCGGCGGAACGTCTCGTAGTTGCCGCTATCGCGGTCCAGAGCGACGCGAATATCCACATCACCGGGATACAGCTTTTTGGTCGCTTGTGCCAAGGCTGCTTCCACAGCACCCAACACCACATCACGTTCCACGTTCTTTTCACGTGAAATTGCTTCTACCAGCATCAACAGTTCGCGATTCATGCCATGACTCTCCTGAACACTCGATTTAACCAATACAAAACAAAAACTCTTCCGACCCACAACCAACTGGTCGATTGCTACTCCGTGTCGCCGTCCACACCACCGCGACCCTTGAAACTCACGATGGGTGCCAAGCGCGATTCACGCAACTCATCCAAAGTAAATCCCAACGCCTGCAGCGGCGGAGGCACACGCTTCTTGCTAACCTTTTGCCCCGGCTTGACCGGTGGCGCATCGCTCCAGACGATTTGCCACCCGACAGCGCCATCGATTGCCGCTATTTTCTCAAGCGTGCCACGAAATTTTTTGCGACTGGCGTGCACTTGCCCATCCGCCGCAGCCCCCATGGGTGCCTTTAACGTAATGTCAATCACATGACCAACAAAACGCTCAAAATCCTGGACATGGCGCAGTGGACGGTCAATGCCCGGCGACGAAATTTCCAGCCGCTTGTACTCAACGCCATCAACCTCCAGCGCAAACTGCAACTGGCGATTCACTTTCTCGCAATCTTCCACGTTGATGTACTGCTCTGTGGATGCAACGCCATCCTGAGGCGCACTCCAAGGCAAATCAATGGTGATGCGTAACAGGCCACCCGCAGAGCGTTCAATCTCCACCAAGTCATATCCCAAACCACTTACTGTTTGTTCAACAATGTCCTGCAGTGCCACTTCTAATTTACCCGTTCAAAAACAATCGCCCAAAAAAAACGGGCGGTAATTACCCGCCCGTTTGGTCGTGAACCCGTATTGTACTGCAAAAACGCGCTAAGTGCCTTGATTTGTAAGGAGTAATTGAATAACGTGCGACAATTCTGCATTGAGATAT
>CAIYDK010000474.1 GCA_903924955.1 uncultured beta proteobacterium | reverse complement strand
GGCACCAAGGTGGTCTGCCTGGGCAACATCGCCCAGATCGACACGCCCTACCTGACCGAGGGCAGTTCAGGCCTGACCTACGTGGTGGATCGATTCAAGGGCTGGTCGCATTCGGGCCACGTCACGCTGCAGCGTGGCGAGCGCTCGCGGCTGGCAGACCACGCCGCGGAAGTGCTGTAGGACCGGTCCGTCAGGCCAGACTCAAGGACAGAACTCGCTCCGTCTCAACCCGGCCCGATGCCGACCACGGTCGCCAATACTCAATCTGCTATTCTTCCCACTACATAGAGCCCAGCGGCGGCTGTCGACAAGCGGAAACTCCCGTTGCCGAACCAATAGGTCTGACGGGAAAACGAAAGGCAGGTCATGCTCAACAAACTTTCATTGAAATCCCGTCTCTGGCTGCTCGGTCTTGTCAGTGCGCTGGGGATTGTCGTCCTTGCACTGTCTTCTGTATGGCATGCGTACCACAGCAAGGAAATCCTGCTCAACTTTGTCGATGAGAAGATTGCCCTCAACCGGTCCGCCACCATGGCCTACGCCAATGGTTTGCAAATGGGGCAGGCATTGCGCAACATTCTGCTCAATCCCGGCAACAAAAGCGCCTACGATAACTTTGCCGCGGGTAGCGATACCTTCAAGGAGGAAGCCGGCAAACTTGCCCCTTTGCTTTCATCGAACCCCGCTGGCAAGGAACTTGCAGCCCGACTGAAGATCAATATCGACCTGTGGCTGCCTTTGCAGTTACAAGTCATCGAACTGGTCAAAGCCGGCAATGGCGCCGAAGCGCAGGCGATGCTGGTGGCGAAGGAAACACCCGCATGGCGAGCGGTACGCGGCGACCTGCTCGACGTCGTCAAGCGTTCGGCAGCGTCAGCGGATCAGGATCGCACCAAACTGCTTGATGGCTTCGACAGCTCGCGCAGCCTGGCAATCGTGCTCGGATTGGTAAGCTTTCTGCTCGTCACCGCGATCACGGTATTTGTCGCGCGCGGGATATTCCAGCAGGTCGGTGGCGAGCCGGCCTATGCCGCGGCGACACTCCAACGGATTGCCGCAGGAGACCTTACGCACCAAATGGACGTGCCCTCAGGCGACAGCTCGAGCATTGTCGCGGCAATGAGCAGCATGCAGTCGCAGATCCGCCAATTGATCGCCGGAACTGTCTCCAGCGCCGAGTCGGTGGTCAAGGAAAGCGAAGCCATGCGAGCCGATGCAGCCGGCTTGTCGCATAGTGCAGAGGAGCAAAGTTCGGCTACGTCAGCTATCGCAGCAGCGGTAGAACAATTGACGGTCAGCATCAGCGTCATGTCGGAAAACGCCGATGAAGCCGGACGCCTGTCCTCGCAATCAGAAAAGCAGGCCAATGAAAGTCTGGTTGTGGTGTCGGCGGCCACGGATACGATCCATAAGGTTGCGGACGGTATGACTGAGGCATCGGTCACCATGGAAGAACTGTCCAACAAGGTGACAAGCATTAACGGCATCGTCCAGACCATCAGGGAGATTGCCGATCAAACCAACCTGCTGGCGCTCAACGC
>CAIYDK010000473.1 GCA_903924955.1 uncultured beta proteobacterium | reverse complement strand
TGACTCCTTGCTGTTTTCGAACCCGTACACCCCCTATGCCCTGATCGCAGGCGCGCTCATCGTGCTCAGTTTGCTTGTGTTCCAGGTTTTGCGCAGGCACAGAGGCAAGCGTTCGAAGGAGTAGGGCCGCATTGAAGCCCATGAAATCGTCGATCTTAGGAGCGTTCGGACAGGATGGCGCGGGGGTTATGGATCGTCTTGTTAGCGTCCACATGGATGACAAGTGACGGATCCTGAGATCGGGCAAACTCCCGGATCATCCCGATCCATTCATCGTCCAAAACGTATTCTTCCGCCAACAAAAGCAGGCCGTCCCGGGAAACGAGGTCACGGCTCAGAACCATTCCGGTTTCGATCTGTTCGGGTTGAAGCACCAACTCACGGATGGTCAGGTTGTCGGCCTCTGCCAGATTCAGACCTCCGCTGGAGAACAGCGCGGAAAATGCCTCAACGACCAGCGGGTCGTAGCGCCGGCCACTCCAATCCTGGATGAAGTCGCGTGCCTGCTCCCTTTCAAAGTACTCTGCCCCCATCGCACCCGTCTGCAGTTCATCGTAGTCGTTGGCAACAGCGAGGATTCGCGCGCCCAATGGGATGTCCTGCCCAACCAGGCCGTCTGGATAGCCCATACCGTCAAAGCGTTCGTGATGCGCCCTGACCACACGACCTGCAACCCGCAACTCAGGAACTGCCATCAGCACCATCGCCCCGCGAGCGGGATGCGATTTAAATTCCTCCCTCTCCGCTGGTGTCAATTCGTTTGCGGCTTTCGATCGAATCGCCGGCGATAAGCCAAATCGTCCAATGTCATGCAGCAGTGCGGAAATGGAAATGTCCTGAATCTGGTTGCGATCAAGTCTCATGTGCACAGCGATGCGCCGCGCCACCTGGGCCACGCGCCGAGAATGACCGGCATGGTGTACTTCGCCAAACTCAATGAGTTGGGCAAATACCTTGACTGAGACAGCGAATCCAGCCTTTAGTTTTTCGCTGGCAACGAGAACCCGGTTGTGCTCTTTCCTAAGTTCTGCAGTGCGGGCCTCGACGCGCTCTTCCAGTTCTGCATTAATCGCCAGCAGTTGCCGATTTTGATCCTGGGTAAGAAGGGTAAGGCGGTTTTTTTCTGATGCGAGAATTTGATAGTTCACCGCATCACGCACGCTCAACAGCAAATCGTTCCTGCTAAACGGTTTCGCGATGTATCGATAGACGCCCCCTTCGTTGATGGCTGCGATGGTGGCATCAATATCACTCTGGCCCGTCAGCAAAATCCGTACCGTGTCGGGCCAGCGGGAACGAACCTGGCTAAGGAACTCAATCCCATCCATCTCCGGCATTTGGAGGTCTGATATCACCAACGTGACGGCGTGTTCCTCGAGCAACTTGAGCCCCTCGGCAGCACTGCCGGCCATCAACAACTGGTATCCCTCGGGCGCGAGCTGACGACTCAGCAACAGCAGCATCGTCTTGTCGTCGTCCACACAGAGTACGGTTTCGCCTGCGTGCTTGGAGATGTCGCTTGATTCACTCATGGTGTGCACCAATTACTTTGATTACGGCGATGTTTTACTGAAATGCAACCTTGACCCATGGTTTACCCAATCGAGTGGCACGGCGTGCAGGGGCTTTCAGCCGTAAAGTGGGTGCGCATCTGTCGTTGCACAATTTAAGTCCGATGCAAGCATCTCGAAGCTTACCGCGCCAGGGCGCTGGCCCGCACGGCCACCCGGTCGCGCCAGGCTTGCAGCGCGGGCAGCCCCTCTTTGCCAGGCTGGAACTTCATCAGCTTGGCAAATTCAATGGCGCAGAAGGCGGTGATGTCGGCAATCGTGAAACGCTCACCTGCCATCCAGGGTTGGCGCTCCAGCACGTGGTCAAACCAGGAGGCCACTTCACGTACCTTGAGCGCCTGCGAGTGACCATAGTCGGGGAACTGCGGTTGCTCCAGCGGCGCCAGACCCGGGTGCGTATGGCGCACGGTATTGGCGATACCGGCCAACAGATACAACTCCGCACGCCGGTCGGCCATTTCGATAAAGGCGCGCTCCTCAAAGTCGGCGCCCATCAGGTTGGTCTCCGGGTAAAGGCCTTCCAGATAGGTGCAAATGGCGCGCGTTTCGGTCAACACGCGGCCGTCATCGAGTTCGAGTGCAGGCACCTTGGCCAAGGGACTCTTGGCCCGGTAGGCTTCGCCCTTGTGCTCCTGTGCATTGAGGTCCACATTCACCAGATCAATGCCAGTGATGTTCTTCTCGACCATAAACATCATGACGCGCCGTGGGCTGGGTGCGCCGGGGGATACATACAGCTTCATCGCGTCAAACTCCTGTCTTGCTGGACTGGCCCATTTCTACCATAGTGCGGGCCTTCTCGACAAACTGCTGCGCTGTGGCTTCGTCCTGTGTCAAGTCGCGCGCGGACGGCGGGCTCAGCAGGCCGCGCAGCACAGCAGGGCGGGCTCGAATCACCTCCAGCCAGCGCTGCAAATGCGGCAAGCCCTCCACATCCACCCCCGACCATTTGTGAGTGCGCACCCAGGCCCAGTTGGCGATGTCGGCAATGGAGTAGTCCCCCGCCAGGAATTCGTGGTCCTTCAGATGTCCATCGAGCACCCGGAACAGGCGCCTGGACTCGCCCTGGTAGCGGTCAATGGCGGGCTGAATTTTTTCGGGGAAGTAGCGGTAAAACACGTTGGCCTGCCCCATCATGGGACCAATGCCACCCATCTGGAACATCAACCACTGCAGGACCCGGGACCGGCCCTTGGCATCCTTCGGCATGAGCTGCCCGGTTTTCTCGGCGAGGTAAATCAGACAGGCACCGGACTCGAATACCGCGAAGTCCCCTTCATCGCGGTCGACGATGGCGGGAATGCGCCCGTTCGGGCAGATGGCCAAAAACTCGGGCGTCTTTTGTTCGCCTTTGCCGAGATCCAGCACTTTAAGCGTGTACGGTAACGCCAGTTCCTCCAGCGCAATGGAGACCTTGTGCCCATTGGGCGTTGCAGCGGTGTAGAGATCGATCATGGGCCCTATTAGGCCATGAAACCCAGATTCGTCGGGTAATCAGGGCGACCCGCCGACGCACCAAAATGCCGCAAATTGGGCAAGATGCCAGCCAGTTCACCGTCAGCCACCCCAAACCAGCTGGCCATTGTGGCGGCGTACTGATCCACCGACGTCGTTGGCAACAAGCGACCCTGCCCCACATGCCACTGGTCCTGCGCCGCAGCCGTGCTACCCACGCTGACCGGAGGTGGCGTGCCATAAAAAGCGGCCCCCTTGACGGCACCCCCCACCATGAAGTGGTGGCTGCCCCAACCGTGGTCGGAGCCATCGCCATTGGAAGCCAGTGTTCGACCAAAATCGGAGGCTGTGAAGGCCGTGACCTTGCTGGCCACGCCCAGCTCCACCGTGGCGTTGTAAAACGCGGTCATGGCATCGCTGACCTTGCCCAACAGACCTGGATGCTGCGAGATCAGGTTATCGTGCAGGTCAAAGCCGCCAAGGGACACCATGAACACCTGTCGCTTGGCCCCCAACCCGGTGCGCGCGCCAATCAGGCGGGCCACCATCTTGAGCTGATCGGCCAGCGAATTGTTGGTGGGGAAGACCGTGCCCAGTGTCACGCCCGCAAGGCCAGAAGTAACTTGCGTCTCTGCCCCGATGGCACGCGCAGTCACCTTGTTGTATTCGTTCTCCAGCATGTGTGCTCGAGGTTGCTGGATCAAACTCGCCAGCGCGGTCTTGACCGCACTGGACCCATAGACGTTGTTCTTGATCGCATTGATAGCGACCGCGCCACCGGTACTGACCTGGTAGGACAAGGCGCTGTCACCCGACAGAAACACGGCATTGCCGGTGACGTTGATGCAGGTGAACAACGAGTTGGCATTGCCCGACAACGCCAGGTCGCCCATGTTGCCGCCCCAGCCGATGGTAGAGCCTTCCGGTGAAGATGACTGCCAGATCGACTGCTGGTCGTTGTGGGAGAACAGCTTGGGGGGTAACGGGAAGTTAACCCGGTCCGAACCGCTGTATTGCGCCTTGGTCAGCGGTACCACCAGGGGCCCCACGTTGAGTTGCACAGCCGCCTTGCCACTGTTGAACAGGTTGGCCAGCCCGGTCATGGAGGGGTGCAACGCGTACTGGCGCCCACCGGGCAGCGCAGTGGTCGGGTTGAGCAGCGTTGCCGTCAATGCCGATTTCGCCAATGCAATGCCACCCGCCGCCTGGCTCGCACCGCCACCGCGGATGGCGCTATACAAGTTATAGCTGGCGTCGTCATAGGTCACCACCGTGTTGGCGTAGTCGTTGGCACCATAGAGGAACACGCAGACCAGCGCTTTGTAATCGGTCGCATCAAACGCGGCGGCTTCGCCAATGGCTGCCAGGTTGAGAGCCATTGGCAAAGCGGTGCCACTCAAGGCAAGCTGGGCACTGCGGCGCAGGAAGGCGCGGCGGCTGTGGTGGTCAGGCGGAAGCAGCTGCATGGCGGTTCCTATTTTTGAATCAGGTATTCGCTGGACGCCATCACCAGAAACACGGCCGCTGCTACGCGGTCGCGCCTGGCGCTGTCCGTGCTGGTGGCGGTCAGCGCAGTGGCATTGAGCGCCGTCACGATCAGGGCCTGGTTGGCGACCGACATTTGCCCGGCGCACAGCAGCAGGTTCAGTCTTTTGACCAGCGCAGTGGCATCCAGCGCCTGGGCTAACTCGGCGGTGTAAGCCGCTGTGATGTCATAGCCATTGGTTGCGTTGCTGGCGCTTTGCGGCAGGTCCGGGGCATTGACAAAAATCCCGTTACGAATCACGTTTTGCATGGCGTTGAGGTAGCCGCCCACGCTGCTCTCGTTTACCAATTGAAACTCGGGAGCCGGGGTCAGCGTAGCGCTCAACGCTGTCGACGGGGGCACATAGCCCGGCCGAAAAAAATTAAACACGCTGGGGGAACGAAGCGGACTCTGACCCAGTTGCGTGGCCGGGTTGCTGGTGTCTCCCATCTTCCAGCTACCTCTTGCAGATGCAATGCCAAACGTGCGCCCCCACTGCACCATGCGCAGCATCGGTTCGCGCAATTTCCCAAAACCGCTTTGGGTCAAACCCGCCGGACTTCGCGCTTCGTCATCGAGCAACACCGCGGCAAAGACCGCCTGCAAATCACCGCGCACACCCACACCATTGTTGTTGAAGGCACTGGCCACGCGCGCAACGTAGGCCGGGCTGGGGTTGCTGGTGACCAGGCGCTGAATCATCTGCTTACCAAAGAACGGACCGACGTTGGCGTGGTTGAACAGCGTGTCCAGCGCCATTTTCAGCGCTGCAACACCATCGGTGCCGGCCGGCACCGTTGTGCCCAAAAACGTCGCAGCCAGCGTGGAGTGATTAGCCGGCGTCAGGCGCATCGGAATTCGGGTGAAAACCGTGTTGGGAATGGTGCGGTTACTTACCGGCTCAACCGTGTTGACGTTCTGCGTCTGGTCGAAATCCCACCCGGTGAAGAGGCGTGCAATGTTGGTGATGTCGCTCTGGGTATACGACTCCATCTTGTTGCCACTGGCATCACGCTTCTCGGAACCATCCACGTTGAGCTGGTTGAGCCCCAGGCTAAACAGCTGCATCACCTCGCGACCGTAATTTTCGTCCGGAGCCCGACCCGTGGCCGTGTTCTCTTTCAGATTTCCCTTGGTGTTGAGGTAGTAGCCCATCGCCGGGTTCAGCGTGACGTCTTCCAGCAACTTGCGGTAGTTGCCAAAGGCATTGGACACCAGCATGTCCCACCAGGCGGCGATGGCGTGACTGCGCCAGGGAAAATCGATGCCCGACAACGACACGACAAAAAACTCCGACAAAGCCAATGCCACGCGCTTGCGCACCGCGTCACCCGACGTCATGAGCTGGTTCCAGATCATGTAGTCGCCGGGGTACGTGTTGTCAAAGAAGTTCGTGGTGTTGATGGTGGCGTAGCCACGCGCATTCAGCCAGTCGAAACCAGAGGTGGTGGCGGGTGCTGCAAACTGCTCCTGCAGCCAGATTGAATAGCCTTTGCTGCGCACGGCAGCGATCTCTGTGTCCGATGCGGAAAACTGGGCCTGCAGCAAAAACCGAGCGGCGTCTTCATCCGTGGCAGGGCTCGCAAAGCTGGTGCTACCGGTGCTAACGGACCCCGGGGTAGTGGCACCGACGCCGCTTCCTGTGCCCGTGCTGACGCTGACACTGCCGCCACCACCGCAAGCCGTTTGCAAGGTGGTCGCCGCCAGGACGGTGGCTGCTTTAACTTCAATGTCAGACGTGTTACTGGAATCAGCGGGCTGACCGTTTTCTACCAACTCTGCGACAAGCATATTTGTGCACCTGGTTGAACAAGAAATGCAGCTTATCCGCAAACGCGTGACCGCGGAATGACAACGGCGCCCCATGGCGCATCAGATGTTACGGCGTGTAACAGGCCGCAGCCAAAAGGTCTCGGGTTCGCAGAGCCTCCCTGCGCGAGGCAGCAGCAAAATCTGCGCCAGAGGCTGCATACAAAATCGCGCGCGACGAGTTCACCACAATTGGCGACACGGTTTCACCGCCCTGATTGCGCCAGCCGGCTTTGACCGTCGCAGCCGCATCACCGCCTTGTGCGCCAACACCGGGAATCAACAAAGGCACGGTGGGCGCCAGGGCGCGCACCCGCTCAATCTCGGCCGGGTAAGTCGCCCCCACAACCAGACCGAGCTGGCCGTTGAGGTTCCATGGCCCCTGCACCAAACGCGCAATGTGTTCGTACAAAAAGGGTTCGCCCGCTACCGATGCCAGACGCTGCGACTGCAAGTCATCGCCACCAGGGTTGGAAGTGCGGCACAACAGGAATGCGCCCTTGTCGTGGTACGTCAGGTAGGGCGCAACAGAATCAAAACCCATGAAGGGTGACAGGGTGACGGCATCGGCACCATACCGTTCAAAGGCCTCGATGGCGTATTGCTCGGCCGTGCTGCCGATGTCACCGCGCTTGGCATCCAGAATGACGGGGACGTTGGGTGCTGTGCTGCGTATGTGCGCGACCAGGCGCTCCAACTGGGCTTCGGCACGGTGAGCCGCAAAGTAGGCAATCTGCGGCTTGAAGGCGATCACCAGATCGGCGGTGGCGTCCACGATGGCCGCGCAGAAATCAAATATGCGAGTGGCATCGCCACGCAGGTGCTCAGGAAACTTGGCCGGCTCGGGGTCCAGCCCCACGCACAAAAGGGAGCCGTTTTGGCGCTCGGCGGTGCGCAACTGGTCAAGAAATTTCATGTAGTCTATTGTAGGGAGGCGCTCGCACGGGTGCGACTCAATGTGATCACACCCTTATCGCTCACCTGATGGCTCACCCAATTGGCATGCAGAATTAGGGTAGTATGGCCGTGAGAAATCCGCCTAAGATGGGCGTTCAAACTAGATACTTGCCTATGACACTCCACCCTTTTCGAACACTTCAATCGCTGTGCTTGATTGCAGCGGTGATAGCTAGTCAGTCAACCGCGACTGCCGAGGAGCCATCGCCATCAATGGCTGCAAAAAAGCTCAGCATTCTCAACGGCACTTCAACCGGCATCGTCATCTTCGACTTCGATAAACCCAAGCAATCGGCAGAATCAACAACCATCCAATCCGAGCCAGGGGCCAAGCCATCCGCTGAGTCGGCACCCCAAGCGCCCACTAAATCCGGATTTTTGACTACTTTGCAACCGCCCAATGGTAGATCGATGAATGACCTTCGCCGTTTTGGCACAGAGGAAGGTGGAATTGCGGTTCCCACTGCGCCCACGCCATTGAAACCCCACGCGGACCCTTCGGTTAGACCTTAAACCGCCTGGCCCTGAACCGGCGGTGCTATAGCGCTCCAGCGTCCAGCACATCCATGGCCAGACACAGGTCGGCCCAGGCCTTGGCCTTGTCGGCGCTGGCACGCAGCAGCACCTTGGGGTGGTAGGTCACCACCACGGGGATGCCACGGTAACGGTACACGCGCCCGCGCTGCTTGCCCAACGGTAACGCGGCCTGATCAGGGTGCTCCTGCAGCAGCAACTGGATCGCAAACCGCCCCATGGCCAGAATCAGCTTGGGTTGCACCAGGGCAATTTCGCGGTGCAGAAACTGTGCACACTGTTGCAATTCTGCAGCCTGGGGCAGGCACGCATTGGGTGGGCGGCATTTGACGACATTGCTCAGGTAGGCACCCGAGCGAGCCCGTCCACCACGGTGAGCGCCCACCGCTTTGAGCATGTTATCCAGCAGCGTGCCGGCCTGATCGGCAAAGGGCTGTCCCAGTCGGTCTTCGTCTTCGTCCGGCGGTTCGCCCAGCACCAGCCAATCGGCTTGCAGGGATGCCCCCGGATCCTGCAATGTTGAGTTCTTTCGGCCCGCGTACAAACCGCAGGCCTGGCAACTGGTTGCCGCCTGCGCGAGTGACTGCCAATCCAGATCGGGCAGCACCATTGGCGCGTCGGGTACCTTATCCTCCATGAGCCGTGGCGGCAAAGCCACCACGGCTTCGTGCGCTTCAACCTGCGGCAACCAGACGTGCACGCCCATCTCGCGCAGCATGGCGCGTTGGCGGGTGTCAAGTTCAAGTTCCATAGCTTTATCAGTTGGGGTCACAAGCGCAGGCCCATGACCACCGCGTCTTCGCGCTGGCCGTGGCCTGATGGATAGTATTCCTTGCGCTGGCCGACCCGCTTGTACCCATGGGCCTCATAGACCCGCATAGCGCGCAGATTGCCAACCCGGACCTCCAGCCACAGCCACTGGGCTGACTGGCCGCGCGCCCACAAGGTCAGCGCATCCAGCATGACGCGGGACCAGCCTTGGCCCTGGTACTGGGGCGCTACTGTGATATTGAGCAGGTGCACTTCGTCTACGCCCGGCATGGCAACAAAATAACCCAGAAGCACGTCGCCCGCCATCAGCAGTTGGGCTTGATTGCCGGACTGAAGGGAGTCCAGAAAATTGGTCCGATTCCAGGGGTGGGCATAGGCTCGCTGCTCGATGGCCACCACCTCATCCAGTCGCTCGGCAAGCATGGGCACAAACAAAACTTCCACGGCCGTTTTACTGTCAGACATGGTCAGAGACTCCCGCTCGCGTTGACCGCTGCCTTTTCGGCGGCACGCTCGGCCGTGGTCTTGGCCACCTTATCGCGGATGTAGCTGGGCAGCGCCTGCTCGGCCGCCACTGCCTTGCCCGCCGCGAGCAACCGCGGAGCCAAACGCAACATGGCAGACGCTGTGGGCAAGGCTGGCAGTCGCAGGGCACCCGCACCGGCGGGGTCCCCTGCGCCGACCCGCTCCCCGTACACCGCAAACACATTGCCGGCCATCACCCAGGGCTGCGTTTTTCGAGTCGTTGCCTCGGTCACGAACTGCGTCAAATCTTGCGGCCGCACCAGGGCACTGCCCTGCAGTTCGGTCCACTGCCCGGCGTCCCATGCGTAGGTCGCGGCATACATCTCGTCCATGCGGGCATCGAGCAATGCCGTCACCACCCCTTGCGGGTGTGCCTGCAGCCCCACATGGCGCGCCTCCTCGGCCACCGCCAGCAGGGAATCCACCGGCAGCACCGGCACATTGACACCAAAGGCCAGCCCCTGTGCCACCGAGCAGGCCGTACGCAACCCGGTGAACGACCCCGGGCCGCTGCCAAAGCAGATGGCTTGCAGGTCAGCCAAGCGCAAGTCGGCCTGTCGCAGCAGATCCAGGATGGTGGGTATCAAGTCAATCGACGCCTTGGCGCCACCTGCTGCGGTGTGCTGCCATTGCCGCGCCTGCCCGTCAACCGTGCGCGACACCGCGACGGACATGACATCGGTTCCTGTATCAAAAGCCAGCAGATTCATCATTTCATCAAATAAATTTGAGGCAAATCAGCCTGTAGCCCCCGTATCCGTTGCGTGGGCAGCTATTGGTTTGATAGCAACTGCCGCGGCCTTGCGAACCCCGAACACAATGCCCGTCGTCACCAGGGTCAACCCGGCCATGACATTCCAGCCCAAAGGTTCGCCCAGAACAATCACCGCGGAGATGGCCGACAGCCCTGGCACCAATGCGGTAATCATGGTCGAGCGCACCGGGCCAAAGTGCTTGATCATCGTAGTAAACGTCATTCCGGAAATCACCACCGAGCCCACACCCTGAAAGAACATCTGAAACGCCACATCCCGCCATGGCGCGCTCATCACCTTGCCCGGCGCCCATTGCAGCCACAGCAGCAGCGTGTACACCGGCACATAGGTCAGCAGCGCCAGCATGGTGATGGCGATGGTGGCGCGCACGGCATCCAGTGCAAAGCGTCGCACCAGCACGCTGTAGGTGGACCAGGCCATGGCGGCCAGAATGAACAGCACGTCACCGCGCCAGACGCCGCCACCGTCCAGCGCGTGCAACAGGCTGGTACCCCCCACCATCAGGTCGCCCACCACAATAAGGGCCAGACCCAATGCGCGGGTGGCGGTAATGCGGTCACCCAAAATCACCACTGCCAGCAGGGCGGTCCACAGCGGCAAACTGCCAGGCATCAGCACCGAAGCGTGACCCGCGGGGGCAAACACAAAGCCGCTATAGGCGAACATGCCGTATAGCAGACCCCCAAAAAATCCGGCGATCAGCGTCTGGCGCAATGGCAGTGGAGACAGCCCCAACAGTGAACCCGCCCACGGCTGGGTACGCCGGTCGCGGCGTACCAGCCACCAACCCCAGGGAGCCAGAATCAGGCTGGCACCGCAGATGCGGGCGTAAACGATGTCAAATGGGTTGAGCACGCCGCCCCGCGCAGGGTCGGCAGAAGCCCGGGCTATGACAATGAACGAAGTCCAGATCACCACCGTCACCACCGCTGCAATCAGGCCCACCGCTTTGGGCGACAGAGTAGCAAGCGGATTTTTGAACGAAGACGACATTGCATCGATTATCGGGGAACCCGCCGCTTCAAGCCCCCGGGGCATCCGATAATGGCCCCACCATGCAACTATCAGACTGGATTGGCTACGCCGCAGCCTTCCTGACCACGGCCAGCTTTGTGCCACAGGCGATACAAACATTCCGGACCAAAGACGTGACCGGCATCTCGCTGGGCATGTACAGCGCCTTTGTTGTCGGTATCGTGCTGTGGCTGGTCTACGGCCTGCTACTGGGTGCGTGGCCGATTGTCATAGCCAATGTCATCACGCTGTCGCTGGCCGCCACCATCCTGGCCATGAAACTCAAATACCGGTAGCGCTTGGGCAGGCGAGCCCGATTAAGGCGACTCGCCCAAACCAGGTCAGTGTTTACCCCATAGCTTGACAAGTCCTTCCGTTTTATGATTTAGCGTTCAAAAACGAACGGTCGTTCTATTAACTGGAGAGAACAATGAAGCAATGGAAATGGGCAGTAGTCGCAGCAAGCTGCGCGGTCGTCTTGGCGGGTTGCGGCGGAGCGAGTGACGGGTCCAACACCACGCCCAAGTCCGTCGTTTCGTCGGTGAAGGTTTTTGGCGACAGTCTCATGGACAGCGGCGCCTTTGGCTACAAATTTACAGTTCAGAGTGCTGATCCAGCTAACCCTTTCCTGATCTTTCCAGAAATCGTTGCTGCGAACTTTGGTGTATCCAAACTTTGCCCATTCTTCAATTTCAATGGAACGACCTTTTTGCCAAAAGCGTCCTGTAGCAGCTTTGCCGTGGGCGGTGGACGCATCAACAACCTGACCAACGCTTCCGCTCCAGGAAACGACAATCCTTTCTCCATTACTTTTCAGATGGCTACAGGTTCCGCCTTCTTGACAAGCACGGATCTCGTCATCATTGACGGCGGCGGCAACGACCTAGCCGATCTGACCGGCGCGTATCTGGGCGCAACCACACCTGCAGGCATTGCGACCTACATGGCAATGCTGGGTACGCTGCTGCCGCCTGCTACTGTGGCTGCCATCATCGGTACACCCACCGCTACCAGCATGGGCACCGCCGCCGGCGCTTACGCGCAAGCCTTGGGCACGGCTTTGGCAACATCGGTCAAGGCCAATGTAATCGCCAAAGGCGTGACCAAGGTCGTTGTTTCCAACGCGCCTGACATTACCGTGACGCCGAAGTTCCTGGCGGTGCTGGGCGCAGTGGCTGCGGCCGGTGGCACGGCGCAACGTGATGCTGTTCAAGGTGCAGTACGCGCTTGGACTGCAGCATTTAACACCAGCCTGGCAACTGGGCTGGCGGGTACTGGCGTTCAGGTTTTCGACGCAAACACAGAAATCGGGAAGGCCTTGGCCGCACCTGCGCAGTTTGGCTTGACCAACATCACAACACCAGCGTGCCCCAAAGTTGCCGGTGGACTTGACAGCGCCACCGGCCAGGCCAGTCTGAGCCAACCCGCAACCGTTGGAGCCTGCAATTCAGCCAGCATGTCGGCCACGATCCCCGTGGGTGAGACCTCGGCCAACTGGTGGAAGTCCTACGCTTACTCGGATAACTTCCACCCCACGCCAGCGTTGCACCAGTTGACCGCCCAATCCATCAACCTGCAACTCGCCAAAGCGGGCTGGCTGTAATTCAAGGAGCAAACTATCATGAAAAACACAGCAAAACTCCTTTTGATTCCCGCCCTGTTGGCATGCGCGGCTGCGGCCCAGGCGCAATCTGCCGGGTCGCTTTTGATTCGC
>CAIYDK010000472.1 GCA_903924955.1 uncultured beta proteobacterium | reverse complement strand
TCGGGCAGGCCGGCAATGTTCAGCCGGACCCGTTGCGCGCTGTAGTTGAAGTGGTCCAGGAAGAAATTTTTGGAGAACTCGTCGCCCACCAATTTTCCGATTTCGGCCAACGCCTGGTCCTCGGTGGCCCAACTCTTGCCGCTGGGGTTGACTGTGTTGAGGTAAACCTCTTCGCCGCTGGCCTTGTCAATGGCCTTGATGGTCCAGGACGTGAGCGCCGTTTTGGTGATGGTCAGGCCCGAGGCAGGCAACCTGGCCGACAGCAGTTTGACCTTGATTTCGCCTTCAATCTGAAAATCCGAGGGCTGCGTCTTTGCGCTGGTCGGTACTTCACCAGAGGCGGACCAGACCCGAAAACCAAACGATTTGATACGCTCCTTGAGCACATTCTCGGCAAGCATGGATCGCTCGGAAGGCAGCGCCTGCGTCGTGTCCGCATTACGGATGGCCATCAGGATGGACACCTTGGGGTCGCCATTGTTGCGGATGAACTCGATGCGCTCGTCCTTGGACAACTGGTTGAGCGACTTCTGCACATCACGCACTTTGATCACGGCGCGGGCTTCGGTCTCCATTAGACCGTCTTTGCCGGTTGCGGCAGCGCCCTCCTGGATGACTGTCTTGATGAACGCTCCGGGTTGCGACAGCAGTTTGCGGTCCAGCACGGCGTAGTTTTTGTTCAGTGAGTCCTTGTCCACGTACAGCGCGACGACTTTTTCCAACAACTGCCGCCTGGCGTCGGCGCGCGATTCGACCTGCGCGGCATTGGTGTCGCCGTTGAAGCGCGCATCGGTCGGGTCGACCAGCCCCAAGGCACTGATGACCATGGTGCCGGGCTCCAGTGTGGGCTCCGCAGCTACTGTTGGTGCAGTGGGCGGCATGGCTGCAATCGGCGCGCTGGCAGCAGGTGTCTGCGCTACGGTGGGCGGCGTATTGCTGGTGCCACCTCTCAGGAAGACGTAGCCGCCAGCACCTAGCACGGTGACACCGGCCAGTACCGCTGCGATCAAGGTCGCGCTGGATTTTGCTTTGGTTTCGATGACCTTCGCAGGTGCCGGAGTTGGCGCTGCGGCAGGGGGCACTGACTGCACTGCTTTTGGAGCGGACACCGGCGCGCGTGCAGCGACCGGTAGCACCGGGGGCAGGCTGAGCTCGGTGCGATCCGGGTCAACCAATAAACTGGCCGGCCCATTGGCAGCAGTCGCGCCCAGCGTGGCCTTGATGGCTTGTGAAAATTCCTGCGCGCTCTGGTACCGCTCATCCGGATTCTTGGCAATGGCCTTCTTCACCACCAGATCAAAGGCCGCTGGCAATGCCACGTTCAGCAGCGATGGCGCCAGCGGTTCCTCGTGCAATACCTTGAACATGATGGTGGTGGAGTTGCCGGTAAACGGCTTCTCGCCTGTCAAGAACTGGTACAGGATGACGCCGCAGGAAAAGATGTCGCTGCGCCCATCCACCGGTTGGCCCATGAACTGTTCAGGCGACATATAGGCCGGCGTACCCATAACCGTGCCCACCTGGGTTAACTCTGATTTTTCAACCCTTGCGATACCAAAATCGGCAATTTTGACCTTGCCGTCGGCCAGCACAATCAGGTTGGCCGGTTTCATGTCGCGGTGCACCACGCCGTGGGCGTGGGCGTGGGCCAGGGCGTCCAGAATTTCACCCATCAGACGCTCGACATCCTTCAGGGCAAAGCGCTCATTGGCTTCAAAAAAGTCACGCAGCTCCCGGCCTTTGACAAACTCCATCGCGATATAGGCCACGCGCTGGCGGGCTTGTGCCTGCTCACCAGCCACCATGGTGTGGTCTTCGTCAGCGACCTCTTCGCCATAGTCATACACCGCCACGATGCCGGGGTGGTTCAGGCGACCGGCGGCTTGCGCCTCCCGCTTGAAGCGCGCCAGTACGTTGGTAGACTCTTCGCCACTGAGCTGTGACGGCAGGATGGTCTTGATGGCAACGGTACGCTCTATGAGCGGATCAAACCCCTCATAAACAACACCCATCGCACCCTTGCCAAGCTCACGGCGAATGGTGTACTTGCCCAGGCGGGTGAACGTCGTCATGGCTATGGAGTGAAAAGCGTGGGGGTCATATATCTTTACTTGTATTTGGAGTCGATATCCCAGACCAGCGTTTGCACCAGGCGCTGAACCATGGTGTCCAGGCCGACACCGCCCTTGGCCGAGTCCGACACGCCCATGACGCTGGTGGAGGTGGCGCCGACTTCCATCTTCAGGTCCTTGTAGCCCTGGGCCACTTGCTCGGTGGTGTTGGCGTCCATGATCTTGTAGCGCATACCGATCAGCCACACGCCGGTGGAGTCGCCGGTCTGTACCGAACCGGCTACTGTTCCGGCTGCGGCACCGGCCATGCCGCCACCGAATATGGACAGCAGACTGCCCACGGCCCGGCCATCAAAGCCCTTCTTGGCCTCGGAGATTTGCTCGGCTTTGAGAATGTCGAACTTCAGAATCCACTTGGTAGTCTTGAGCTTGCCCATTTGCATGGTCTTGCGTGCGGCCTGTGGGTCTCCCAGGTTGTAGGCAAGAGAAATTTCGTTCACCAGCGGTCCCAGGTTGGTGCGTTCCAGCACCGGGAAGTTGGCGCTGGAGAGTTCCAATTCGGCAAAGTCGGCAATGTTGTTGGGCAGGAAACGTTGCGTGAAGCTGGCATTGTTGCTCTTGATCTCGCCGGGGATCACAATCAGCGCCGGGCCACGTTTGTTCTTGTTGGTGTATTCCACCTCCTTGTAGGCGGCGGAATCGGCAGCGGCGTTGGCCTTGTCCGAGGTTGACGAGCCTGCAGTAGGGGAAGGGTTGCCAAAGCTGGGCTGAGCATGCACAGCGCTGCCTACGGCAGCCACTACCAGCAGTGCCGAAACGGCGGCGCCCTTGAATGCGTTAAATAATAGACTCATCGATTTACTCCCAATATAAAAATAACGAATCAGGCCATAGCACTTGCCACAGCTCTGTCTCTACTCACAACACTATGGGCCGCCCAGGCGGCAATAGTCGCTGTACAACTGCGCGACAACTTCATCGGCCTTTTCATTGATCAAAGTCAGAGCCATACCACCGGTATCAACGCCTGAGTAACTTGCGCTTTCGGCGCTGGTCTGCGACAGAATTCGCCCATTAGCATCGGTCAATGTGAAGGCCATATGAATGGATACCTGGTTGACCCGCACGATGGTGTTATACCCTGCCTGACTGGTGATTAGCCCACGCAGGATGTACTGTGCGGAGAGTCGCCTTGAGGCGCTCAATGCGGCGTCGGGGTTGTTTTTGAAGTAGGCATCAATCTCGGCCTGCGCAATTTGCCCCTTGATTTGTGCCTGTGTGAATGTCTTCAGGCCCAACCGCTGCAAGCGGGCATTGAGGGCATCGAAGTGGCCGCCGTAGCTGGATTGGGCGGTTTGCAAATAACCGTCGCGACTTTCGCCGATCAGCACCATGATCTTCTGGTTCTTGATCTTGGCCCGGCAGGGACTTGCCAGCAGCGCCTGCACCTTGGCTTGCTGCTCGGTTTCACGCGCCTTGTCGGCGTTGTCCTCATTGGAGAATTTGAAACCCTGCGCCAATGCGCCGCCACACAAGGCAATACTGGCGATTAGGGCGATCAGTGTGTGACGCATAAGGGGGCCGGTTTCTCCTTCGGGGCATTATAGGCAGCGGTTTTCGCTGGCGGCAACTGCTATTGCATCGCTTGGCAGTACGTTAACCCAGTGTCAGTCGCGTGGTGTTTTTCACCTCTTCCATCACCGCGTAGGTTCGGGTCTCGCGCACACCGGGCAGTTGCCACAGTACGGGGCCGGCAAATTCGCGGTAGGCGCTCATGTCGGCCATGCGGGTTTTGAGCAGGTAGTCAAACCCGCCAGCGACCTTGTGGCATTCCATGATTTCCTTGCGTACCTGCACGG
>CAIYDK010000471.1 GCA_903924955.1 uncultured beta proteobacterium | reverse complement strand
GTCCGCTCTTCGTTCTCCCCCATTTTCTTGCTGTACCCCACCACATCGGCGGCCATGATGGCAGCCAGTTTTCGGCGAAGTGGGGGTGATGACGGCATATTCATTTCAAAGCATGATAAGCCTACGTTGCTGCCTCAGCGGGTTCGCTGAGAACTTGTAAGTTGCGGCTTGGCAAACTTCTGGGGGTCAGTTCATTCTCGGGGCGATTCAGGATGCCTTGGAAGCAGCACTGCAAGACCTTGATCTGGAGACGGCTTCGACTGTTTGTGATCGGATGCTGCTTGAGGTAAACCGTTGAGGCAATTCCTAGGGTGGGCGCCTGACTGACATCGAGGTAGCGACCAATTTAGATGACTGCTTTGGAGCAGATCCTTGGAAGGAATCTAGACCCGCTTTCAGCCTTCTGGAGTCGGCCATCGTCGAAATCCGAATGACTGCAGTCGCCCCACTGGAGTCGCACAACCGACAAGGAGTTGTTCGCAGATTTCAAAGTCGGCTTTTTGATTACTGGTGAGAAATCGAACGACCGCTTCGCTCAATCGCGAGCGCCCGCTATGGGCACCTTGCCGAAGTTGGCCAAGGTCAGCTTTGCTGCCGGAGAATTCTAAGCTTGCACTTTCCTGCCGTCGGCTCACAGTTGGACTCCCTCAAACAACCAGGAGTCCATGATGGAAAACACCACAGAGCAAGCACAGCACGCACCTTGGAACAAGGGTGTAATCGTCGGGCAAAAGTCACCGTTCAAATTGAAAGAGATTTGGGCCATTCGAGTGCGCCTTCAATTGCAACACCGGGTTCGGGAACTCGCCATGTTCGACCTGGGGCTTGACAGCAAGCTGCGAGGCTGCGACCTTGTCAAGATGCGGGTACGCGACATTTGCCATGGTGAACACGTCTCGCCTCGTGCAACGGTGATGCAGCAAAAGACCTCGCGACCTGTTCAGTTCGAGATAACGCAGCCGACCCGCGATGCGGTCAGTGAATGGATCAAGGAGGCCAAACTTGGTCAGGACGACTATCTGTTTCCCAGTCGCATTCACGAATCACCGCACATTGGAACCCGCCAATATGCCCGCATTGTTGATTCGTGGGTCACAGAGATTGGGCTCAATCCGTCTGAATATGGAACCCATTCAATGCGGCGAACCAAAGCATCCCTGATCTACCGGAGAACAAAAAACCTGCGTGCAGTGCAATTGCTACTTGGACACACAAAACTTGAAAGCACTGTTCGCTACCTGGGAATAGAGGTCGACGACGCCCTGGAAATGGCAGAGCAAACCGAGATCTGACTCGTTTCAGGTTGCCACCGAGTGCGCGGACAGGCTGACATGCAGCCTCTCGCGCACCGCCCAAAAAATGGCCGCCAGGTTGTCCATACTGGGGTTGCCCGTGGGCGACAACATCCTGTGCAAACTCTTGCTTGGCTTGGCGGTCAGCGCTGCAAGTTGCTCGAAACCGATGGTGGCGTTGACCAGGTCACGCAGGATGAGTCGGGCTGTCTCGGGTTCGCCGTTGAGAAATAGTGTGGCGGCCTCATCCAGAAGTGCCTGCGCAAAGGATGAATCATTTTGCACACGCTGAATGACGGTTTCTTTGAAATTTCTGGTCAGTGCCATTTGTTTACTCCCTATGTTTGCTGGTTGCCTTGGACGCCATCGCCTTTTTGCGGGCCTTGTACTCAGCCAACAGTTCCTTGGCTTTATCGATGTCCCGTTGTTGGCCGCGTTTGGTGCCACCGCCAAACAGAATGATGAGCCTGTCGCCATCTTTGGCGAGGTAGATCCGGTAACCCGGACCCCAGTCAATGACATATTCACCCATGCCATCGAACCACTTGATACTGGACGTATTGCCCAGCTCCATTCGAAGTTTGGCAACGGTCACCTTGGCGGCAGACTGCGCTGGGAGCCCATCAAACCATAGTTTGTAAGGGTTGGATGCGTCCTCACGGATGTACTCTTCGACTTTAATGGCCATGAATTATGGTAACACATAGGTTACCTTTGGTCATGCAAGCATCTGGCGATTGGTGGCACAACGGAATCAGCAAACCGGTCCGACTGGACTTCCCTGAAGCGGGTATTCACGGCCGGCCGCTTACGCCCTAGTGCCGACTCCAGTCATCCAGCTTTTCGGCACCGGCGAAACCATTTTTTCATCAACCGACTCACTATCGAGTCACGAGCGGCTCACGGACATTCGATGCGAGCTCCATATCGAGCGGCCGATCGCTTAGTTCTTGAGCTGCAACTCCAGGTCGTGCAGCACCTGGTAGCAGGGCAGCACGCTGGCCACGCTGCTGTTGGGCTCGCGCCCTTCGCGGATGGCGGCGAAGAATTCCCGGTCTTGCAGTTCAATGCCGTTCATGGACACATCCACCGTGCTGACATCAATTTTTTCCTCCTTGCCGTTGAACAGATCGTCGTAGCGGGCCATGTAAGTCGCCGTGTCGCCGATGTAGCGGAAGAAAGTGCCCAGCGGGCCGTCGTTGTTAAAGCTCAGACTCAGCGTGCAGATGGCGCCATTGGCGGCCTTGAGCTGGATGCTCATGTCCAGGGCAATGCCCAGCGTCGGGTGGATGGGGCCTTGAACGGCATTGGCTTTGACGATGGGGCTGCCGCACTGGTAGGCGAACAGGTCCACCGTGTGGGCCGCGTGGTGCCATAGCAGGTGGTCGGTCCAACTGCGCGCCTGGCCCAGCGCGTTCATGTTGGTGCGGCGGAAAAAGTAGGTCTGCACATCCATTTGCTGGATGTTGAAGCGCCCGGCCGTGATTTCCTTGTGCACAAACTGGTGGCTGGGGTTGAAGCGGCGGGTGTGGCCGCACATGGCAACCAGGCCGCTGGACTTTGCTGCGGCAACCACATCCTGCGCGCCCTGCAGCGAGTCAGCTAGCGGAATCTCCACTTGCACGTGCTTGCCCGCCTTCAGGCAGGCCATGCTTTGCTCTGCGTGCATCTGCGTGGGCGTGCACAGGATGACGGCGTCTACTTCCTTCAAAGCCAGACTGTCCTCCAGGTGGGTGGTGACGTGGGCTATGCCGTATTGGGAGGCAACCTCTTGGGTCTTGTCCAGATCGCGACTGATCAGCGAGACGACTTCCACGCCGTCAATATTTTTGATGCCGTCCAGGTGTTTGATGCCAAAGGCACCGGCGCCAGCCAGCGCAACTTTGATGGTTTTAGTCATGGTCACGCATTCTCCAATATCAGATGGCCAACAGCCGTGTTGCTGGCGGGTACATGGTAAAAACGGTGTCTAGCCCTCGTGGATGCTGCGTGACCTGCTACATCATTCATAGCGCCACGCGCAATGAGCCACATCACCAGCTCAATGCCTTCGCTGCCGGCTTCGCGCACAAAGTCGATGTGGGGAATGGCCGCCGCGGCCGCCGGGTTGTCGATCAGCAGATCCAGAAACGCGTTGTCAAACTCCTTGTTGATCAGACCCGCACGCGGACCCTGTAGTTGGTGGCTCATGCCGCCGGTTCCCCAGATGTGCACGTTCAGGTCCTCGTCATAGCTCTCCACGGCTTTGCGGATGGCCTTGCCCAGGTTGAAGCAGCGCTGGCCGCTGGGCACGGGGTATTGCACCACGTTGACGGCAAATGGAATCACAGGGCAGGGCCATGCCTCGGGTTGCCCGCACATCAGCGAGAGCGGCACGGTCAGCCCGTGGTCTACGGCCATCTTGTTGACGATAGTCAGGTCAAAGTCTTGCTGAATGACAGACTGCGCGATATGCGCGGCCAGCTCGGGGTGACCTTGCACGACCGGCACCGGGCGTGGCCCCCAGCCCTCGTCGGCCGGTTGGTAGCTGGCGGCCGTGCCAATGGCAAAGGTCGGAATCAT
>CAIYDK010000470.1 GCA_903924955.1 uncultured beta proteobacterium | reverse complement strand
TGAACTCGCTCATGTCGATGCGAATCAGGTGGTCCTCACTGTCAAACAGGAAACCCGCAAGTGCTTTGCAAAGCTCAGTCTTGCCTACGCCGGTTGGCCCCAGGAACAGGAAGGAACCCGTTGGTCGATTCGGGTCTGACAGACCAGATCGCGAGCGGCGAATGGCGTTGGCCACCGCCGCAATGGCCTCGTTCTGCCCGATCACGCGGTCGTGCAGTTTGCCTTCCATTTGTAGCAACTTGTCCTTTTCGCCCTGCATCATTTTGCTGACCGGAATGCCAGTGGCACGGCTCACCACTTCGGCAATTTCTTCGGCGCCAACCATGGTACGCAGCAGTTGGGCGCGGCCGCCGTCCTTCGCATCTTTTGCCTTTCCGGCTTCCTGGGCCTGGGCGTCCTTGAGGCGCTTTTCCAGTTCGGGCAGCTTGCCATACTGCAGTTCGCCAGCCTTGTTGAAATCGCCTTTATCTGTCAACTCCTTGATCTGGAAGCGCAGCTTTTCCACCTCCTGCATGATGGTTTTGGAGCCCTGGGCCTGGGCCTTCTCGGCCTTCCAGATTTCATCCAGATCGGCAATCTCTTTTTGCAGCGCATTGATCTCTTCGTTGATGAGTTCGAGCCGCTTTTGCGAGGCTTCGTCCTTCTCGCGCTTGACGGCTTCGCGCTCGATCTGCAGCTGGATCAGGCGGCGGTCTTTCTTGTCCATGACCTCAGGCTTGGAGTCCAGCTCGATCTTGATTTTGGAGGCAGCCTCGTCGATCAGGTCGATGGCCTTGTCGGGCAAAAAGCGGTCGGTGATGTAGCGGTTGGACAACTCGGCTGCGGCCACGATGGCTGGGTCGGTGATTTGCACGCCATGGTGCGTTTCGTAGCGCTCCTTCAAGCCGCGCAGGATGGCGATGGTGGCTTCCACCGTGGGCTCACCCACCAGAATCTTCTGGAAACGGCGCTCCAAAGCTGCGTCTTTTTCAATGTATTTGCGGTACTCATCCAAAGTGGTGGCGCCCACGCAGTGCAGTTCGCCACGGGCCAATGCGGGCTTGAGCATGTTGCCCGCGTCCATGGCACCTTCAGCCTTGCCAGCACCCACCATGGTGTGCAGCTCGTCAATAAAGACGATGGTCTGACCTTCGTCCTTGGCCAAATCCTTGAGCACGTTTTTCAGGCGCTCTTCAAATTCACCACGGAACTTGGCTCCTGCCAACAATGCCGCCATGTCCAGGCTCAGCACGCGCTTGCCCTTGAGCGAATCCGGCACCGCGCCGTCCACGATGCGCTGGGCCAAACCTTCCACAATGGCGGTCTTTCCCACACCGGGCTCGCCGATCAATACGGGATTGTTCTTGGTGCGACGCTGCAGCACCTGTATGGCGCGGCGGATTTCATCGTCACGACCAATCACCGGGTCGAGTTTGCCCAAGCGCGCGCGCTCAGTCAGGTCAATGCAGTACTTCTTGAGGGACTCGCGCTGCTCTTCAGCGTCGGCACTATCGACGTTCTGGCCTCCGCGAACGGCGTCAATTGCGGCTTCCAGGCTCTTGCGTGTCATGCCGTTGGTGCGTCCGATGTTGCCCACCTCAATTTTGCTATCGGCCAGCGCAAGCAAAAACAACTCGCCCGCCACGAACTGGTCGCCACGCTTGATGGATTCTTTCTCGGCCGCCTGCAACAGAATACCCATATCACGATCAACCGAGATTTGCTCCTGCCCCTGAACCTGAGGCTGCTTTTTCATGTAAGCCTCTGCGGCGCTTAGCAATTGAGGCACGTTGACCCCGGCACGCTGCAGCAGCGCCTTGGGGCCATCATCCTGGCGCAACATGGCCACCAGCACATGCGCGGGTGTGATGTAGGCGTGGTCATTGGACAGAGCGAGCGTCTGAGCCTCGCCCAAGGCTTCCTGAAACTTGGTGGTGAGTTTTTCGATTCGCATAGTAATTCTCCGGTTAGCAGTGACCTTGGGTCCAACGCGACTATTTCAAGGGTAAATAGTCGAAGTGCAACTGACTAAAATCAATCCATGGACATACGCCAGCTCTCAGTTCGATACCACACCGATCAGGATCGCATCCTGGTGAGCATCAACACGACGGTGGGCGAAGAGGTGCAAATGTGGCTCACCCGGCGCATGGCCATGCAACTGTGGCCACTGATCAACCGAATCGTGATCGACCACTTTGCCATTCCCCAGGATGCCAAGACCGATGGTTATGTGGACCTGGCGGCCATGGGGCCCCATACACGGAAGATGCTGGCCGACCTGCGGGCTCACGAGGCGACCCAAACGGCAGACTTTTCCACCCCGTACCAGGGCAAGCTTGCGAATCGCCCGCTGGGTGACACACCGCTACTGATCACAGAAGTCAACCTGACGCCCAAAGAAAGCGGGCAAATGCAGATGAACTTCAAAGAGGCGCTGCTGGATCCTCTGTCAAACCGTGGATTTCAGCTCGATATGCCCGCAGACCTGGTTTTTGGAGTGCTCAACCTGCTGAAACAGGCGCTGGACCAGTCACAGTGGGAAATCAGGCACGACTCGCCTCGAGATGCGCCAATTTTGATTGACGAAGCGGCAGACGAGATTGACATGAGCCCAGATGCAACGCGACCGACGTATCTGAACTGAGAGTTTCGTCACCGAACGGACTACGCTGACCTACGCGTTGCTTGACTGAATGCCCCACCGCGCCAGCGCCGCATCGTCACTCACCCGCGCGTCAACCCACTTGCCGCCCTCAGTCGTTTGCTCTTTTTTCCAGAACGGTGCCTGGGTTTTGAGGTAGTCCATCAGGAATTCACAGGCCTTAAAGCTCTCGCCCCGGTGGGCCGAGGTTACGATGACGAGCACAATCTGGTCAGGTGGCTGCAGTAAGCCTATGCGGTGTATCACGCGGGCACCAAAGATGTCGAATCGGCGGTGGGCGGCGTCGATCATGGCCTCGATGGCCTTCTCGGTCATGCCGGGGTAATGCTCCAGTTCCATGGATTGCACTGAACCCGCTGGGTCCGTGCTGGTCTGATTTCTATCTCGCACGGTGCCAATGAAACTGCAGACTGCGCCAACGCGGTGGTCGCCCGCGCGCAGAACGGCAATTTCGCCAGCCACGTCGAAATCGGTCGTCTGAATCGAAACGCGGGGAGTGTTATGCATAAAAAGTGCCCCTAGCTCCCGTAAATACTGCGTAAGTAGCTACAAAAACAATAGCGATATGCAAACTTAACCACCGGTCACAGGCGGGAAGAAAGCGACTTCTGCACCCTCTGCCAGCACAGCTGATTCATCGGCCAGCGTCTGGTTCAGTGCGACCCGCACAGCCCTGCCGCGAGCAAGTGACTCGGCGTACCCCCCGCTACGGGCGATGAGTTCGTCACGCAAGGCGGCAATCGTTGGTGCATTGGTTTCCAGCGATTCAGCCCCGCTGCCGACCGCCTCGCGAATGGAGGCAAAGTATTTGACATGAACCTTCATGAAAGCACTTCCGAAAACGGTACATAGCGCACCCTGTCGCCAGGGGCAATGGTGACACCCGGCGGGTTGTCGATCAGACCATCTCCCCACACGGCCGACGTCAAAACGCCCGAACTCTGGTTAGCAAACAGGTCCAGACCGCCCTGCGCATTGCGCCTGGCGCGCAAGAACTCGCGGCGCTTGTCTGGCTTGGCCCAGGTGAAATCAGCACGTGCCTCGACGGTTCGCGGGGCGACCGCGCGTGCACCCTGCAATTGCAACAAAAAGGGGCGTACCAACACGAGGAAGGTCACGAAGCTGGACACCGGATTACCCGGTAACCCCAGAAAATGTGCTTCGCCAATGCGCCCGTGGGCAAAGGGTTTCCCGGGTTTGATGGCGATCTGCCACAGGTCAAGCGTACCCAGTGCCTGCACGGCGGGTTTAATGTGGTCTTCTTCGCCTACCGAAACACCACCGCTGGTGAGAATGACATCGTGCGACAAGGCCGCCTCCCGCAACGCCTGCACCGTCGCTTCGCGCTGGTCGGGAACAATGCCCAGGTCGCTCACCACGCAACCCATGCGACGCAGCAGCGAGCGAAGAAAGAATCGATTGGAGTTGTAGATCGCGCCGGCTGGCATGTCCTGCGGCGCCACGGTGCCAGGCATGACCAATTCATCGCCTGTGGAAAACAGGGCTACACGCGGGCGACGTGCAACGGTCAGCGAAGCCATGCCAATGCTGGCGGCCAGACCCAGTTCGGCCGGGCCCAGGCGCTGGCCGCGCGACAAAACCACGTCGCCACGGGCCACGTCTTCACCGGCGCGGCGAATGTTCTGGCCGGGTATGGGCCGGGCATTAATCTGGATCTGTGGCAATTCAGCGGCGCCCTCGCCCACTGACAGTGCCTGACAATCCTCCTGCATCACCACGGCGTCAGCACCGACTGGCACCGGCGCACCCGTAAAGATGCGAGCCACCGTGCCGACCTGCAAGGGGGTGCCACTAGAACCCGCCGCAATCCGCTGAGAAACCGGCAGTTGCGCACCCGGGGCAGCGATGTCAGCGCTGCGCAGGGCATAGCCGTCCATGGAGCTGTTGTCGTGCGGCGGCACGTGCAACGCGGACACCACCTCTTGCGCCAGAACACGACCATCGGCGTCGCCTACGGGGACGGACTCTGTGTTCAGCGCCGGGGTGGCGAACGCCAACAGCCGCGCCAGCGCCTCATCGAGCGGCAACAATGGCGGACGGAGCTTTGGGTCGGTCATAGTCGAAGGCTTCTATTTGCTGCATTCGTGCGCAATCAGCGCCTTGATGGCATCCACATCGGCATCCATTACCTGCACGCGCTTGGGCAGAGCCTCGATGCCGACAAACTTGGCAGGCCGATCGGGCTCGCGACCCAGTGCCTCAACGATAGTTTCGGCGAACTTGATGGGTAAAGCGGTTTCCAGAACCAGCATAGGCACGCCGGGCGTCAAGTGCTCCATCGCCACCTTGACGCCGTCGGCCGTGTGGGTGTCGATCATGACGCCGTGGCGCTGCCAGGTATCGCGTATGGTGGCCAGACGGTCGGCGTGGGTGCTCTTGCCGCTAATAAAGCCGTAGCGTTGGGCACAATCCGCAAAGGCGGGATCGGCACTCAAATCAAACTGGCCAGATTTTGCCAGTTGGGCGCCAAAAAGGTCGGCGGTACGCCCACCATCACGTCCCAGCAGGTCAAACACAAAGCGCTCGAAGTTGGATGCCTTGGAAATGTCCATGGAGGGGCTGGAAGTTTCGTGGGTGTCAGCGCTGCCGCGCACTCGGTAGACACCGGTGCGAAAGAATTCGTCCAGCACATCGTTCTCGTTGGTCGCGACCACCAGTTGTTTGACTGGCAGACCCATCATGCGGGCCACATGACCGGCGCAGACATTGCCGAAATTGCCCGATGGAACGGTAAAGCTGACCTTTTGACTGTTGGATTCCGTGGCTTGAATGTAGCCAGCAAAGTAGTACACAACTTGGGCCAATAAGCGCGCCCAGTTGATCGAGTTGACCGTTCCGATGCGGTACTTGCGCTTGAACTCCAGGTCGTTGGAGACGGCCTTGACCATGTCCTGGCAATCGTCAAAAACGCCCTTGACGGCGAT
Source organism: uncultured beta proteobacterium (assembly GCA_903924955.1). Classification (GTDB taxonomy): domain Bacteria; phylum Pseudomonadota; class Gammaproteobacteria; order Burkholderiales; family Burkholderiaceae_C; genus Allorhodoferax. The sequence continues at coordinate 8,952 of CAIYDK010000470.1, read as the reverse complement.
GTTGTAAATGTTGGCGTCCATCAGGCTGAACATCTGAGCCTGCTGGAAGGCGCTCATGCGGCCATGCGGACTGGTCATGAAGACGCGCACGCCCTTCTTGCCCCGCATGGCGTATTCAGCCGCGCTGCCGGTGTCGCCGCTGGTAGCACCCAGAATGTTGAGTTCTTCGCCACGGCGTGCCAACTCGTACTCGAACAAGTTGCCCAGCAACTGCATGGCCATGTCTTTGAAGGCCAGCGTGGGGCCGTTGGACAGGGCTTCCAGCCACAAACCGTCCTCGAGATGCCGCAGTGGGACGATCTCACCGGTGCCGAACACTTCAGCGGTGTAGGTCTTCTCGCAGATGGCGCGCAGGTCGGCGCCCGGAATATCGTCGATGTACAGCGACAAGATCTCAAACGCCAAGGATGCGTATCCTTGGGTGTGATAGACGGTGCGCCATTGGCTCAGAGTGGCGTCACTGACCTGTGGATAGCGCTCGGGCAGGTACAAACCGCCATCCGGCGCCAGGCCTTCTAGCAGAATCTCACAGAAGCGCTTGCGCTCGGGATTTCCGCGTGTTGAAAGGTATCTCATCAGGCTAACTCTTCTTTACGAATCCGCACAATGGGCTGCAACACGGTGGGAAGGGCCTGCATGAGCGCCATGGCGTGGTTCATGTGCGCCTCCTGGCAATCATGCGTGAGGATGATGACATCGGTTTGCGGCATGCCACGCGTGCCCTCTGGCACCTCGCCCTCACCGCCCACTTCGTCGGCTTCACGTTGCAATACCGCATCAATGCTGATGTCGGCACTGGCCAGAATGCCGGTCACCTTGGCCAACACGCCGGCTTCGTCGGCCACGCGCAAACGCAGGTAGTAGCTGGTCACCACGTCGCCCATGGGCAGTACGGGCAGGTCGCTCATGGCGCCAGGCTGGAATGCCAGATGCGGCACGCGGTTGAGCGGATCGGCGGTATGCAAGCGGGTGATATCGACCAGGTCAGCAATGACGGCACTTGCAGTGGGCTCGGAACCTGCGCCCTTGCCGTAGTACAGGGTGTTGCCAACGGCGTCGCCATTGACGACGACAGCATTCATGGCGCCTTCGACATTGGCAATCAGTCGTTTGGACGGTATCAGGCTCGGGTGGACCCGCAGTTCAACTCCCGCGGAATAACCCTTTGCCGCATCGGCTTCGCGACGCTTGGTAATCCCCAGCAACTTGATGCGGTAGCCCAACTGCTCCGCATATTTGATGTCGGCTGCGCCGAGCTTAGTGATGCCCTCCACATAGGCCTTGTCAAACTGCACCGGAATGCCAAACGCGATGGCCGACATCAACGTGACCTTGTGCGCAGCGTCCACGCCTTCGATATCAAATGTGGGGTCAGCCTCGGCGTAGCCCAGGCGCTGTGCCTCCTTCAGCACCACACCAAAGTCCAATCCCTTGTCGCGCATCTCCGAGAGGATGAAGTTGGTGGTGCCGTTGATGATGCCGGCAATCCACTGAATGCGGTTGGCGGTCAGACCTTCCCGCAACGCCTTGATGATGGGAATGCCACCGGCCACAGCGGCCTCAAACGCGACCATCACACCCTTGGCAGACGCTGCGGCAAAAATTTCGGTTCCATGCACCGCAAGCAAAGCCTTGTTGGCCGTAACTACATGCTTGCCCGCTGCAATGGCTTCCAGCACAAGTGACTTTGCAATACCGTAGCCGCCAATGAGTTCGATAACAATGTCGATGTCCGGGTTGGCAATGACGGCTCGGGCATCATTCACCACCTGTACGCCGCTACCCACTATAGATTGGGCACGGGCTACATCCAGATCAGCCACCATGGTGATCTCGATTCCGCGACCGGCGCGGCGCTTGATCTCCTCCTGGTTGCGTTTGAGTACATGGAAAGTGCCAGCTCCAACAACGCCAATGCCTAGCAGGCCAACTTGAATCGGTTTCATAAATTCTCTAGGTAAATAAGGGCGCAAGCCCCCGTAAATTAAGCGCGAGCAGCTACCAATTTTATAGCAGATGCCGGCGTCAGGGTAGCCTGCGCTGCGTGCCTGTTTCGGTAGCCCTCAAGAAACTTGGCGATGCGGTTAATGGCCTCGCGCAAATCATCCTCGTGCGGCAAAAAAACAATGCGGAAATGGTCTGGCTGCTTCCAGTTGAAGCCCGTACCCTGGACCAGCATGACGCGAGTTGCCTTGAGGAGTTCCAGGAAAAACTGCCGGTCGTCGCTGATCGGGTAAACCTTGGGGTCCAGCTTGGGGAACATGTACAAAGCTGCACTGGGTTTAACGCAGCTCACTCCCGGAATCGCGGTAATCAGCTCATAGGCCAAGTCGCGCTGTCGGCGCAAGCGCCCACCCTCGCAAACCAGATCATTGATGCTTTGGTACCCACCCAGCGCCGTCTGGATGGCCCACTGACCCGGAACGTTGGAGCACAGCTTCATGTTCGAGAGCATATTCAAGCCCTCGATGTAGTCGGTTGCGGACTTTTTATCGCCCGACACAACCATCCATCCCGCCCGATAACCGCAGGATCGGTAGCTCTTTGAAAGAGAGTTGAAGGTCAACGTCAACACGTCAGTCGACAGTGAAGCCATCGCCGTGTGCTTGACGCCGTCATACAGAACCTTGTCATACACCTCGTCAGCCATGATGACCAAACCATGCTCGCGGGCAATCTCTACGATGCTTTTCAACAAGGCATCGGAATACAGCACGCCAGTGGGGTTGTTAGGGTTAATAACCACAATACCTTTGGTGCGCGGCGTGATCTTGGCGCGAATGTCGTCAAGATTGGGCATCCAGCCATTAGCCTCGTCGCACAGATAATGCACCGGCGTACCGCCCGACAGACTGGTCGCGGCAGTCCACAGCGGGTAGTCCGGCATGGGCAAGAGCAACTCGTCGCCATTGTCCAAAAGCGCGTTGGTGGCCATGGTGATCAACTCGCTGGCGCCATTGCCCAGGTAGATGTCGTCCAGCGTAACCCCGGCGATGCCCTGCTTCTGGGTCTCGTGCATCACCGCCTTGCGGGCAGCAAAAATACCTTTGCTGTCCGAGTAACCGGCCGAGTTGGGCAGGTTGCGGATCATGTCCTGCTGAATTTCTTCAGGTGCATCAAAGCCGAAAACTGCGAGGTTGCCGAGGTTCAACTTGATGATCTTCTGGCCTTCATCCTCCATTTGTCGGGCCGCATCCATGATGGGGCCGCGAATGTCATAGAGCACGTTTGCCAGCTTGGCAGATTTTTGAATAGTTCTCAAAGTCCCTCCGGAAGTCAGGATCACAGGGCGAAACCTATAATTTGACCACAGTTCCTCACACAATTAGTGCGGTGCAGCATTCAAATTTAACCCAAGGCCCCCATGAAACTTCACCCAGACGCAACCCAGGGTCCGTCAGTAACCGGATACGGCTCGGGATGGGTGGCCATCAACGGTGAGAAATTTACGACCAGTCTGGTACTTAGCGCTGCCGGTGAACGTTTTGACTGGAACTGCACACAGTTTGAAGAGCTACAGACGAGTCACTTTGAACGCATCGCAGCAATGGATGTTGACCTGGTCATTTTCGGAAGTGGTGCGCGATTGCGGTTCCCCAAGCCTGAACTGCTCAAGGCTTTATATGCGCGTCGAATTGGCGTGGAGACCATGGACACACACGCAGCGTGCCGAACCTACAACTTTCTGGCCAGCGAAGGCCGTAAGGTTGTTGCAGCCCTTTTGTTGTAAGCGCATGCGTACCGGTCTGTAGGTCGGGGCTTTTCAGAGTAAAATCGTGGGTTGCAGTCGAGGATGGATAAACGCTGTCACGTTTGGATGCCTTAACTTTGACTGACACCTAAGAACGCGAGACTAAAAATACCCTATGGCGATCATTGTCAACAAGCCCCTACCCGAATTTGAAGCCAATGCGACCAGCGGCATCAAAGTCAGTAATACTACCCATGTCGGAAAAACCATGGTGTTGTATTTTTACCCCAAAGACAATACACCTGGCTGCACAACCGAAGCCATGCAGTTTCGGGACAAATACAAAGATTTTGTGAAAGCTGGCGCGACGGTTTTCGGTGTTTCGCGCGACAACATGAAATCACATGACGAATTCAAGGCAAAGCTTGAACTTCCATTTGAGCTGATTGCCGATACCGAAGAAAAAATGTGCCATATGTTTGGCGTGGTCAAGAACAAGATCATGTACGGCAAGAAGGTCAAAGGCATTGAGCGCAGCACATTCTTGGTAGGCGCCGATGGCACGCTGAAGGAAGAATGGCGTGGCCTCAAGGTACCCGGCCATGTAGATGATGTCCTCAAAGCGGTCAAGGCCCTCAAAAAAGCCGCCTGATGTGCTAACGTTGTTTTGACACACTGCGCGATGGTGGTGTCACACGGCTCATGCATAATGGGCCAATGCCGTTGAACATCGCAACCGCGTTCCAACAAAAAGCCGCCTTGGCTCAAGGCGGCTTTTTTGCTTTTGCAATGCACGGATATATCCCATCTCCTTTCATGAGCCATACCCATGCCACTGCCACCTGCCCCTACTAAACCCGCCGATCGTCTACCTCCCAAGGCTTTCGTAGCAACTGCACGCAGCGTCAATCGCGCGTCACCGCAACCAGAAGCAGATCACGCAAAAAAAACTGCAAAAGTTGAGCCCGTCACTACCAAAAGAACCACTAAAGAAGTGCAACGTAAAGTACCTGTTGCGTTATTGAGCCCAGCCCCGATTGCGCCTGAGGTTGTTGCAGCTGTAACGGCATCGCCTGTGGTGGATCGCGCATCGACCCGCGCCCGCAGAACAGCACGAAGTGGCCCAAGCAAACTGTTTGTGCTCGACACAAACGTTCTGTTGCACGACCCGATGTCCCTGTTTCGTTTTGAAGAACATGACATTTACCTGCCGATGATCGTTCTGGAAGAACTGGACGGACATAAAAAAGGCATGACCGAGGTTGCACGCAACGCACGGCAAACCAGCCGCACTCTGGATGCTTTGGCTGGCGCGCCCGGGGCAGATATCACGGCCGGTTTTCAACTCGCCAGCACGGGCCACCGTGATGCGCGGGGCAAGTTGCTGTTTCAGACGCAACCCCTGAACTACGCATTGCCTACCAGCCTACCGCAAGGTAAGGCCGACAACCAGATCCTGGGTGTGGTGGAGGCCCTGCGCCAATCCATGGCACCGCGCGAAGTCGTGTTGGTGTCCAAGGACATCAACATGCGGGTCAAAGCCCGCGCGCTGGGCCTGGCTACCGACGACTACCAAAACGACAAGACACTGGAAGACGGCGATCTTTTGTACGCCGGTTCGCTTGCCTTACCCTCGGATTTTTGGGCCACGCACGGACAATCGGTGGAAAGTTGGCAGCAGGGTCAGCACACGTTTTACAAGATCGACGGACCAGTGGTGCCCAGTCTGCTAATCAACCAGTTTGTGTATTTTGAATCCCCGGGGGAACCCAGCCTGTATGCCAGGGTGACAGAGATTCGCGGCAGCACAGCGGTCATCAAGACTCTTCGAGACTTCACCCACCTGAAGAATGCGGTGTGGGGCGTTACCTCCCGCAACCGCGAGCAAAATTTTGCCCTCAACCTGCTGATGGACCCGGATGTGGACTTTGTCACCTTAACCGGCACCGCAGGCACGGGCAAGACCCTGATGGCACTGGCTTCCGGACTGACACAAGTATTGGATGACAGGCGATACACCGAGATCATCGTCACACGAGCCACCGTGAGCGTGGGTGAAGACATCGGTTTCCTGCCTGGCACTGAAGAAGAAAAAATGGGGCCCTGGATGGGGGCATTGGATGACAACCTGGAGGCTTTGGGCAAGACCGATACCAGCGCTGGAGAATGGGGCCGCGCCGCGACCAATGAACTAATTCGCAGCCGGATCAAGATCAAAAGCATGAACTTCATGCGCGGACGCACCTTCATGAACAAATACGTCATCATCGACGAAGCGCAAAACCTGACGCCCAAGCAAATGAAGACGCTGATTACCCGCGCCGGGCCAGGCACCAAGATCATCTGCATGGGCAACCTGGCCCAGATTGATACGCCCTACCTGACCGAAGGTTCATCCGGCCTGACGTTTGCGGTGGACCGGTTCAAGGGCTGGCCACACGGCGGACACATCACACTGGCACGTGGCGAGCGGTCCCGCCTGGCAGATTTTGCGAGCGAAGTACTCTGATCTGAACCGCCCAACAGCGCAGCAGCGAGGGCGGGAGGTGTGGCAGAGCGAAGTTAAGGATGAGACCACGGGCGCAAGGCCGAGGGCGGGGGACATGAGCGGCGCCATGCACCCCGACCTGGTTGCGGACTCAGAAAAACCGCTTCAGTAGTCCCCGCCCCCCCCCGAAGCCAGGCTCTCAAACTTGGTAATGGGTTTCAAGAAGGCCAGTTTGACTGTACCGGTGGGGCCGTTACGTTGCTTGGCAATGATGACTTCGGCCACACCGGGCTCCTTACATGCGTCTTTGGTGTAGTACTCATCGCGGTAAATAAACATGATGATGTCGGCATCCTGCTCGATGGCGCCCGACTCGCGCAAGTCGCTCATCATCGGTCGCTTGTCGGGGCGCTGTTCAACGCTTCGATTGAGCTGCGACAGTGCAATGACCGGGCACTTCAGCTCACGGGCCAGCATTTTCAAGCCACGGGAAATTTCACCCAGTTCAGTCGCACGGTTTTCACCATCGCTGCTCGAGCCGCTCATCAACTGCAAATAGTCAACCACGATCAATCCAAGCTGACCGCACTGGCGTGCCAAGCGCCGCGCGTTGGCCCTCAATTCGCTGGAGGTCAAGCCTGCGCTCTCATCAATGTGCAGGGAAATAGTGCGCAGTTTTTCGATAGCTTCTGATAGACGCGGCCACTCGTCATCCGTTAACTTGCCGGTGCGTAAATGCCCCTGATCAATTCGACCGATCGAGCCCACGATACGCACCGCCAACTGGGCAGCGCCCATTTCCATGGAGAAGACGGCAACCGGGAGACCTTCATTCAATGCAACGTGTTCTGCAATGTTGATGGCCAGTGCCGTTTTCCCCATCGACGGGCGTGCCGCCAGCACAATCAGGTCACCGGCCTGCAGGCCCGCCGTCATTCGATCCAAATCGTAAAAACCCGTTGGCACACCCGTCACATCATTCGGGTTATCGGCCATCTCTTGCACACGGTCCAACAGTTTGACCACCAACGAGTCCATGGCCTGAAAGCCCTGGTTATTTCGTTTTCCCTGCTCCCCGATGTTGAAAATTTTCTGCTCGGACTCGTCCACAATATCGGCCACCGGACGCCCCTTGGGGTTGAACGCATTGGTTGCAATCTCGTCACTGGCGGTGACCAGTTTTCGCAACAGCGAGCGGTCTCGGACGATCTCCGCATAGCGGCGAATATTGCTGGCACTCGGTACGTACTGGGCTAAGGAATTCAAATAGGCCAAACCGCCAATCTCATCGGCCCTACCCTGGTTTTGCATATATTCGAACACTGTTATCACGTCTGCCGGTTTACTGGCATTAACCAAGGCGCCAATGGCAGCATAAATCAACCGATGCTCGTATCGATAAAAATCACCATCCATCAATATGTCGCCCACTCGGTCCCATGCAGCGTTATCCAGCAACAATCCCCCCAGCACGCTGGACTCCCCTTCTATGGAATGCGGAGGCACTCGCAGTTGGGCAATCTGACGATCTTGACTGTGTTCATCTATGGCGGAAAGTACTGCAGACATCATGAACTCGGGTTATTTAGTGGGTCGCATGAAAAAGGGGCAACGTATGTCAGTCGACGCTCGCAGTGCCGACGGCATTCGATGCTACGCGACAGACGTCCCAGTGTCGAATGATTACCTGGGCATAAGTCTGGAAGATCTTGTGTGCAAACTGTGGAAATCAGTGGATAACTGAATCTACCAGTGAAAAAGCCGCAAGGGGAAACCCCTGGCGGCTTTTGAAGTCAAGTTCCAGAAACCTGTTGCCAGGTACTGGAACAAGTGCTTGGATTAGGCAGTCTCGCCGTACACTGAAACGTTGACCTCAATGACAACGTCAGTGTGCAGAGCAACAGCAACAGAAGTTTCGCTCACGGTCTTGATCGGACCATTGGGCATACGGATCTGTGACTTGACAACTTTATAACCGTTCTTGACCAGTTCTTCAGCAATGTCAGAATTAGTTACAGAGCCAAAAAGCCTTCCATCAACGCCAGCTTTTTGAGTCAACTTGATGGTCGTTCCAGCAAGTTTCTCACCCAGCGCCTGGCACTCGGCCAGCTTGGCAGCAGCAGCCTTTTCCAATTCAACGCGCTTGGTTTCGAACAAAGCCTTGGCCGCTTCCGTGGCGCGACGTGCGCGGCCGGAAGGAATCAGGAAGTTGCGTGCATAGCCATCTTTGACCTTGACGATATCGCCCAGGTTACCCAGATTCACGACCTTATCGAGCAGAATAATTTGCATGTCCGTACTCCTTAGATCTTGTGCTGGTCGCTGTAAGGCAGCATCGCCAAAAAGCGAGCGCGCTTGATAGCGGTGTTCAGTTGGCGCTGGAAAATTGCGCGGGTGCCGGTCAGGCGAGCGGGAATGATCTTGCCGTTTTCGGCAATGAAATCACGCAATGTGTCGATGTCTTTGTAGTCGATCTCTTCGACACCGGTCACAGTGAAGCGGCAAAACCGCTTACGCTTGAACAGCAGATTCTGTGCGGGGCGCTTGGGGCGCTTGTCTTTGTTGAATTTTTTGAACGTGGCCATGTGGGCCTCCTAAAAAACTAATCTTGCGAAAATTCTTGAATATGAAAAACGATACTTTTTCCGTGACGGGCGTTACCTAAGAATCCGCTGAACCTCCAGACACTGCCAATAGGTTGTTTGACCAACCGTTCTGCCAATGCGCCGAAAGCCACCGCTTTCACTGCCACCTTGATCTGCCTGGTCTGCCC
>CAIYDK010000469.1 GCA_903924955.1 uncultured beta proteobacterium | reverse complement strand
TGCGCATGGACCGCCACTGCCAGAGCGCACAGGCGGTGGCCGAGTTGCTGGAGTCGCACCCTGCTACCGCCGTGGTGCATTTTCCCGGCCTCAAAAGCTTTGCCCAGCACGCGTTGGCCAAGCGCCAGATGCGCCAGTTTGGCGGCATGATTGCGTTTGAGCTCAAGGGCGGCATGCAGGCCGGCATCCGCTTTATGGACGCCCTGCAACTGGTGACCCGCGCCGTGAGCCTGGGCGATGCCGAAAGCCTGGCCCAGCACCCGGCCAGCATGACGCACTCCACCTACACGCCCGAAGAGCGCGCCGCCTGTGGCATCAGCGAAGGACTGGTGCGCCTGTCCGTTGGCCTGGAAGACATTGCGGATATTCTGGACGACGTGCGCCAGGCGCTGGATCTGGCGCAGACAATCTGACGCATCGTCAGACACGCCACCACGGAACACGCCATGCCCCCAACCGGAACCTTGCCAACGCCCATAGATACCGACCCCATTGAGACCGCTGAGTGGACGCAAGCCTTTCAGGCTGTCGTCGCAAACCACGGTCCCGAGCGTGCGCGCTTTGTGCTGGACCAGTTGGTGCGCATGGCGCACACCGCGCAGGTTGGTTGGTCACCCGAACTGGCCACGCCGTATGTGAACACCATTGCGGTGGACCAGCAGGGCAGCTTTCCCGGCGACCTGGCCATCGAAGAACGGCTGGCCTCGTTGATGCGCTGGAACGCGCTGGCCATGGTGGTGCGCGCCAATGAAGCCTATGGGGAACTGGGCGGCCACATAGCCAGCTACGCCAGCGCTGCGGATTTGTTTGAGACCGGCTATAACCATTTCTTTCAGGCCCGCAGTGATGATGCAGTGGCAAGCTTGGGGGCCAGTCTGGGGGACTTGGTGTTTTTTCAGCCGCACAGTGCACCGGGGGTGTATGCCCGCGCGTTTCTGGAAGGCCGGTTGACCGCCGAGGATTTGGGTTACTACCGTCAGGAGTTGACATCGCCCCTGGCCCTCACCGGGCAGGGCGCACGCGGCCTGTGCAGCTACCCGCATCCCTATTTGATGCCCGACTTCTGGCAGTTCCCCACCGGCTCCATGGGCATCGGCCCGATCAGTTCGATCTACCACGCACGCTTCATGCGCTACCTGACCCACCGCCAACTGCTGGACTGCGCGAGCCGCAAGGTGTGGGGGGTGTTTGGCGACGGCGAGATGGACGAGCCCGAGAGCATGAGCGCCCTCACATTGGCCGCCCGCGAAGGGCTGGACAATCTGGTCTGGGTCGTCAACTGCAACTTGCAACGGCTGGACGGCCCGGTGCGTGGCAATGGCCGCATCATTGATGAGTTGGAGAAGCTGTTCAGCGGAGCCGGATGGAACGTGATCAAACTGGTTTGGGGCAGTGACTGGGACGGCCTGTTTGCGCGTGATACGACCGGCGCTCTGGTCAAGGCCTTTGCCAACACCGTGGACGGCCAGATGCAGACCTTTGCCGCCAAGGACGGGCGCTTTAACCGCGACAGTTTTTTTGGCCAGAACGAAGAGCTCAAGCGCCTGGCACAGGGCATGACGGATGAGCAGATTGACCGGCTCAAACGCGGTGGCCACGATCTGGTCAAAATCCATGCCGCTTACGCCGCCGCTGCCAAGCACAAGGGCCAGCCCACGGTGATACTGGCGCACACCAAAAAGGGCTATGGCATGGGCGCAGCCGGCCAGGGCAAGATGACCACGCACAGCCACAAGAAGTTTGACGAGACCGACCTGATCGCGTTTCGCAACCGCTTCAACTTGCCCATGAGCGACGAGCAGGTGAAGAAGCTGGAGTTTTACAAACCGGCGGATGACAGCGCCGAGATGCGCTACCTGCACCAGCAGCGCCAAAAACTGGGCGGCTACCTGCCCAAGCGCTACTCAGCCGCCCAGGTCATACCGGTGCCCGATATCACCAGCTACGCCCAGTTCGCCCTTGCCGCCAACGGCAAGGAAATGAGCACCACCATGGCCTTTGTGCGCATGATGGGCAACCTGCTCAAGGACCCTGCGCTGGGCCCGCGTGTGGTGCCCATCGTGGCCGATGAGGCGCGCACCTTTGGCATGGCCAACCTGTTCAAGCAGGTTGGCATCTACAGCAGCGTGGGCCAGCGCTATGCGCCTGAAGACATTGGCTCGGTGCTCTCTTACCGCGAAGCCTTGGACGGCCAGATTCTGGAAGAGGGCATCAGTGAGGCGGGTGCGCTGGCCAGCTGGACGGCAGCGGCCACCAGCTACAGCGTGCACGGCCTGGCCATGCTGCCGTTCTATATCTACTATTCGATGTTTGGTTTTCAGCGCGTGGGAGACGCCATCTGGGCTGCGGCTGACCAGCGCGCGCGTGGCTTCCTGCTGGGCGCCACGTCCGGTCGGACCACGCTGGGCGGCGAAGGTTTGCAGCACCAGGACGGCACCAGCCATCTGGCAGCCGCCACCATTCCCAACTGCAAAGCATTTGATCCTGCCTTTGCCGGCGAGCTGGCCGTCATCATCGACCACGGTATGCGCGAGATGCTGGTGGAGCAGAAAGACGTTTTCTACTACGTCACGATGATGAACGAGAACTACGCCCAGCCCGACTTGCCCGAGGGTGCAGCCGCCGATGTGATTCGTGGTTGCTATCATTTCAAGAGCTACCCACGCACAACCGACGGGGGTCAGAGCACTAAAACACCTAAAAATGTGACCCTGCTGGGCTCCGGGGCGATTCTGACCGAAGTGATCAAGGCGGCGCAGCTTTTGGCGGCGCAGGGTGTGGCGGTCGATGTATTCAGCGTCACCAGCTGGAGCGAACTGGCGCGCGACGGACGGGACTTCGTGCAGCGACGCCTAGCTGGCGAAGATGCCGTTGCGCCGCCCTACATCGCGCAGCAGTTGCAGGGCAGCGCCGGGCCCATCATTGCCGCCACCGACTACGTGTGTGCCGTGCCCGAGAGCGTGCGAGCCTACCTGCCAGAAGGGCGCACCTACGTCACCCTGGGTACCGATGGTTTTGGTCGCAGTGATACGCGGGCGGCCCTGCGTGGATACTTTGGTGTGGATGCCGCCAGCGTTGTGATAGCCGCTTTAGGGCAGTTGGCCGGGTAGCAGAGGGTTCTGGGAAATTCGGGGCCGGTGGGCGAGCTTGGTACGCGCAGGCGGGCTAATATTTCCTTAAGAAAACGTCGGTAGCATGGCCGGACGACTATTTCTTAAGACCGATAGCCCCCACCCATGACGCCGCACATCCTGTTTCTTATGCCTTCCCAACGCGGCGCATGGGTCAAGATGACTCGGTTGGCGGTGATCTCCCCCCAAGGGCAGCCTTCATGATTAAGAAAGCCCTGTCCCGATTCACCTCAACTTTTGCAGCCCTGTTGACGGATCAAAGCACCATCATTGATGCTGACGGACGCACGGAGAATATCCGCAACGCCATGCTTCGGGCGCTTTCCACGCTGGAAGATCACCACCAGAATGACGCGTTAAAGGTCTGGTCAGACATTGTGCGAGCCGACGATATTCAGGCACTATGGTATCTGCGCAGCGACGTATTGAGACTGCTGGCAGATTTCAGTGGTGAGTCTGTCGCCCGCAAGAAGTTGGACGAAATTTCAGAAATGTTTCGCGGCATGGTGCCGGACAACCAGATGCCAACTGCGCGGCGCACGATCCGTTAGTCAAAGCTCGCACTCGTCCTCGCCATCCGCGTGGCGGGCCTGCCAGGCCGCTGTCCACATTGCCAGCGCTTGCGGGATGTTTTTGTGTGTGTCTGGGGGCAAGTCGAGCATCAGGGCGGCCTGATGTAGTGCGTGTAACGCGGCCTCGGGAGTGGACGTATCCAACGGCAGTGCGCCGTTTTGCTTGGAGAGTTTTTCACCGTGGGCGTCCAGCACCAGCGGCGTGTGCAGATAGCGTGGCCTGGGCAGGTTCAGCGCCTGTTGCAACACTATTTGGCGCGCAGTGTTATCAGCCAGATCGACGCCCCTCACGACATGAGTGACACCTTGCGCGGCGTCATCAACTACCACAGCCAGTTGGTAGGTGAAGCAGCCGTCAGCGCGCTTCAAGACGAAGTCGCCCACCTCGCAGGCCACGTCCTGTACTTGCAGACCGAGTTGACGATCCTGCCAGCGGATGATATGGCTTGCTACTGTTTTAATAGTGCAATACGCTGATTCCACGGGGGCTAGCGGCCCATTGTTCGTATGAAAATCGGTGCGCAAGCGCCAGGCGCAAGCCGTATGGCTGGGCTGCAGATTTTGCTGCGTCAGGCATGGCTGCAGCGCAGCCTGTGGTCGGCAAGTGCCGGGGTAGACC
>CAIYDK010000468.1 GCA_903924955.1 uncultured beta proteobacterium | reverse complement strand
CCTTCCCCTTACTTCTTGCGACGCGACACGATCATGACCTGCGTGCGCTTGTTGTTACGGGTACGGTAACCCTTGGTCAGATTACCCCAAGGATCGACTGCATGACGGCCTTCACCAGTCTTGCCTTCGCCACCACCGTGTGGGTGGTCAACCGGGTTCATCACCACACCGCGAACGGTTGGGCGAATACCCATCCAGCGCTTGACACCGGCTTTACCCAGTTGGCGCAGACTGTGCTCTTCGTTAGCCACTTGGCCAATGGTTGCGCGGCAGTCAATGTGGACCTTGCGGACCTCACCGGAACGCATACGAACCTGGGCATAAGTACCTTCGCGGGCCAGCAGGGTAGCTGAGGTACCCGCAGAGCGGATGATCTGCGCGCCCTTGCCCACTTGCAACTCCACGCAGTGGATGATGGAACCCACTGGGATGTTGCGAATCGGCAGCGTGTTACCTACGCGGATCGGCGCTTCTGAACCACTCATGATGGATGCACCGACTTCCAGACCACGGGGAGCAATGATGTACTTGCGCTCGCCGTCTGCGTAACACACCAGAGCGATGTGTGCCGAACGGTTAGGGTCGTACTCGATGCGCTCAACCTTGGCAGGAATCGCATCCTTGTTACGAACAAAGTCCACAACGCGGTAGTGGTGCTTGTGTCCACCGCCCTTGTGGCGGGTAGTAATATGGCCGTTGTTGTTACGACCGGCTTGCTGGAATTGTGGTTCCAGCAAGGCAGCGTGGGGCGCACCCTTGTACAGGTGGTCACGCGAAATCTTCACCACGCCACGACGGCCTGGGGAAGTTGGTTTCATTTTGATAACAGCCATGATTAAGCAGCCTCCCCGCCGAGGTTCAGCTCTTGGCCTGGCATCAGCGTCACATAGGCCTTGCGGACATTGTCGCGACGACCAACCGACTTGCCAAAACGCTTGGTTTTGCCCTTGGTGTTCACAACGGAAACACCCTTGACTTCGACCTTGAACATCATTTCCACAGCGGCTTTGATTTCATACTTGGTGGCATCTTGCAACACCTTGAAGGTCACTGCATTGCTCTTTTCGGCAACCATCGTAGCCTTTTCAGACACAATGGGAGCGACCAGAACCTGCATCAGGCGGCCTTCGTCAAACTTGGATAAATTAGGACCGTGGCTCATGCGAACATCTCCTTGAGTTTGTCCATTGCAGCCTTGGTCACCAGCACCTTGCGGTAGTGCACCAGCGACAGCGGATCGGCGTAACGGGGCTCCACCACCAGGATGTTGACCAGATTGCGCGACGCCAAGTACAAGTTTTCATCGACTTCGTCGGCGATCACCAGCACGGACTCCAGATTCATGGCCTTGAACTTTGCAGCCAAAGGCTTTGTCTTTGGCGAGTCAACCTTGAGCGACTCAACCACTGCCAAGCGACCTTCGCGGGCCAACTGGGACAGGATCGAAGCCATACCGGCGCGGTACATCTTCTTGTTGATCTTCTGAGCAAAGTTTTCGTCAGGCATATTCGGGAATATGCGACCGCCTCCGCGCCACAGTGGCGAAGAAGTCATACCGGCACGGGCGCGGCCCGTTCCCTTTTGCTTGAACGGCTTCTTGGTCGAGTGCTTGACCTGTTCGCGGTCCTTCTGGGCGCGAGTACCTTGACGGGCATTGGCCTGGAAAGCGACTACGACCTGGTGCACCAGATCTTCGTTGTATTCACGACCAAACACGGTTTCAGGAGCTTCGTATTTCGAAGTGGCCTGACCTTGGTCATTCAGGAGTTCGAGCTGCATCAGTTCGCTCCTTTCGCGGTTGCGGATTTAGCCTTGATGGCAGGACGAACGGTCACAAAACCGCCAGCCGAACCGGGGATTGCACCCTTAATCAAGAGCAATTGGCGTGCTTCGTCAATACGGAAGACATCCAGATTTTGGGTTGTAACGGTGTCGTCGCCCAAATGGCCTGTCATACGCTTGCCCGGGAACACACGACCGGGATCCTGCGCCATACCAATGGAGCCGGGCACATTATGCGAACGGCTGTTACCGTGCGATGCGCGCTGCGAGCTCATGTGGTGACGCTTGATGGTTCCCGCAAAACCCTTACCGATGGTCGTGCCCTGCACGTCCACCTTCTGACCCACGGCAAATACATCAGCCACTGGCACAGTCGCACCAGCAACGTATTTGGCCGCTGCATCAGCGGTTACACGGAATTCTTGAATAATTTCTCCGGCTTCCACACCTGCTTTTGCAAGGTGACCGGCGATTGGCTTGGTAACACGCGAAGCTTTGCGCGCACCGAACGTTACCTGCAAGGCAACGTAGCCGTCATTCTCCTGGGTTTTGACCTGCGTCACCCGGTTGTTTGACACATCCACCACCGTAACAGGAACTGCATCCCCGTCATCGGTGAATAGGCGCATCATGCCAACCTTGCGACCCAGCAACCCTAAGTGATTGCTAAGACTCATTGTTTTCTCCGTAACTCCCACCGCTGCAACTTCAATTGGCTGCAACGTTTTTGCGTGAGAGACTGTTAATAAAACCCGATCAGGCGCCATAAGCAAATCCGACCGAGCCTGCGAGTATAACTCGCTGCAAGTGTTGACGCAAGCCTGATCTATAGATCAGGCTTTGCAGTCAATTATTGCAACTTGATTTCGACGTCCACGCCTGCGGGCAAATCCAACTTCATCAAAGCATCAACCGTTTTGTCAGTTGGGTCTACGATGTCCATCAGACGCTGGTGCGTACGGATTTCGAATTGATCGCGACTGGTCTTGTTCACGTGGGGCGAACGCAGAATGTCGAAACGCTTCATGCGGGTCGGCAAAGGCACTGGGCCCTTGACAATTGCACCAGTGCGCTTGGCAGTGTCCACAATTTCAGCGGCCGATTGGTCGATGAGTTTGTAGTCGAACGCCTTCAGGCGAATACGGATTTTTTGCTTGGTAGCCATGGTGTTTCCTTTGCTTACGCAATAATCTTGGCAACCACACCCGCACCCACGGTACGACCACCTTCGCGAATCGCGAAGCGCAGGCCTTCTTCCATGGCAATCGGGTTGATCAGCTTGACCGTGATCGATACGTTGTCACCAGGCATCACCATTTCTTTGCCTTCTGGCAACTCGATCGCTCCGGTCACGTCCGTTGTACGGAAGTAGAACTGGGGGCGGTAGTTGTTGAAGAATGGGGTGTGGCGACCGCCCTCATCCTTGGACAAGACATAGATCTCGCCGGTGAAGTGGGTGTGGGGCTTGATGGAGCCGGGCTTGCACAGCACTTGGCCGCGCTGCACGTCTTCACGCTTGGTGCCGCGCAACAGGATACCGACGTTGTCGCCGGCTTGGCCTTGGTCGAGCAGCTTGCGGAACATTTCCACGCCCGTGCAGGTGGTCTTCTGGGTATCAGCAATACCGACGATTTCAATTTCTTCGCCGACTTTGACCACGCCGCGTTCGATACGGCCGGTCACCACGGTGCCGCGACCCGAGATGGAGAACACGTCTTCCACAGGCATCAGGAAGGCGCCGTCCACCGCGCGTTCTGGCATGGGGATGTAAGTGTCCAGTGCGTCGGCCAGCTTCATGATGGAGCCTTCGCCGAGGTCGCCCTTGTCACCTTCCAGAGCAAGCTTGGCGCTGCCGTGGATGATGGGGGTAGCGTCGCCAGGGAAATCGTATTTGTCGAGGAGCTCGCGAACTTCCATTTCAACGAGTTCGAGCAGTTCGGCGTCGTCCACCATGTCGCACTTGTTCAGGTAGACGATGATGTAAGGAACACCGACCTGGCGAGCCAACAGGATGTGCTCACGGGTCTGGGGCATGGGGCCGTCGGCTGCGGAGCAGACCAAAATAGCGCCGTCCATCTGGGCAGCACCGGTGATCATGTTCTTCACATAGTCGGCGTGTCCGGGGCAGTCAACGTGCGCATAGTGGCGGTTGGCTGTTTCGTATTCGACGTGGGCGGTATTGATGGTAATACCGCGCGCTTTTTCTTCTGGAGCCGCATCGATCTGGTCGTAGGCGCGGGCTGTTCCGCCGAACTTGGATGCCAGCACCGAGGTGATGGCCGCTGTCAGCGTGGTCTTGCCGTGGTCAACGTGGCCAATCGTGCCCACGTTCACGTGGGGCTTGGTACGTGTGAATTTTTCTTTTCCCATT
>CAIYDK010000467.1 GCA_903924955.1 uncultured beta proteobacterium | reverse complement strand
GGCTTCCGTGCCAATTCCTGAAGTGATCCGCAACATCAACAGCTTCACCCTGGGCGCGCAAAGCTCCAACCCCAAGGTCAAGACCAAGGTGGTCTGGGTGAACGAGTGGTTCAACCCGCCAAAGGAAACCGAAGCCGCTACCAGCTTGATCAACGGTGGTGCTGACGTGCTGTTCCAGAACACCGACTCGCCCGCTGTGCTGAAGACCGCGCAGGACAAGGGCAAGCGCGCTTTTGGTTGGGACTCCGACATGACCGCCTACGGCCCTAAGGCCCACCTGGCATCTGCAGTCATCAACTGGGGCCCGTACTACATCAAGGCCACCAAGGACGCGCTGGAAGGCAAGAACGCTTCCACGCAAAGCTGGTGGGGTGTGAAAGAGGGCGCCATCGACATCGTGTCCATTGCCGAAGACGTGCCGGCCGACACCAAGGCCAAGGTTGAGGCGGTCAAGGCTGGCCTGAAAGACGGCAGCTTTGTCATCTGGAAGGGCCCGATTGTCGATAACACCGGCAAAGAGCAGTTGGCCAAAGACGCCGTGGCAGACGACAAGTTCCTGGGCGGCCTGGGCTTCTACGTCAAGGGTGTCGAAGGCAAGATTCCCGGAGGCAAATAGAAGTAGCCCCCCACGGTTGCCCACTGCGTGTGGCGACCCGGCGGTGAAACATTGTTAACTCGCTAAATTGGGCCGCTACCGTGCGGCCCTTTTTTTTTGGCAATAGACTCGAGGCCCAGGAGAAAACATGCTGATCAAACCCATTTCCCCCGAGCGCTTGCCCGCACTGCTGCGCGCCATGCCCAAGGCCGAGTTGCATATGCACATCGAAGGCTCGCTGGAGGCCGACATGATCTTCGCCATGGGCCAGCGCAACCGCGTGAGTCTGGCCTACCCCAGCATCGAGGCTCTGCGCCAGGCCTATGTGTTTGACAACCTGCAGAGCTTTCTGGACATCTACCACGCGGGCACCACGGTGCTGAAGACCGAGCAGGACTTCTTCGAGATGACCGATGCCTACCTGGCCCGCGCGCAGGCGGACAACGTGTTGCACACCGAAATTTTCTTTGACACCCAGACTCACACCGGCCACGGCACCAGTGTGGAGACGGTCATCAACGGCCTCTACCGGGCCTGCGAACAGGCGCCCGCGCGCCACGGCATGACGGCTTCGCTCATCCTGTGCTTCTTGCGTCACCTCAGTGAAGAAGATGCCTTTGAATGCCTGGAGCAGGCACTGCCTTTGCGTGACAAGATCGTGGGTATTGGTCTGGCGTCCAGCGAGGTGGGCCACCCGCCTGAAAAGTTTGCCAAGGTGTTTGCCCGCGCGCGCGAACTGGGCTTTAGGCTCGTGGCCCATGCGGGCGAAGAGGCGCCCCCGGCCTACATCTGGAGCGCGCTGGACGTGCTCAAAGTAGAGCGCATAGACCACGGCGTGCAAGCCATACACGATAGCGCGCTGATGCAGCGCCTGGCCAAAGACCGCGTACCGTTGACGGTCTGTCCTTTGAGTAATTTGAAGTTGCGTGTGTTTCCTACGCTGGCCCAGCACACCTTGAAGCGCATGCTGGACGCCGGCATCATGGCCACGGTTAACTCCGACGACCCGGCCTACTTTGGCGGCTACATCAACCAGAACTTCACCCAGACCTTTGCTGCGCTGGGCATGACATCAGCCCACGCCTACCAACTGGCGCGCAACAGCTTTGACGCCAGTTTTATAGACGCATCGCTGCGCAGCCAGTATGTGCAACGGTTAGAAGAGGCCTTTGAGACTTTCGAATAATTTTCGTCTTTCGCCGACAGTCGGCTGACTGAAGGATTTTTTCATGCGCCACACAATGTAACAATGCGCTGAAGGCGCAAATTTCTGGCGCCGCACTGCAACCGAGTGAACCCATGAACGCCGAACAAACCGCTTCCCCACAAGAACTAACCCTGCTGGAAATCTCGCTGCCATCTGCAATGGAGATGTGTCGCCTGGGGCTGGCCACGATGATTGACATTCGCCAGTCTTTCGAGATCGAGTTGAAGGGCGCGATTCCCGACGCCGTGCATATTCCTATGTTTGAGGTCAAAGTAATGCTGGGTCACACCCTGACCGAGGACGAGCAGGACATTCTGGATGCCGGTCAGCCCAAGGATGTGGACGCCAAGGGCTTCTTCACCATGATCAACCAGTTACACCATGGGCGCGACCACCTTTTGCTGTGCATTTGCAACAGCGGTCGGCGCAGCGTGACCGCGGCCGAACTGCTGCGTTCGCTGGGTTACCCCAAGGCACTTTCGGTGGCGGGGGGCTTTCAAGCCTGGAAGAAGTTGCGCGCTGCGCAGTAAAATACGCTGCAAGGCCCGCTGCTCCGGCGGGCCTTGTTTTTTGTGTTTCGGAGCCATGTAGAGGACTACCATGTATAAAAACCTCGCAGCCACGCTTGTGGCGGCCTGTGCTTTTTCGCTTGCGCCTATCGGCGCATCTTCCCAAACTTCCCAGGCAAAAGTCGCGATAGGGGCCGAGCCACTCAAGATCGGTTTTGTCTATGTCGCGCCGCTATCCGACGCCGGTTGGGTACGCCAGCACGAGCAGGGCCGGCTGGCGGTGGACGCTGCGCTGGGTAAGTCGGTGCAAACCACGTACGTGGAAAACGTGGCCGAAGGGCCCGATGCCGAGCGCGTCATCCGCGACCTGGCGCGCCAGGGCAACAAACTCATCTTTACGCCCAGCTTTGGGTATATGGAGCCCACGCTCAAGGTGGCGGCGGAGTTTCCCGACGTCAAATTTGAATCCATTACCGGCTACAAGACAGCGCCCAACGTGGCGGTGGCCAATGCGCGCTACTACGAGGGCCGCTACCTGGCCGGCATTGCGGCAGGGCGCATGACCACCAGCAACATGGCAGGCTATGTGGCGGGCTTTCCCATTCCAGAAGTGCTGCAGGGCATCAACGCCTTCACGCTCGGTATGCGTTCGGTCAACCCCAGGGCTGAGGTGAAAGTGGTGTGGCTCAACGCCTGGTTTGACCCCACGCGCGAGCGCGATGCGGCCATGACGCTGTTCAATCAAAATGTGGACGTGATCGCCTTCCATACCGGCTCCACCGCGGTGATGAGCGCTGCGCAAGAGCGCGGCAAGCTGGCCGTGGCCTACCACT
>CAIYDK010000466.1 GCA_903924955.1 uncultured beta proteobacterium | reverse complement strand
GTCGCAATGCCGAATTTTGGTCCGATACGCGCCTCTGTTTGCTATTGCCCGCCAAATCGTTGCCGAATATCGCTTGCACTGGCCAGTGGTCGCCCCAGGCCTCGCGCTGCATCAGCGGCCTGGCAAACCAACGCCGCGTTATCTGGCGCGGTCTGCCCGTCTTTGAGCTGCAAGTTGTTCTCGAAACCCACGCGCACGTGGCCGCCGAATGCCGCAGCGGCGGCGACGCAGGCGTGCTCGGCCGCGCCAAAGGCGCATACGGCCCAAGGCTCGGCGCCTGAATGCGCATGCAGAAACGGCACCAGATCTTTAGGGCTGGACCTTTGCCCGGTGGTGTAGCGCCCCAGTACAAACAGCAGAAACCAGCAAGCTTGCGGAATAATGCCGCGCTGACGCAGATCCTGCCAACGCTGCAGGTCGACCACATCGTACAGAATCACCTGAGTCATGACCCGTTCGCGCACCAGCCAACCAAAAAATTGTGCCAAACCCGCCTCGCCGATTTCGGGTTGATCGAGCTCGCGCAAACCTACTGATACCGCCTCCGGACGCACCGCCTGCACCATGGCAATCTGTGCTGGTGCCTGGTACACGCTCGCCGCCTCACTGGTGATCTGCAATACCATGGCGTCCCCCACTGAGGAACGCACCACTTGGAGGGCATCTCGGTATCCCTGCACATCCAGACTGTGTCGCCCCTGGGTATCACGTATATGCAGGTGCAGCATCGCAGCTCCCGCGTCAAGGCAACGCTTGGCAGTCGCAGCCAGGCTTGCAGACGTGACAGGAATGGCGGGGTGGTCGCAGACCTGCTTGTAGGCCCCATTGGGGGCTACGATAATAATGAGCGACTCGTCGTACATAGCGATGCCTTAGACCACGCTGTCTAGCCTGCACGCGATCGCGCAGGAAAAAGCCGGCGAGGCATGCGCTGCGGGGCGGGATCCACCGGAATGGTCTGGCATCACGGTCAATTCTTTCCTCTTCGGAAACGACGGCCCAGTCTAGGCGGAAAGAATCACTTCGTCAAAGTGATTTGTCGAAAAGCGGATCACTCGTGCTTAAGTATGCGCAACGCACGACTCCGCAGGGTCTGCTCGGCCAACCACACGCAGACAGCCCCCACTACCAAAGCCACGCCTCCCGAAACAATCTTCGCTGGGCTCAGAGCGGTCGTGAAAAAGATATCGAGTGCGATCAACAGCGACAGGATGCCTGCAACTGCGTTAATCATGATGAATGTTGATTTCATATATTCTCCGAAAATGTTAGGCGGGTGTTTCCAGCCAGGGGAAACGGCGTGGTGCCCGACGCAGCAACAGGTTGCCCAAGTGCTGGCGCGACTGTTTCCAACCAGCGATGAGCAGTACGCCCAGGGCATCGCTGCGCGCGCGCCTGGCCTGTTGGATGCGGACTTGTATATCCATATGAGTTAGGTTCATGGTGATCGTGCTTTCTGTAGGGTCGCTCTCTTCTTGAGAGCACGGTGCTACGATAGGCCCGATCTTGCAGTGCAGCAAACGATCAATTCTCAGCCGATAACGCAGTTAAATTCATCCATGACCTACCGCTTGCCGCCACTCAATGCACTGCGCGCCTTTGAGGCTGCTGCACGGCATCTCAGTTTCAAGAATGCTGCAGCGGAACTGTCGGTCACGCCTACCGCGGTTAGCCACCAGATCAAACAGCTTGAAGATTTCCTGGGATTGAACCTGTTTCATCGGTTGACGCGGGCACTTCGACTCACACCTCAGGGCGAAGCCATGCTCCCAAAAGTGCGAGAGGGGTTGGAATGCTTTGCCGCCGCCGTCGAAAATGTGCACGAGCGCATCACCTACGGGCGCTTGATCGTGGTGCTGCCCCCCTCCTTTGCCACACGCTGGCTGGTACCGCGACTGCGCCGCTTCGCACTGTCCCAACCTTCGCTCAACCTGCATGTGATTCGGTCGCTCAGCACGATTGACGGCGACCAACCGGTCAATCCGTTGACCATCGACGGCGTTGACCTGCGCGAAGATGACTCGTTGGTCGTAATCCGGTT
>CAIYDK010000465.1 GCA_903924955.1 uncultured beta proteobacterium | reverse complement strand
GTCATTCTCCTGAAGTAATCGATCGAACCTGCCCGAAGCGCAATGGTAAACCCCTGTGCCGGGGTATTCCATCCATGCAATCCCTATGCCAACCAGCCTTTTGCCTTAACCTCCTGATAGGTCAAGTCAAGGCAGCGAAGGATCAGCGTCACCATTTCGTCAATCTGAGCGTGCGTCATGATCAAGGGCGGCGCAATGATCATGCGGTCACCCACGGCGCGCATGATCAAGCCATTGCTGAAGCAGTGCCCTCGGCAGATCATGCCCACCCCCAAATCCTCGTCAAAGCGTTCCAGCCGCCCCTTGTTTTTGACCAGCACCAATCCCGCCATGAAAGCGCAGGTTTCAGCCATCCCGACCAGCGGATGCGCACCAATTTCGACAAAGCGCTGCGCCAGATAGGGGCCAAGGTCATCGTGGACGCGCTGGGGCAATTGCTCTCGCTCCATGATCTCCAGATTGGCCAGCGCCACGGCACAGGCCACCGGATGCCCGCTGTAGGTATAGCCGTGATTGAATTCCCCACCCTTTTCTATCAACACCTTGGCAACCCGGTCGCCGACCAAGACCCCGCCCAGCGGCACGTAGCCACTGGTGACCGCCTTGGCAAAGGTCACCAGATCGGGCTTGTAGCCAAACTTTTCATAACCAAACCAGGTTCCCAGGCGCCCGAAAGCACAGATCACCTCGTCACTGATCAACAGGATTCCATACTTGTCAACGATGCGCTGGATCTCCGGCCAGTAGGTGGCGGGTGGGATGATGACCCCGCCAGCGCCCTGCACCGGTTCAGCAATAAAGGCCGCCACCTTGTCGGCGCCCAGTTCAAGAATCTTGTCTTCCAGCCAACGCGCTGCGCGCAAGCCGAAATCGCCCACGCTTTCACCGGGCAGACCGTTATCAAAATAATAGGGTTGCCCGATGTGGGTGATGTTGGGAATGGGCAGGTCGCCCTGGGCATGCATGCCGCTCATGCCACCGAGTGATGCCCCCGCCATCGTGCTGCCGTGGTAGGCATTGAGGCGGCTGATGATGACCTTGCGCTGAGGCTGCCCTAGCAGGTCCCAGTAACGCCGCACCATGCGCACATTGGAGTCGTTGCTTTCGCTGCCGCTAGAGGAATAGAAAACATGCTGAAAGCTGCGCTCGCCCACTTTTGGTGCCAAAGACGCCAATTTGGTGGCAAGCTGCACCGCTGGCACATTGGTGGTCTGAAAGAAGCTGTTGTAAAACGGCAGCGCCATCATTTGCTCGTGTGCAGCGTCGGCCAACTCCTTGCGGCCATAACCCACGTTGACGCACCACAGTCCGCTCATGGCATCGAGCAGGCGCTTGCCCTCGGAATCCCAGACGTAGATACCCTCACCTCTGGTGATGACACGCGCACCGCGCGTGGCCAGATCCTTGTAATCGGTGAACGGGTGCAGAAAATGCGCACTGTCGAGCGCCTGGATGGCGGCTGTGTCAACCACTGTATGCATGGGGGTTCCTTTGTATGCGGGGATGAACAATCAGACGTGCAGCAACAGGTGCTCACGTTCCCAGGGTGAAATAACCTTCATGAACT
>CAIYDK010000464.1 GCA_903924955.1 uncultured beta proteobacterium | reverse complement strand
GGTTGGGCCACTGATTTGCATGTGTGCGGTGTCCAGCGTCACTTGCTCTGCCGGGATACGCGTGGCCGTTACCCGTCGCATGATGCCGTCCACCACAATCGCCAGCTCCTGTGGCGACACCGGCTTGGTGAGGTAGTTGTCGGCCCCGCTGACATAGCCCATGATGCGGTCTGCCACCGCGTTGCGGGCGGTGAGCATGAGGATGTGCATTTCGTGGTGCGCCGTGCGCAGCCGTTGTGCGATGCTGTAGCCGTCTTCGCCGGGCAGGTTCAGGTCAAGAATCAACAGGTCTACCGTGTCGTCGGAAAGGTTGTCGTCGAGGTCATCGGCGCAGCCATAGCCGGCCACCTCGTGCCCCATCTCGGTCAGAAAGTCGACAAACAGGTCGCGCAGGTCACCATGGTCTTCGACGATGGCAATCTTCAGGCTGGCGTTTCGGGGAGCAACTCGCATGGCACCAATTAAATCAGCCCTTTTGCAGCAAAGCTTGCAACTGCTTACAGGCGCAGCTTAAAAACGACCCTTTCGGCCGAGGGCAGGTAGCGCAGTTCGCCGCCCAGCAGTTGCGCCAGGGCTTCCGATATGTGCAGCCCCAAGCCAGAGCCGGAAAACTCGTGGGCCTTCGGTGAGCGGTAGTATTTTTCGAAGACGCGCTGGGGGTCGGGGGCGCCGACAGTGCCAACTACATTTCCCACCAGCAGACGCAGGTGGTCTTCTTCGGCCGTGAGTTCGACGTCAATCGGTTCGTTGGGCTTGCCGTACTTGAGGGCGTTGTCCACCAGGTTGGACAGAATGATGCGCAAGAGCCTGCCGTCGGTATCGAGCGCCAGCCGTGGGGCCAACCGGGCCTGGACGCGGGCGGGGTCGCGACTGTCGGCGATCACCGCCTCGACAAGGCGAACAACGTCGCACGGCAAACGCTCAATGGTCACTTTGCCATCGGCAAGGCGCTCCACCTGCACCGACTGGTCGATCACGTCCACCATACTGTTCATGGCACGCTCAGCTTTGTCGAGGGTCTTTTGCGACATGGGCTGGCTACCAATGGCCATGCGTAGCACGGTCAGCGAGGTGCGCAGTTCATGCGCGAGCATGGCCAGAAACTGGCCCTGGCGCACGCGCTCGGCGTGTTCGTACTTTGCCTCCTGCTCGGCCTTGACACGGTCTTCGCTCAGACTGCGATAGCGTGCTCCCAGCGCCAGATGCAGTGCGAACACGCTGCCCAGCGACGCAATCTGCAGGCTGTGCCACACATAAAAGCCGCCCGTGAGCAGGCCCAGCGCATGGACTATGAATACCAGTATGCCGGCCAGACTGACAAGATTGGCGAACAGCATGGCCGCGCTGCCGACAGCGCCGCGCCGCCATAGCCCGATGGCCAGCGTGCAGCCTACGCCTGTCATGAGAATACTGGCACTTAGAAAAAGTGGCAGTATCTCGATCTGCCAACCCAGAAGCGCCAATGGCAGGGCGATCAAGGGCAACCAGCAGTTGGCTTCGTAGAGCCAGAACAGGACGGGGCGTTCGCGCCCGACGCCAAACAACCGTCGATAGAAACCGTAGCTGGTGCCAATGAGAAGGAATGTGAAGGCACCAACCCAGTAGAAACTCATCTCGGGTAGCGCAGGGAACAGGTACTGCTGCAGGAAGCCGCTGCTGCCAAGCAGG
>CAIYDK010000463.1 GCA_903924955.1 uncultured beta proteobacterium | reverse complement strand
CCTGTCCGAGCAGGGCTTCGATGCGGTACTTGTCAAGCAGGATGTCGCCTTTATTGTATGTGGTCATAAGTTTCCAACCCGGTCAAAATATGATGCCGGAAGTTTACCAGAGTTCCAACGTGCTTGGCAAAGAACACCTCCGCCGTGTGCACGCAAAAGGTGTCAGGTAGCGAGTGGCAAAAGTGAGCGTGCAGAGACGAGTTTTTGCCATTCGCCACTCATCCAAGCAGTCCGCGCTTTGGCGGTCAAAATTGCGCCATCCAAATTCCATTGTGCGCCGGGAAGTTTAAGGCGCTGAGTGACGATTTGTTTGCAACCACTTTCAATAATGCCGCTGCCAATTAGCAAGCCGGAAGCGCGGAATTGGTCATAGCGCATGCGCTCCAGATTGTTGCGATAGTAAGTAAGGGACTGTTTTGCCCACTTCGATTTTTTAGCCAGCGGGCGACAGGCTTCGATGACTGCTTCGACTCTTCCTTGCCACAAGTCTTCCGTAACCTGCTTCAGCCAAGTCTGACGTTCTTCCAAATTTGGAAAAGCCTCTTCGGCAATGCGTTTCAAACGGTCAGCAGCGTGATACCAATCCACAATTTGAATGGCGTTCGGAAAATATTGAGCGATCAAATTCCAAATCCACACCGCGCCATCGCAGATAAAAACCAGCAGGCGCGCGCGGTCTGCGCCAGCGGCGCAACCCGTCGCCCACAATAACTTGCCAAACTTTTTCGCCTCGGCAATGTCACAGAAGTATTTTTTGTTCTTGGCGCGTAACGCAACGCCTTCGCGTTGCACCTTCTCTTTCTGACGCGTGGATTGCTGGCGCACAGGCACAACTTCACCTTCGTACCAACAGCCAGCCTTCAAATCACGCCATGTTTCGCGTTTTTCCACCGCTTTTTCCTGTGGATCGCGCGGCTCAATCCGTACTTTTGCCGCATCAATTGAGCCGTATAGAATGTCGGGAGCCGCAGGCTGGTTGCGCTCTCGTTGCTGCAGGCTTTTCATATCCTGCATTTCTTTGACCAAAGCTTGATCCGCTTGCCGCTGGAGTTCCCCCATTTTTTGAGTTTCGCTGCGTATCGTATTCTCCGATACTTCAAACAGTAGATATTCTTTCAGCCATTTGCGCCCTTCATCGAACGCCTCCTTGATCCCGCTCAAGGCAATCAGGTGCGCCAAGCCTGCTGTCACCTTGCCTGGTTCTATCCCGTAACGACAATCTACTGGCGCACATCCGTTTTGGCAAGCACAGCCTGCGTAATAGGCTCTTTTGTATGTCACCTTGCCAAACACGCTCCAAATTGTCGCGGCACGACGCCTTTGATATTTCAGCTTTCCGCCACAAGCGCATTCGATTTCTGCTTCCTGCTCGCCATCAGCGTTTTCCAAATATTGCTTCAACGCGCTTCCGCCAAGTGCTTGCAGGGCTTCTCGTAACGCCATTTCAACATTCCCTATTCGGATGCTTTCCACTTCTGTTTGCACCACCGCCTCTTCAATGAATTCCGCCAGCTGTTTGCCTATTTGGTTTATCTTTTCAATGTTATATTCCATTTCGAACCTCGGGTAGTTTGGTTTGGTTGGTCCCGAACTATCCTACCTGAGGTTCCCTCTCCCTGACAACCTTTGCGTGCACACACACCAATTCACACACATACGCCAGTTTGGTGCCGGTGGTGACCATCACCTCCACTTCGCCCAGCGCCACCCAGCCCGGCGAGTCCTACACCGTCAACTTCACGGTTACCCACTTAACCTCCTCGATCATCCCGGGCGGGGATGTGACCATCAGCGATGGCAGCGCAACCTGCAGCGACACCCTGGTGGATGGAGCGGGCTCGTGCCTTCTGACCACCACCTCGGCCGGCAGCGCCCAGCTTACCGCAACCTACGCGGGCGATGACAGTTATGCCGAGGGACACGGAAGCGCCACGCATACAGTGGACCAGGGCAGCACCCTGACCGTGATCGACTCCGTCATTCCGGCAGAGACCGTGGTGACCGGCGAACAGTATGAAGTGAGCGCCTCGGTCAGCGCTATCTCACCGGCAACAGTTACCCCCACCGGCAGCATCCTCGTTTCAGACGGGGTGGGCAGCACCTGCACCATCACATTGAGCGCGGGGGAGGGATCCTGCAGCCTGGAAACATTCGTGGTGGG
>CAIYDK010000462.1 GCA_903924955.1 uncultured beta proteobacterium | reverse complement strand
TGCAGGCGCACAAGCTGCAAACCGTCTGCGGCGGTGACGGCACGCTGGCCTTTGGTGCCGGCTTGAGCGACCCGGATGAACCCGACGTCTGGCTGCGCGACTTTACCGGCCTGACCCGGCTGTGGATTGAAGCCGGTCAGCCCGAAGACAAACCCCTGCTCAAAGCCTGCGGACGCGCCGATGAAGTGGTGCTGTACTGTTTTAACCACGCTGCCGAGGTGTGGTGGCGCACCATGGAATCCAAGCTGGCGCGCCCGAAAAATCTGAGCGTTTTCCGCGTCCCCACCGTCGCCTCCCAGGCACTGATTCCCATGGCCCAACGCAGCATGCAGTTGCAGGCCACGATCCAGGAAGGCGTGCTGATGCTGGGCGACGGCAGACACAACGTGGACATTGAGCCCGTTCGCTGGAAGTAGTAACCAAATAAGGCTATGGCCCTCGTGGAATATGCGTAAGTAGCTATAACTTTAGTAGCGTTTTTCAGATCGTTCAGCTGCACGCTCAGCGTAGGTGTTGAACCGCCAGGCCGTGCCTTCGGCAGTGATGCGCCGCCAGATCGCCCGTTTCTCCAACGGGCGCATTTCCGTCCAAAGCTGCACCTCCTGAAACGTTCGTCCACAGCCCTTGCAAACCGCATCCCCTTGGCTGGTCGAGCAAATCGCGATGCATGGGGTGTCCGGCGTGCTGACATACCAGTCCAGCCAGGCAGACCAGGCGGCGGGTGAAATATGTGCTTCGTCAACCTGCACGGTATGGGCGTAGACCATCTGCGCATACACCTCGGCCAGGGCACGGGTGGGTGCGGGCAGCGTCAGGCCATCGGGTGACGGCTCCCGCTCGCGCCAGTAGTTGATGGCCGACTCGATGTCGGCGATGTGAATGCCTGTCAATCGCGCTCGCCTCAGCGCTCCAGCGCCTGCTCCCGAACCAGTAGCTCCACCTGCCGGGTCCGGGTGTCCACGATGGACGCCTCAAAGTGATCCGCACCCGCACCATCCTTGCGTGCCCATTCCTGTGCCGCTTTGAAACGGCTGAGCGCAGCGGTGTAGTCCAATTGCGCCGCACTAACCTCAGCTTGTGCCCGGATCGAACTCAAAGTGCGACCCTGCGCGGCGTACACGCTGGAGAGCAATTGCCAGGCCTGCGCGTCGTGCGGGCGGGCGGCGACCCAGGTGCGCAAATCCTGTGCCACGGGTTCCAACCCGCTGTTCGTGTTCAGCTTGGCCTGGGCTGCAAAAAACAACTCGGCACGGCTGGCCTTGGCGGTTGCGCTGCGGCCACTGTTGAGTAGCTGCAGGGCCTGTGCGTTGTCTCCTGTGGCGAGCATCAGTTCCACCCCCAGCAAACGCGCCAATCGGCTTGCTGCAACATCGCCCCGTACCTGCTCGCCCAGGCGAACCCATTGGACCTGCGCCTCAGTGAAATCGCGCAACTTGATGGCAGCCAAAGTTGCGCCATAGAGGGATGCCGCCTGTTGTGCGGGTGCCTGTCGCTTGAAGTGGTCGGCGTCCACTTCAAGCGCCCAGACCCGCAAGGCGTCCACGGTTGAATTGGACAACACCCGGGCCCGAGCCGAAATCATGGCGTGATCCACTTCCTGGGTGTTCTGGCGCCCTGCCGGCTGAGCGGTGGGCTGCGCATCTGGCAAGTCAATGCGCGACTGCATGTCGGCCATGCGCTCGGTGCTGAGGGGGTGGCTGCGCAGGTACGGGAAATTGCCCGAATCATTCAGCCGCGAGGCCTGTTGCAACTTGCCAAACATGGTCACAAAGCCCTGTGGGGCATAACCCGCCTGGGTTGATACACCAAAGCCCACGCGGTCGGCCTCGCGCTCCATATCGCGTGAGAAATTGAGCTGGCTCTGTGCCCCCACCGCCTGCCCGCCCATTATCATGGCGTTGGCCGCCCCCGGGCTTTTGCTGGCGGCCAGCACACCCAAAATCATGGCACCCAGCATCCAGGGCGCTTGCTGGCTTTGGCGCGTCATCATGCGGGCGATGTGCCGCTGCGTCACGTGGCTGAGCTCGTGTGCCAGGACGGACGCCAGCTCATCCCGGCTGGTCACCACGCCCACCAGCCCCAAATGCAGGCCCAAATAGGCACCGGGCAGGGCAAAGGCATTGACGCTGCGGTCCCGACCCAGCACGACCTCCCAGGCGTAGGTTTCGTCCAGCTCCGGCGTCAGGTCACCGCGCAGGCGTGCCGCCGCCAGCAAGGGTTGCCAGATACCCTGCACATACTCGGTGAGGATAGGGTCATCCACGTAATCCGGGTCACGGTACAACTCGCGTGCAATGCGGTCGCCCAACCTGCGCTCGGAGCTGGGCGTCATGTCGGTGCCGTCACCCAGGTTGGGCAGGACTGCCAGGCTGGGGCCTGCGCGCTCGTCGGAAACTTGGGCCGCGGCACCGGGCATCGTGCAAAATGCTATTAAACATATAGCTGCCTGCGCAATGGCGACGAGGGCTACGGGCAGATTTTGCTTACGAAATGTTTTCAAAACGGGTCCAAGAACGTATGGAGTACTCAAGCGTAGCTGAATCGGGTTTGTCACAGCATGAACGTCAGGTAAAGTTGCGTGGCCGACCCATTACGGCTAACTTTTACCATTTCTATACCGCACCATGCAACCCCTGACCCATTTTGACGCCCAAGGCCAAGCCCACATGGTTGATGTGGCTGCCAAGTCCGCAACCCACCGCGTTGCGATCGCAAGCGGGCGCATTGAGATGCTGCCAGCCACGTTGGCGCTCATTGAGTCGGGCAACGCCAAGAAGGGCGACGTGCTGGGCATTGCGCGCATCGCGGGCATTCAGGGCGCAAAAAAAACCAGTGACCTGATACCGCTGTGCCACCCTATTGCCCTGACCCGGGTGGCAATGGAGTTCACCACCGTGCCTGCCAGCGGTTCGCAGGCGGCGCACGTTTGGTGCTCGGCAACCGCTGAAACGGTCGGCCCCACCGGCGTGGAAATGGAAGCGTTGACCGCCGTGCAAGTGGCCCTGCTGACCATTTATGACATGTGCAAAGCCGCCGATAGGGGAATGACCATTACCGATGTCAAACTCCTGGAAAAACATGGTGGCAAGTCAGGGAGCTTTGTGGCTGGCTGATTCTGCTGCCCAATGCGCGTGGGCTTCAGGGAATGCAGCGCGGTATCGCGCCAAATAGTACGCTGCCTCATCATCACGACCCAATAGCACGGCGCTCTCAATCAGTTTTTCGACAACCCGCGGCTCCGGCGAAAAATGCAGCAATTGCAGCGCCTGGTCGTGCAGTTGCGCCGCATTGTCCGCAGCGATTGGCGTTGTGGTGAGCTCGGCAAACTGCACCTGGTTCTTGAACAGCCAGGAACCGCGAAGTTTATCCAGGGTGTTGTCCCGGTAGATGCTGGAACGCTGCGCGGGCAGCAAGTACAACTGGCTGATACGCCAATAGTCCCACGCCGCATAGGTACAAACAGCTATCAAAACAGAAGCGGCCCACGCAGTGCAGACGGGGGCTAGATGGCTAAACGGCTCAATATTTTCAGCCTGCACGCGGACCGCCCCAGGGGTGCGCCACAGGAGCCAGACGCACAAGCCCGCCGCGATTTGGAACGGCCCATACCAGAGCGGGTATTCAAGCAAACTGTGCAGTCCAATGACCGCCAGCACCGCCCAAGCCATTTGCCGCGTCGGGTGAGCCTCGCGCCATGGCTTGGTGCGCAATACCAGCCACAGACCGATGGCGCAGGCGAGAGCGGCAAACGGCACGCCCAACTCGACCGCCAGGTGCAGCGGCAGGTTGTGCGCGTTGTCCAGAATGTCACAAAACCGCTCGCCCGGGTACAGCGTGATGAAATGGGCGTAGTCCAGCTCGCCCCAGCCCCAGCCCAGCCAGGGCTTCTGGGCAATCAGGTGCAACACGTTGGCCCACAAAACGCGTCGACTACTACAACCCGTCTCGTCATTGAAGCGGCCCAACAACCCGGCAGCGTGAACGCCAGTCGTCTCCTCCAGCACCCACGGCATGGCCCGAATCGCCACAAAATAGAGCGCCACCGAGACCACGCCCACGGTCAACGTGCGCCAATGCAGCTCTTTCCGCCACATTACCAGCAGCGCCAACACCAGGCACCACTGCAATAGACCGGTGCGCGAACCGCTGACCGCATTGCCCATGGCCAACGACGCTGCGCCAGCCAGCCACAGCAACCACGGTACGCGCGGGGACCCCGAATCAGGCTCTGCGCCAATGCTGTCAGGCCGCCACTGCGCCACCTGCCACAGCAAGGCCGTCAGCCCGATACTGGTCAGGGTTGCAAACTGATTGCGCTGGCGCAGGTTGGCAAACGCCTCACCCACGCTGGTGCTGTTGACCCACGGGTCCAGCCCGGCGGTTAGCCCGAAATACTGCAATAACCCCAGCAAGGTGCTGCCCAACGCTGCCGCCAACCAGGCCTGCGCAATGGGTGGATCCCGCCGACCCCACAGTGCCAGCAACCCCGCCACGCACGACCAAGCGAACAACTGCTGCGGCACGGCAGGCTGCGGCCCTACGGCAAAAGGGTTTAGCCAGGGGAGAGCAATGAAAAGAAAGGCTGCTGTGTGCTGCATCTGGCGCCAATTATTGCTGCAAGTCCAACCACTGGTGATCCAACATACGCTAAGCTTGCCTCTTGCGCGAAGGTGATAGGAAACCAGCGCGCCATTTGACTGGAGAAGTGCCATGGGACTTGCTGCACCCCAACCCAGCTTCACCGCTGCCGACTACCTGGCATGGGAGGCTGAACAACCCGAGCGCCATGATTTTCTGGATGGCGAGGTATTTGCCATGGCGGGGGCGGAAGACCGCCATGTAACGGTTGCCATGAACATGGCCTTCGCCCTGCGCCAGCACCTGAGTGGTAGCCCCTGCCGCACCTACATGAGTGACATGCGCCTCCATGTCGGAGCAGCCAACTGCTATTTTTATCCAGACATTCTGGTCACCTGCAGCGCGCAAGACCTTGCCAGCAGCCTGGTCAAAACCGAGCCCCGCCTGATCATCGAAGTGCTCTCCCCCAGCAGCGCCGCCTATGACCGCGGCCTCAAGTTCAGCCACTACCGCAGCCTGCCCAGCCTGGAAGAATATGTGCTGGTAGACCTTGACACCCGAACCACCGACTGCTATCGCATCGGTGCCGATGGTTTGTGGGTACTGCACCCTTTTGCCAAAAAGGAGCGACTGAAGTGTCGTTGGCCAGCGTGGTGCAGGAAATAGTGCGGAACAATTGTTTGCAGATGTGCCCGAGGTATGAGTATCTGTCTTTGACGGTTTTCCGGTCGGTCCTGACTGCTGCCAAACAATGCCGACTGGCCAGTGCCAGTGCGTTAGACCATACGTATGCAACGACCAGGCCAAAAACCATTTCAGGACTCGAAAAAGTGCGTATAAACTGCTGACGCGCTAATGATTTTCACTCTAAGACGGCTCGGTATGTCCTTGCGGCAACTTCCGTCGGAGTCCATGGTACGACTCACTTATCATCGAAGGATGTTCAATGTTTGACTGGTTTAATGCAAAACGTGCCGAAGAATTTGGTGCATCGCTTGCAAACTTTTTTATCGAAAAAATGCCAACTGACAGGCAAATTAACGACGCGAAGTTCGCTGCCAAGACTGAATATTTGCTAACTAAGATGTCGGCTCAAATTAAAGTATTCAAACACAACGAAAAACTCAATATCTACAAGACGG
>CAIYDK010000461.1 GCA_903924955.1 uncultured beta proteobacterium | reverse complement strand
TTATCTCCCGAGCAGTTGATACACTGTGCCTGCGGGGTTTTGACTACCCCGGTGATTTTGAATCCGTTCGAGGAGTAGTTGATGTCAGTGATTTCCGCTAGTGGCCAGCCTTGGATGTACCTGGATCCGGTGCACGCTTTGGAGCAAATTGGTGACGTGCAAGCGGTGCGTGGCATGCTCCCCATGCTGCAGGAGTTGTTACAGCGGGATGTACCCCAAATCAGGCAGCTACTTGCTGATGGAGACGTGCGGTCAGCCAACCCTTTGCTACATTCCCTTAAGGGCTGCATGCCCATATTTTGTGATCAGGCGCTGTGTGTGCAATTGGCCGCGGTAGAGCAAATGAGCAAGTCTGGTGGTAGTGCAGAAGTGGGTGTTGCCTTTGCCGCATTGAGCCCCTTGCTGGACAGTCTGTTAAATGAGATTGCGCAGTATCTGGCGGTCTCTGGTTGAATTTATCCCATCACATGGAGTTTTGACGTGGATATCAAACGAGCCCGTATCGTTGTCGTTGAGGATGAAGCCGTCATGAGCACCTTCATCCTGAATACTTTACGCCGCATCGGCATACTGGATCTATATGCTTTTACCGATGGCGCCAGTGCGCTGAAGGAAGTCGTCAAGCTCAAGCCTGATCTGATTCTGACGGACATTCATATGCAGCCAGTCGGTGGGATTGAGTTTGTGAAGCAATTGCGGTCGCTGCCTAACAACCAGTTGAGCAACACCAAGGTCATTTTTCTGAGTGCCGACTCCAGTGCAACCACCGTGGGAGAAGCCTTGCCGTTGGGCGTGGCAGGTTACATGGTCAAACCACCCTCGTTAAGCGCTCTGGCCGCCAAAATAGAAGCTGCCCTGCGCACTTGATGTGTCCGGGAAAATCCCCCACGGTATCATTGGACGAGCTTGGCGTGCGGGGTTTTACCGTAAATGCCAATGAATTCAATCGCTTAGCTTCTGCCTCCTTCTCCTGTGCGCCTCAATTCCATCAAGTTATCCGGGTTCAAATCTTTCGCAGAGCCCACCAATTTCCTGTTGCCAGGCCAACTGGTGGGTGTGGTGGGTCCCAATGGATGTGGAAAGTCCAACATCATGGACGCCGTTCGTTGGGTGCTTGGCGAGAGCAAGGCCAGCGAATTGCGCGGCGAGTCCATGCAGGACGTCATCTTTAACGGCACAACAACGCGCAAACCCGCCAGTCGCTCCAGTGTTGAGTTGATTTTTGACAATGCCGATCACCGCGCAGGCGGTCAGTGGGGCCAGTTTGGTGAAATAGCGGTCAAGAGGGTGCTGACGCGTGACGGAACGTCTAGCTACTTCATTAACAACCAGCCCGTGCGTCGCCGCGATGTTCAGGACGTATTTCTGGGTACGGGCCTGGGGCCGCGTGCCTACGCCATCATTGGGCAGGGCACGATCAGCCGCATCATTGAATCCAAGCCGGAAGAGTTGCGCCTGTTTCTGGAAGAGGCTGCGGGTGTTTCCAAATACAAAGAACGCCGTCGGGAGACAGAGAACCGCTTATCGGACACCCGTGAGAACCTCACCCGCGTTGAAGACATTCTGCGCGAACTCAACGCCAATCTGGAAAAGCTCGAGAAGCAAGCTGAGGTTGCACTCCAATACAACACGCTACAGGCTGACGTCAGCCTCAAACAACACCAGCAATGGTTCCTGAAACGGGCCGAGGCATTGGCCGATCAGGCCAAAGTACAGTCAGACGGATTGGGTGCCGTTAATGCGCTGGAAAGCCGCATGGCCGATTTGCGGCGTGTAGAAGCCGATCTGGAAACCGTGCGCCAAGCGCACTACGCAGCGGGTGATCAGGTCAATCAGGCGCAGGGCCTTCTGTACGAAGCCAGTACCGATGTCGGGCGCCTGGAAGCAGAAATCCGATTTGTGGTCGAAGGGCGTCAACGCGCCGAGCAGCGCCTTGCGACGTTGCAGGAGCAAATAGGCCAGTGGGCGGCCCGTAAAGAAGATGCCCAAAGTGAAATTGAACGCCTGGCCGAGTTGGCCATGCTGGGCGACGAGCAAACTGAAATGCTGTCTGCCCAAGTGGAAGAACAGGCGCAGCAGTTGCCTGATTTGGAGGACGCGCTGCTGGCTGCACAGTCCGCCGCCAACGACCAGCGCGCAAGCGTTATGCAGGTGCAACAGCAAATTCAGGTGTTGGCGGCTGAGCAGCGCGGCATTGAAGAGCAGTTTCGTCAGGTCTCTACCCGGCGGGAGCGACTGGATGTCGACCGAAGCGCCTTGGCACCACCCGACGAGGATAGGTTGCAGAACCTGCAAGCCCAGCTGGCTGATGCACAGGAATTGGCAGCAGTGGCAGATGCCCGACTTCAGGAGTTGCAGGACATACTGCCCCAACGCGATGAGGCACGCCGTTCACAGCAACAAGTGGTCAACGAAGAGTTCGCCCGCAAGGCTGATTTGTCGGCACGGCTTGAAGCCCTGAAGGCTTTGCAGGAAAAAGTAAAGACCGACGGTAAATTGCAGCCATGGTTGGCCAAGCACGGGCTTGACCACCTTCAAGGCCTGTGGACCCGCATCCACATTGAGCAAGGTTGGGAAAATGCGCTGGAAGGCGCGTTGCGCGAGCGACTTGCCGCATTGGAAGTCTCACGTCTGGAATTGGTGCGCGCATTTGCGAATGACGGCCCACCAGCCAAGCTGTCGTTTTTTAGCCAGCCAGTGGCAACTGCGCCAGAGCGGGTGTCCGCGCTGCCACGGCTGGCGGATTTGTTGCGCATCAACGATGCAGGTCAAAAGGCTGTTTTGACGGATTGGCTACAGGGCTGCTATACGGCGTCAAGTTTTGAAGATGCACTGGCGCAGCGTGACAAACTCCAACCAGGAGAGAGCATCTACGTCAAGGCTGGCCATGTGGTGAACAGCCACAGCGTCAGCTTTTACGCGCAGGATTCCGAGCAGGCGGGCCTGTTGGCCCGTGCCCAGGAAATCGAAAACCTGGAGAAGGAGTTGCGGGCACAGGTCATGATCGCAGACGAAGCGCGCGCGGCTTTGGTGCGAGCCGAAGCGGCCTATGCTGATGCGTCACAGCGCTTGGTCAGCGTGCGCCGCGAGGCCACCGATGCCCAAACCCAGGCCCATGGCCTGCAGGTTGAGACGTTGCGTCTGAATCAACTGGCCGAACAGTCCCGGGCCCGCAGTGCGCAAATTGATGCGGATCTGGCCGAAGTGCAGGCGCAACTCGATGACCTGCAAGAACGCCGCTTCACCGCAGAGGGGCGATTTGAATCGTTGGACATGCAACTGGCGGATAGCCAGGAGCGCCATGCCGCGCTGGATGAGCGAGTGATTGAGGTGCAGCGCAAGTTGACGCAGTGCCGCGAGCAGCAACGTAGCCTGGAGCGCCAGGCACAGGAAGCAGTTTTTGCGCAGCGCAGCCTGCAGGCACGTAATGCGGAACTGGCGCGCACCATTGATACGGCGACCCAGCAAACCGAATCGGTGCATGCTGAAGTTCAACGCGCCCGCGACGAGTTGACCCGACTGACGGATGCGGCCGCGCAAGCCGGTTTGCAAAGTGCACTCGCGCTGAAGCTGGAGCGTGAGCAGGCGCTGGGCGCCAAGCGCAGTGAATATGATGACTTGACGGCCAAGTTGCGGGCCAGCGATGAGCGTCGCTTGCAATTGGAGCGAGAGCTCGAGCCGCTGCGCCAACGCATCACCGAGTTCCAGCTCAAGGAGCAGGCTGCACGTTTGGGCTTTGAGCAGTACGAACAGCAGTTGCAGGATGCCCAGGCGGACCTGCAAGCCGTTGAGCAATCCATCAAAGATGGCAATGTGCGCCTGACTGGCATGCAAAGCGACATCGACCGATTGCACCGCGAGATTGCGGCGCTGGGCGCGGTCAATTTGGCAGCCCTGGATGAGTTGGCTGCAGCCCGTGAACGCAAGCAGTTTCTGGATGCCCAAAATGCCGATCTGACTGAAGCCATGAATACGCTGGAAGCCGCCATTCGCAAGATCGACGCCGAGACGCGTGACATGCTGTCCAGCACATTTGACTTGGTCAACCAACACTTCGGGCGTATGTTCCCGGAGCTATTTGGTGGTGGAAATGCCAGGCTGGTGATCACGGGCGACGAAATTCTGGACTCGGGCGTGCAGGTCATCGCTCAGCCGCCGGGCAAAAAGAACCAGACCATTCACCTGCTTTCGGGGGGGGAGAAGGCCCTGACCGCAATTGCCCTGGTGTTTGCCATTTTTCAGCTCAACCCGGCGCCATTCTGTTTGCTCGACGAGGTCGATGCACCGCTGGACGATGCCAATACCGAGCGTTATGCCAAACTGGTGCGCAGCATGAGCAAAGAAACCCAATTCCTTTTCATCAGCCACAACAAGATCGCTATGGAAATGGCTGAGCAACTCATTGGCGTGACC
>CAIYDK010000460.1 GCA_903924955.1 uncultured beta proteobacterium | reverse complement strand
TCCATCACCGCCAGGGCCTGGCCTTTCTTGACCGCATCACCCGCTTTGACCGAAAACGACACCACCTTACCCGGCATGGGTGCGGTCAGGCGTCCCACCTCGGCATGCACTTCACCGGCATGCGCCAAGGCGTCAATTGCTACGATTTGCGTAGCACCTTGCGCAGTGAATACGTGGGCTACCTCGCCTTTTTTATACAGTTGAACCGCCGAGCGCAAGTCACCATAGCGCACATCGAGCGCGCCACCGGCCATGGGCGTGTAGCGCAAGGCAGCGGTATTGCCATCAACCGTCAGTTGCAGGCCGCCGTCGTGCAGACGGGTGAACAGTGCGGTGTGGGGCTCGCCATGGAACTCCAGCATGAACTCCCGGTTAGAGGCGCCATGCGAGCGCCAGCCGTCGCGCTGCGCCCAGGGGTCGATCCAGCCATGCACATTGGCTTTCTGGGCCAGCGTCTGCTCACTTACCAGCATGTCAGCCACCATGGCGGCCGTCGCCATTTGTAGCCCCACCTTTTCCTGGTTGAACAGCACGTCCGCTTCGCGGGGAATCAACCCCGTATCCAGTTGGGCCTTGGCAAACGATGGGCTGGTGGTGACATGGCGCAGAAACTGCACGTTGGTCGCCAGCCCCACGATGTGCGTCTGCGCCAAGGCAGTGTCCATGCGCGCCAGCGCCTGTTCACGCGTGGCGCCATGCACGATGAGCTTGGCCACCATGGAGTCGTAGTAAGGGCTGATGGTGTCGCCCTCGCGCACGCCCGAGTCCACGCGCACCGCATCATCGGCACGCTCAAACATCGCGCAGGTCGGCAGGCCGTACACGTGCAATGTGCCGGTGGCGGGCAAGAAGTTGTTGTCAGGATTTTCGGCACAAATACGCGCCTCGATGGCGTGGCCATGGATGCGCAATTCATGCTGCTCCAAGGGCAGCGGTTCGCCCGATGCCACGCGCAATTGCCACTCAACCAGATCCTGACCAGTAATCGCCTCGGTCACCGGATGCTCCACTTGCAGGCGCGTGTTCATCTCCATGAAGAAGAAATTCATTTCGCCACCGTCACGCTGCTCCACGATGAACTCGACGGTGCCTGCTCCCACATAGTTCACCGCACGCGCCGCAGCCACCGCCGCCAAGCCCATCTGGGCCCGCATCTCGGGGGTCATACCGGGCGCGGGAGCTTCTTCCAGCACCTTTTGGTGGCGGCGCTGTACCGAGCAATCGCGCTCGAACAGGTAGACGTAGTTACCTTGGGTGTCGCCAAAAACCTGAATTTCAATGTGTCGCGGGCGCTGGACATACTTTTCAATCAGCACCGCGTCATCGCCAAAACTGTTGATGGCCTCGCGCTTGCACGACGCCAGTGCTGCAGAAAAGTCTTCCGCCTTGTCCACCGCGCGCATCCCTTTGCCGCCACCGCCAGCACTGGCCTTGATCAGCACGGGGTACCCGATTCGATCGGCCTCGCCCTGCAGCAGCGCCGGGTCCTGGTTGGCGCCGTGGTAGCCAGGTACGAGGGGCACGCCGGCCTTCTCCATCAGTTGCTTGGATTCGGCCTTGAGTCCCATGGCCTTGATGGCCGAAGGAGGCGGTCCGATGAAGACCAATCCTGCGGCAGCACAAGCCTGGGCAAACTCTTCGTTCTCGCTCAAAAATCCGTAGCCGGGGTGAATCGCTTGCGCGCCGGTGGCTTTTGCGGCGGCAATGATTTTTTCCCAACGCAGGTAGCTGTCCTTGGGCGCGCTGCCGCCGATGTGAATGGCCTCGTCACAGGCCGCCACGTGTTTGGCGCCAGCGTCAGCGTCCGAATAGACTGCAACAGTCTTGACGGCCATGCGACGGGCGGTAGCGGCGACACGGCAGGCGATTTCGCCACGGTTGGCAATGAGAATTTTTGTAAACATGGTGGTGGTCCTCATTACATCCGGAACAGGCCGAACTTGACATCGGGAATGGGAGCATTGAGCGTGGCCGACAGGCCCAATGCGAGCACACGTCGTGTATCAGCCGGGTCGATGATGCCGTCGTCCCACAGTCGGGCGGTGGCGTAATAGGGATGGCCTTGCTCCTCGTATTGGCGGCGGATCGGGGCCTTAAAGGTCTCTTCCTCTTCCATGCTCCAGGCGCCGCCTTTGGCCTCGATGCCGTCGCGACGCACGGTGGCCAGCACGCTGGCCGCCTGCTCGCCACCCATGACGCTGATGCGCGCATTGGGCCACATCCAGAGAAAGCGGGGTGAGTAAGCGCGACCGCACATGCCGTAGTTGCCCGCACCAAAGCTGCCACCAATGATGATGGTGAACTTGGGCACGTTGGCCGTGGCCACGGCCGTCACCATCTTGGCGCCGTTGCGGGCGATGCCCTCGTTCTCGTACTTGCGCCCGACCATGAAGCCGGTGATGTTCTGCAGGAACACCAGCGGTATCTTGCGCTGGCAGCACAGCTCGATGAAGTGCGCACCCTTAAGCGCCGACTCACTGAACAAAATGCCGTTGTTGGCGATGATGCCGACCGGCATCCCTTCAATGTGCGCAAAACCGGTTACCAGCGTAGTACCGAAACGCGGTTTGAACTCGTGGAACTCACTGCCATCAACGATGCGGGCGATGATTTCACGCACATCAAAGGGCTTGCGGGTGTCGGTCGGGATCACGCCGTACAGCTCTTCTGCTACATATTTAGGAGCTGCTGGCGCACGTAGTGCGGGGGCTAGAGCCTTCTTTTGATTCAAGTTAGCGACCGCTGTGCGCGCAATGGAAAGCGCATGCAGGTCGTTCTGTGCCAGGTGGTCCGCCACGCCGGAAAGGCGCGTATGCACATCGCCGCCACCCAGGTCTTCGGCGGTTACCACCTCGCCGGTGGCCGCTTTGACCAGCGGTGGGCCGCCCAGAAAGATGGTGCCCTGGTTCTTGACGATGATGGTCTCATCGCTCATGGCCGGCACATAGGCGCCACCGGCCGTGCACGAACCCATGACCACGGCGATCTGGGCAATGCCCTCGGCGCTCATATTGGCCTGGTTGAAAAAGATGCGGCCAAAGTGATCGCGATCCGGAAACACTTCGTCCTGGTTGGGCAGGTTGGCACCGCCCGAATCCACCAGGTAAATGCAGGGCAGGCGGTTTTGCTGCGCAATTTCCTGGGCTCGCAAATGCTTCTTGACGGTGACAGGGTAATAGGTACCGCCCTTTACCGTGGCATCGTTGCACACGATCATGCAATCCACGCCGGACACGCGGCCTATGCCGGCAATGACCCCCGCGCAAGGGGCGCTGTCGGTGCCGTCACGGTCCGGGTACATACCCATGGCGGCGAGCGGTGAGAGTTCCAAAAATGGCGTGCCGGCATCCAGCAGGTTGTGCACCCGGTCACGCGGCAGCAACTTGCCGCGGGCGGTGTGTTTTGCACGGGCGGCGGTGCCTCCGCCCATCGCCGCCTTGTCGGTCTGGGCATTCAGGTCGGCTACCAAGGCACGCATGGCAGTGGCGTTGGCACAGAAGTCCGCAGAGCGGGCGTTGAGTTGTGTTTCAAGGATGGACATGAAGGTGTTCCACGAAAAGGGTTCTGGGCAACCTGCATTTTCATCGGGACCGTGTAATGGCAGCAGGTCAGAAAGGTTGCAAATCGTGCCAAATGGTAAAAAAACTTGGCACACTAGCGCCATGGTCACCTCATCTCCCATTGCCGCCACCCCCATGGCCTTCGCGCGGGCAATTGTGAGCGCATACCAACGGTATGACAAGGACCCGTCCAACGCATTGAAGCAGGCACAGATTGCGCCAGACCAACTTGCAAAACCAGATTCCCGTATCACTGCAAGACAAATGGAGACACTGTCGGGCACGGCCATGCAGGAACTTGACGACGAGGCGCTGGGCTGGTTCAGCCGCCGCCTGCC
>CAIYDK010000459.1 GCA_903924955.1 uncultured beta proteobacterium | reverse complement strand
CGGGAAGGAGTTTGGTGTGCATGGCAAGACGTAGATGAAGTGAGCAGCTAAGGAAATTATTTAATGACCGATGGGTTAGTAATTTAGTTTAACCCATAAACCTTGTCAACTGCAGGGGGCAATTTGCCGGCTCAGACAGGCGCCAACGAGCCCACACAGGCACGAGAACGCAAGACTATCGCTACACTATTTGTAGCGTGTTACGCATATCCCACGGGGGCTAGCGGCCAATATGGCACAAGATATGGGTGAAAACACTCAATCGTAGGCAATCACGGCTTTGCCCGACTCCGCCTGGGCACGCCAACCCGCCAGCGCCGCGTCGCTGGGGTAAAACTTGGCGTTTTCACCCAAAAGCAGCTCGGCAACCGCACCAGTGCAGTCGGCCTGCGCATCGCCGACCCGCTGCACCGCCAGGCGCACCGCCAAACCACGCATCAATTCGCCCTGTTCGGTCACCTCCCGGCGAGCCGGAAATTCACGAACCATGCGTGCGACATCTGGCACGCCCAGCGAACCCGCATTCACCGCCACCCGCAGATATTTGCCAAAACGGCAACGCGCCTGCTCCAGATCCCAAACCTGGGTGATGGTGAGCTGCTTGCCGCCAGAGAATCGGTCGTCGCGCACCTTGCCCATGACGATGATGAGTTCATCATCCTTGAACAGGTGCTTGTTGGCGTTAATCAACTCGTCCTCCGCCCGTGCATCAATCATGGCGGACTTGTCGTCCAGCTTGAACAATGCCAGTTTGCCGCGCTGACCATTGATCACGCGAAAGTCAGTGACGATGCCGGCCAGCAACTGCGGCTCGCGGGTGTCGATCAACTCCTCGATAGGGCGCTTGGCAAAGCGACGCACTTCCAGCGTCACTTCGTCAAACAGATGGCCCGACAAATAGAAACCAACCGCTGTTTTCTCGAAAGTCAGTTGTTCCTTGATACCCCAGTGCAGGGCGTCCACCAGTTCGGGCTCTTGCGTGCTGGAGCCGTGGTCATCGTCGCCGCCCATGTCGAACAGACCATGCTGGTTGGCATTGGCCGCGGACGCGGACGCAAAGTCAAAGGCCCGGTCAATGGACGCCGTCAACGACGCACGGTTAAGTTGCAGCGTGTCAAACGCACCGGCCTTGATCAGTGCCTCAACGCAGCGCTTGTTCAGCCGACTGCGGTCCACGCGGCGTGCAAAGTCGAACAGGCTGGTAAACGGTCCCTCCTCCTGGGTCGGCCCCGAGCCTTCACGCGCTGCCACAATGGCTTCGATGGCCTGCTGGCCCGTGCCTTTGATGGCACCCAGGCCGTAGCGGATTTCCTTGTTGGAAATGGGCTCAAAACGGTGACGGCCGCGGTTGATATTGGGCGGCTCGAAACTCAGACCCATCTTCACGGCATCCTCGAACAACACCTTGAGCTTGTCGGTATCGTCCATTTCCACCGTCATGTTGGCGCAGAAAAACTCAGCCGTGTAGTGCACCTTGATCCACGCCGTGTGGTAGGCCAGCAGGGAATAGGCGGCGGCGTGCGACTTGT
This sequence comes from uncultured beta proteobacterium, assembly GCA_903924955.1. Lineage (GTDB taxonomy): Bacteria > Pseudomonadota > Gammaproteobacteria > Burkholderiales > Burkholderiaceae_C > Allorhodoferax. The sequence continues at coordinate 7,094 of CAIYDK010000459.1, read as the reverse complement.
TGAAGCCGTAGCCCGCGAACTTCTCCATCAGGTCAAAAACCTCGTCGGCTTTCTGCTCACTGATGTCGTTCTTGGCGGCGCCTGCGCGGAAGATCGCGCGGTGCTCGGCCATCTCCTCGGCCTTCTTCTTGCCCATGGCGCGGCGCAGCATGTCGGCGCCACCCAGCGAGTAGCCACCCAGAATCTGGGCGGTCTGCATCACCTGCTCCTGGTAGACCATGATGCCGTAGGTCTCGCTCAGCATCTCGGCCACCAGTGGGTGCGGGTACTCGATCACTTCGCGCCCATGCTTGCGTGCCACGAAGCTGGGGATCAAATCCATGGGGCCGGGGCGGTACAACGCGTTGAGCGCAATCAGGTCTTCCAGGCGGGACGGTTTGGCGTCTTTGAGCATGCGTTGCATGCCGGTACTTTCAAACTGGAACACAGCCTCGGTTTTTCCGTCGGTAAACAGCTTGTAGACCCGGGCGTCATCCAGCGGCAGGTTCTCGTAGGCAAAGCCCTCCTGGCCCGCGTGGCGTTTGACGATGAACTCGCGCGCGATCTCCAGAATAGTCAGCGTGGCCAGACCCAAAAAGTCAAACTTCACCAGGCCTATGGCTTCCACATCGTCCTTGTCATACTGGCTTACCGCCGACTCGCTGCCAGGCTGCTGGTACAGCGGGCAAAAATCGGTCAACTTGCCTGGTGCGATCAACACACCGCCTGCGTGCATGCCGATGTTGCGCGTCATGCCCTCCAGCTTGCGGGCCAGTTCCAACAGGGTCTTGACGTCTTCTTCCTTCGCTTCACGCTCGGCCAGAATCGGCTCGGCCTCGCTCGCGTACACATACTTGTCGCTCTTCTTGCCGTCGGTCGGTGGCAACTGCAAGGTCACGTTAGTGCCGGGCTTATTGGGTATGAGCTTGCTGATGCCGTCGCAAAACATGTACGGCATGTCCAGCACCCGACCGACATCACGCACGACACCACGCGCGGCCATGGTGCCGAAGGTGGCAATCTGGCTCACGGCGTCCTTGCCGTATTTGGCCTTCACATAGTCAATAACCAGGTTGCGGTTGGTCTGGCAGAAGTCGATGTCAAAGTCGGGCATGGAAACCCGCTCGGGGTTCAGAAACCGCTCGAACAGCAGCTTGTAACGAATCGGGTCCAGATCCGTGATCTTCAACGAATAGGCCACCAGCGAGCCCGCGCCGGAACCCCGCCCCGGCCCCACCGGGCAACCGTTGTTCTTGGCCCAGTTGATGAAGTCGCCCACAATCAAAAAGTATCCCGGAAACCCCATCTTCAGAATGGTGGCAATCTCAAACTCCAGGCGCTCGACGTACAGCGGCATCTGGGCTTCCCGCTCAGACACATCGGGAAACAGGTGCGCCATGCGCTCCTTCAGCCCCTCGTGCGACGCGTAACGAAAATACTCATCCGGCGTCATGCGCTGACCATTGACCAACGGCGTGGGGAATTCCGGCAAATAATTCTTTCCCAACACCAGCGTCAGGCTACAACGCTTGGCGATTTCCAGCGTATTCGCAATGGCAGAAGGCACATCGGCAAATAGCGCCAGCATGTCGGCACTGGATTTGAAATACTGCTCGCGGGTGTACTTGCGCACCCGTTTGGCGTTGCCCAAAATTTCGCCATCCGCAATGCAAACCCGTGCCTCGTGGGCCTCAAAATCATCGGGCGTGGTGAATTGAACAGGATGGGTGGCAACAACCGGCAACTTGACGCGCGCTGCAAGTTGCACCGTGGCGATCACATGGGACTCATCATCCACCCGCCCCGCGCGCTGCAATTCCAGATAAAACCGGTGCGGAAAAACGCCCGCCAACTGCAAGGCCACTTCCAGCGCGCGCGCCTGATCCCCCTGCACCAGTGCCTGACCGACGGGCCCGGCTTGCGCGCCGGACAAGGCAATTAGCCCTTCGTTCAATTCCTGCAACCACGCCAGTTTGATAACGGCCTGGTTTTTCACGATGTTCTGGGTAAAACCGCGTGCCAGTAGCTCCGACAAATTTAAATAGCCCTGCTTGTTCTGCACCAGCAACACCATGCGCGACAACGCGGCGGTGTCGCCCCCGAGGCCTTCCAGAAAAATTTCCACACCAATGATCGGCTTGGTGCCTTTGGCTCGCGCCTGTTTGTAAAACTTGATCGCACCAAACAAGTTGCTCAGGTCGGTGATGGCCAGGGCCGGCTGGCCGTCGGCAACCGCGGCCTGAATCACATCGTCGATGCGGTTGGTTCCATCGACAACGGAAAATTCGGTGTGCAAGCGCAAGTGGATAAACATGGATGGATTGTAGGTTCAGCATGGCCCCCACGCTCCACCGCTGCGCGGGTCGCTGCCCCCCGTAGAATCGCCGGCAATGAATGCCGTCCTGAACATCTCTGCTTACAAATTTGTACCCCTGCCCGACGCAACTGTGTTACGGGAGCATCTTTTGGCCACAGCGCTGGAGCGGTCTCTGAAAGGCACAATTTTGCTGGCCGAGGAAGGCATCAACCTGTTTCTCGCAGGCCCCGCCAGTGATGTGCGCGGATTCGTCACCCAACTTCACCAGGATGCACGTTTTTCTGACATTTCACCCAAAGAAAGCTGGTCAGAAACTCAGCCGTTCAAAAAGATGCTGGTCAAGGTCAAAGGCGAGATCATTCGCATGAACTACCCCACCATACGCCCCGCAGAAGGGCGCGCACCTGCCGTGACACCTGCCACGGTAAAGCGCTGGCTGGACCAGGGGCATGACGACGAAGGTCGTCCGGTGGTCACGCTGGACACCCGCAACGACTTCGAAGTAGACGCCGGTACGTTTGTGGGCGCCATCGACTGGCGCATCACCAAATTCACCGAGTTTCCGCAGGCCGTGCTGGACCACAAGGCGCAGCTGGAAGGCAAAACCGTGGTGAGTTTTTGCACGGGCGGTATTCGCTGCGAAAAGGCGGCCATCCTCATGCACGAATTCGGACTGGATCATGTCTACCAGCTCGAAGGCGGAATCCTCAAGTATTTTGAGGAAACCGACGGTTCGCACTACCAGGGCAGCTGCTTTGTGTTTGACGAGCGCCGTGCGGTAGGGCCGGATCTTTTGGTGCCAGAGCCCTGAACCTACTTTGCCGCCAAAGCCGCAATGCGCGCGCCAAATAGCCGGCCCGTCTCCAGGTCGCCCGCGTTCATTTCTTCACCGCTGGCGTCACCCGGCGTCTGCGCCATGGGACCGGCGCTGGAGGCCAGGTAGTTCACATCGCTGCGCTGCGAGGCCTTGGTGTTGTTGTAGTTCAATCCGGTGCCAGCCCAAATGCCACCATGCTGCATGGCCAACGTCATGAGGTAGTGCAAAGTGGAGTGCTTGTCGCCATTGACGTTGGCGCTCACGGTGAAACCGCCAAAAATCTTGTCCTTCCAGGCCTGGGTGTACCAGGGCTTGCTGCTGGCATCGGCAAATTTCTTGAATTGCCAGCTCACGCTGCCCATGTAGGTGGGTGATCCAAAAATGATGGCATCCGCGCTGGCCAGCGTATCCCAGCCCGCCTCGGGCAAATTGCCGTCCGCGTCAATCGCCAGCAACTCGGCATCAGCCCCCTGCGCCACCGATTGCGCCATGCGCAATGTGTGCCCGTAACCCGAATGAAAAACTACAACTACCTTTGCCATCTGAACACTCCTTTTGGACAAAAAACCGAATCCTAAGCCTGCAAGTCAAAGACCAGCACCTCGGCGGCACTGGCCCCATCGAGCCGCAGTTGGCTCTCATGCTCCAGCAATGCTGCATCACCAGTCGCCAATCGTGTGCCATTGACCGCCATCGCACCACGCACCATATGCACATAGGCCTTGCGATTGGGGTCCAGCGCCAGCGTCACCGCTTGCCCGCCATCGAACAGCCCGCTGTACAGTCGAGCATCCGCATGGATCAGCACCGAGCCCTGCGCGCCATCAGGGGACGCCACCAGGCGCAAGGCACCCTGCTTCTGCGCCGCCACAAAGGTCTTTTGCTCGTAACCGGGGTCAATGCCCTTCACGTTGGGCTCAATCCATATTTGGAAAAAGTGGGTTACTTCGTTGGGTGCATGGTTGAACTCGCTGTGCTGTACGCCACGCCCTGCGCTCATGCGCTGCACATCACCCGGTGGAATGCCCTTGACATTGCCCATGCTGTCCTTGTGGGCCAACTCACCCGACACCACATAGCTGATGATTTCCATATCCCGGTGGCCGTGGGTTGCGAAACCCGTTCCCGGCGCAATGCGGTCTTCGTTGATCACGCGCAAGTTGCCCCAGCCCATATGTGCCGGGTCGTAGTAGCCCGCGAATGAAAAGCTGTGAAAGGATTTGAGCCAACCGTGGTCTGCGTAGCCACGATCCCCGGATTTGCGAACGATCAACATTAGAACTCCTCCTGTAGCCTGAACTTTAGGCTACCCATTGACGATTTCCATCCACGCTGATTGATGGCATCATTCAAACAAATTCAATTTAAAGGCCACATTCATGCAAACAGCGCGTGATGTACTCACCCCCGATGCATTGTCCATGCTGCAGACCATCGCATCATCCGGCAGCTTTGCGGCCGCCGCACGCGCCATGGGCATGGTGCCCAGTGCACTGACCTACCGCGTTCGCCAGATTGAAGATGCCCTGGACGTCCTGCTGTACGACCGCAGCTCGCGCCAGGCCAAGTTAACCGAGGCCGGCGCCGAGCTGCTGCGCGAGGCTGCACGACTGCTCAACGACATTGATGCCGTTGCCAACCGGGTCAAGCGCGTGGCAACGGGTTGGGAGCCGCAGTTCACCATTGCCGTCGATACCATCATCTCCAAGGCCACTGTCATGGAACTTTGCGACAGCTTTTTTGCCCTGTCGCCCCCCACCCGCATCCGATTGCGCGATGAAACCCTGTCTGGCACGCTGGAGGCACTGACCTCCGGCCAGGCGGACTTGGCCATTGGCGTCACGCCCGACCCGTCAAACACCTCGGACGTGCACAACAAGCCGCTGGGCGTTGTGTCCTTTGTCTATGCCGTGGCACCACACCACCCATTGGCCAGCGCACCCGAGCCACTCAGCGATGCCCTGATCCAGCAGCACCGCGCAGTGGCAGTTGCCGATTCGGTGCAGCGTGGCCGGGGCCTAACCTTTGGCTTGTTAAGTGGGCAGGACGTGTTTACCGTAGGCAGCATGCAGGCCAAGCTCGACGCCCATTTGCGGGGGCTGGGCGGGGGCAGTTTGCCGCGCTGCATGGCCGATCCATTCATAGAAGCGGGCCACCTGGTGGTCAAGAAGACCGAGCGCGGTCACCGCCAGGTTTCCATCCACTACGCCTGGCGCGGGGCAAAGGCAGCCACCCAGGGCCGTGCACTGCAATGGTGGCTGAAACAACTGGAAAGTCCCACCACACGCGCCGCCTTGCTCGAACAACATCGGGGTCATTTTTAAGAAATCCGTCTCAAATCCGGCGCGATAGCCGGTAGGCCGCCCGCACGCGTTTAAACTGCCCACAACACCTCAACTCTTGGAGACACCCCGCATGACCACTTCCAAACACATTGCAATCGTTGGAGCAGGGATGGCGGCAATTACCTGCGCGCGCACTTTGGTGCAAGCGGGCCACCGTGTGACCGTGTTCGAGAAAAGTCACACCGTGGGTGGCCGCATGGCCACACGCAACAGCCCTTTTGGCACTTTTGACACCGGCGCGCAGTACTTCACCGTGCGTGACCCCCGCTTTGTCGAGGCCATGCAGACCACACCCAACGTATGCAAGCGCTGGAGCGCCAACACGGTGCAGGTGCTCGACGAGCATGGCCGCGTGGCCGCCGCCGGATTGCCTGCGCGCGAACCCCACTGGGTGGCAGTTCCGGGCATGAGCACGCTGGTGCGCCGCTGGGCACAGCCGCTGGTAGCCTCCCAATCGCTCGAGTTGCAAACGCAGGTCACCGCCATTGAGCGCGATTCGCTGAACAAAGCTCAGTGGCAGTTGCGCACACAGGGCACAGGCGACAGCAGCCATGTCTATGGCGGCTTCGATGCGGTCGTGCTAGGGGTGCCGGCTGCGCAGGCCCAGGCACTGCTGAAAGACACCCCAAAGGCCGCCGCCTTGCTCAAGAAAACCAGCGCCGTGACCGTGTCGCCCTGCTGGACGCTGATGTTGGCATTCCCCCAAGCCATGCAACCGGGCATGTCCGCGATCGGGCCCCAATGGAACGCTGCGCGCAGCACCCACCACCGGATTGCCTGGCTGACCCGTGAGTCCAGCAAACCGGGCCGCGGCGCGGTGGAGCGCTGGACCGTACAAGCCAGTGCCGAATGGTCCAAAGAGCACTTGCATGATGACCCCAAGCGCGTGGAGGCCAAGTTGACCAAGGCCTTTGCGGAAGTGACGGGGATCCGCGCCGAAGCATCCCACACTGACAGCAAGCGCTGGCTTTACGCCAGAACCGACCAGCCACTTGGGAAATCCCACCTGTGGGATGCCACGGCCGGCCTGGGTTTGTGCGGTGACTGGTGCCTGGGGCACCGGGTCGAACACGCATTTGTGTCCGGCCTGGAACTGGCTCTGGCCATCATTTAGAGCCTGCGCGTGCCGTAGGGCGGTCCGGCGGCGCTCAAGCCATGAACTCCAGCGTGTATGTCGGTCGCTTCGCACCATCACCCACAGGGCCGTTGCATGCTGGCTCACTGGTCGCAGCGCTGGCCAGTTGGCTCGATGCGCGCTCCCATGGGGGGCAGTGGCTGGTACGCATAGAAGATGTGGACACGCCACGCACCGTGCCAGGCGCGACCCAGCGTATCCTGCAACAACTCAGCGACTGCGGGCTGGCATCTGACGCGCCAGTTGTCCTGCAATCCACACGATCTGCGCTCTACCAGCAAGCACTGGATAGCCTGATTGAGCATGGTCTGGCCTACGCTTGCACCTGCTCACGAAAAGACATTGCCAACGCCCTGCAGCAACACGGATTGGCACGCGCACGGCACAGCGAACGGGTCTACCCCGGCACTTGCCGGCCGAATGCCGTGCCCCAGCCACACACGACGCCGCAAAAACTGCGGCCCAGCCATACGGCTTGCGCCTGGCGCCTGCGCACCGATT